>JBJSXF010000081.1:0-8321 GCA_046086225.1 Actinomycetota bacterium | reverse complement strand
GGTGACCCGGCCTGCGGCCGGGCAGCTGCGGGTGGCGTACACGCCGAACGGCAACAACGGGAGTGTGCTCACCGGGTTCACCGCAGCGTGCGTGTCGTCGAACGGTGGCACGACCCGGTCGGTGACGGTCGCCAACCCGTTGGTACGGGCGATCGTCGTGACCGGTTTGTCGGTCGGGAAGACATATACGTGCAAGGTCCGGGCGATCAATGCTCGGGGGGCGGGGCGGCCCTCGCACCAATCCGGCCCGAATGTCGCCTGAACCGCGAACGGGCTCGGACGACTCCCGGATCGGATCGCTCAACACCGAGGCGATTCGTGCCGATGAACACTCCATGGCCCGGGACGGCGGAGCGCACCTCCAGGTAGGCAGGCGCGTTCGCGCGCTCGTCGTCGGCGTCCTCGTGCTCGCCGGGCTCGGGGTCCCGGCGTCGGGGGCGGCCCCGACGACCCCACCGAACTTCCCGACTGCGGCCTGGGTGACCCCGATCGGCCCGTCTCACCTCTCGTCCCCGGTGATCTCCGATGTCAACGGTGACGGCCGGCCCGATGTCGTGACGGCGGATCTCTCCGGGGTCGTGCACGTGCTCGACGGACGGAACGGCGGTGACCTCCCGGGCTGGCCCCGATCGGTGCAGGTGATCCCCGGGCAGTCGGTCGCAGTGGAATCGACGCCCACGGTCGTCGACATCGATCGGGACGGTCGCAAGGAGATCGTGGTCGGTGCGGGCAGCATCGAAGTTGATGGTCAGCAGGGCGGCGTCGTCGTGTTCCGGGCCGACGGCACCGTCCGGTGGCGGGTGCGAACGATGACGGTGGCCGGGCAGAACGGCGTCGTCGGTACGCCTGCGTTCGGAGACGTCAACGGCGACGGCTGGGGCGAGATCGTGTTCGGTAGCTACGACCACCGGCTCTACGTCGTCGATCGCAACGGTCGGGTGCTCCCCGGCTTCCCGATGGACACCCTCGACACGATCTGGGATTCGCCGGCGCTCTTCGACGTCGGGAAGATCGGACGCAAGGACATCTTCCTCGGCGGCGACGCGAGTCCGGGTGGCCCGTGCGGCGGTTGGAGCTGGGCGGGCTGGTTGCGGCGGATCCGAGTCACGGTCATGGGCCCGCTCATCCTGTGGACCCGGTGCCAGCACCAGATCTTCCAGTCGAGCCCGGCTATCGGCGACATCGGTAACGACGGACGGTTCGAGGTGGTGGTCGGCACCGGGGTCGGGCCGTCGGGCGATGCATGGGCCACCAACACGCTCAAGGCCTTCCGGGTGGAGGACGGCGCCCCGCTGCCCGGCTGGCCGGTCCTGCTCAACGGACCGATCTTCGGCTCACCCGTCATCGGTGACGTGAACGGTGATCGCCGCAATGACGTGGTCGTGGCGGCCTGCGCCAAGTGCGCGAAGGGTCGGGTGTGGGCGATCGGTCCCGGTGGCCGGGTGCTCTGGAGCGTGGAGCCCGGCGCGCCCGAGGGGTACCACGTCGAGCTGCTCTCGACCCCGATCCTGGTGGATCTCGACGGCAACGGCGTCAACGACGTCGCCGTCGGCGGCACGGGCGAGTTCAACTTCCTGCGGGGTTCGGACGGGGCGCGGCTCTACCGGCCGATCGAACGCAACCGCATCATGCAGAACTCGGCGGCGGTGGCGAACTTCGGCAAGGGCGTCGGCTGGCGTCTCGTCGTGCAGAGCTGGAAGGGCACCCGGCCGACGGCGGGGACGACGACGGTGTCCTCGTTCCCGCTGCCGGAAGCGCCTGCGGTCAAGCCCGCGTGGCCCCAGTGGCGGAAGAACCGTCATCACACCGGCGGCCCGTATCCCCTGGTCGGGGCGAACGGACTCTGAGCACCGTCGCCCGTCGGGGCGAAGGGCATCTCGCTCAGGTCAGGGCCGGGGTCCGGCCATGGCGTGGTACCCGCCGTCGACGTGCACGACCTCGCCGGTGATCGCCCGCGCGTAGTGCGAGAGCAGGAAGCAGGCGGTGTCGGCGACCGGGGTCGGGTCGGTGGGCGACCACGGGATCGGCGAGGTGCGTTCCCAGGCGTCGAGGAGTCGGTCGAAGTTCGGGATGCCGTTCGCGGCTCGGGTCGAGAGCGGGCCGGCCGCGATGAGGTTGATCCGGATCCCGACGGCGCCGAGGTCGCGGGCGAGGTAGGTGGCGGCCGACCGCAGCGCCGCTTTGCAGACGCCCATCCAGTTGTACACGGGCCAGGCGCCACCGTTCGCGTCGAAATCGAGGCCGACCACCGAGGCGCCGGATGCCGGCGCGAGGTCGCGGACGAGTCCGGTCAGTGACGCGAGCGTCCAGGCGCTGGTGCGGAACGCGAGCTCGATGTCGGCCGGATCGGCTTCGATGAAGTCGCCGCCGAGCGCGGATCGCGGCGCGAAGGCGACGGCGTGCAGCGCGCCGTCCAGCTCTCCGAGCCGGCCGTGGATCTGCTCCCTGACCGCGGCGATTGCGTCGCGGTCGCACAGGTCGAGGGGGAGGACCTCGACCCCGGAGTCGACCTCGGCCATGACCTCGCGGGCGGCGTCGAGGTCGCGGGGGAACGCCGTGCACACGACCCGCGCCCCGAGGGCGACGGCCGCCCGCGCGGTCGCAGTGGCAATCGAATCGGGTGTCGCGATCCCGGTGATGAGCAGGCGCTTCTCGGCGAGCATGGCTTCTCCGTCGTTCGGGTTCCGTCCCGGGGGTTCGAGGGCACAATAGCGGCTAGAGTTTTCATGTTATGAGATTCACTTTTTCTGTGGCCGAGGTGGACGGCGCGGCTCGGGTGTCCCAGTGAGCGGAACGCCGGCCGGCGGCGGAGACGGAACCGGCGTCTGCATCGTCGGGACGGCCAGACGGATCTGGCGAGGTCTGGACGCCGCCCCCGAGCCCCTCACCATGTGGGAAGAGGTCGTGCGGGCCGCGGCTGCCGACGTCGGGACGGCGCGAGACGTCGTCGGTGACCTCGACCATCTCGCTGTCGTGCACTGTCTCTCGTGGGAGTACGACGATCCGGGCGGGCGGCTCGCGGCCCGGCTCGGCCGCCCGGAGATGCCGACCTCGGCCTCGATCCTCGCCGGCACATCGCCCCAGCGGCTCATCGACAAGGTGGCCGCGCTCATGGTCCGAGGTGAGTGCTCGGCGGCGGTCGTCGTCGGCGCCGAGGCGGCCGCGACTCTCGGCCGGTACGAGGCGGCGGGCGAGACGGTCCCGTGGTCGTTCCCGTCGGCGGCTCGTCCCTCAGTGCTCGAGACTCTCGACACCTGGTACCTCCCGACCGAGCGCCGTCACGGCGTGCTGCCCGCCTGGCTCACCTTCGCCCTGCTCGAGCAGGCCCGATGGGCGAAGCGGGGCGCGTCGGCCGAGGACCGCCGAGTGCTGGGAGAGCGGATGGCCGGGCTGAGCCGAGTGGCGGCCCGAACCGATGACGCCTGGTTCCGGGTCGAGCGCACGCCCGAGGAACTCCTCGCCGGCGGGCCCGACAATCGTCTCGTCGTCACGCCCTACTCGAAGGCGATGACTGCGTTCCCGGCCGTCGACATGGCGGCGGCCAACGTCGTGGTCACCACGGCTGTTGCCGACGCGTGGGGTGTCCCCGAGGAGTGGCGGGTCCACCTGCGAGGATCGGGCTTCGCTCGGGACGCCTCGCACGTGGCCGGCCGGACGGACCTCGCGGGGTCGGCCGGCATGCGGGCGGCCACGACCGAAGCGCTGCGGCGCGCCGGCGTCACCGTCGATCGGCTCGACGGCTTCGATCTCTACAGCTGCTTCGGTGCGGCCATCGCCTTCGCGGCCGATGCCCTCGGACTGGCCGACGACGACCCTCGCCCGATCACGTTCACCGGCGGCCTCCCGTACTACGGCGGCCCGGGCAGCAACTACATGAGCCACTCGATCAGTCACGTCGTCGATGCGATTCGCGCCGGTCGCGCCGGCAACGTCATGGTGACCGGAGTCGGGATGCACATGACGAAGCATGTGGCGGCGGTTTGGTCGGCTGACCCCGGTCCGCTCACGACCGGACCGATCGAGGAGCAGCACAACGTGCTCGGTGACGATCCGGTCGAAGTCGCGGACGAAGCGACCGGCCCGTGCACCGTCGAGGCCGCTGCGGCCGTGTACGCCCGGTCGGGGGCGCCCGAACGGGCCGTCGCGATATGCGGGCTCGAAGACGGCCGCCGTTGCTACGCGGTGAGTGAGGATGTCGACGTCGTCGCGGCCGTCGCCGATGGCGGCTGGGTCGACACCCCGGCCACGGTCCGGTCCGCGGCCGGGATCAACGCGCTGGAGCTGTGAAGGCGAGCGAGGCGGCTATCGAGTCGATCGGTCCCGCTCGGCAGTCTCGATCGCCGAGACTGCGTCCGGGGTGAGGAGATAGACCCGTCCGGGACCCTGCTTGGGGTCGATCAGGCCCCACTCCCGGCCGCGGGCGATGAACCCGGCGATGTTGGTGGAGAGCGTCGAAGCTCCGGCGCCCTCGGGGTCTCGGTGGCGTTCCCGGAGCGCATCCTTGAGCGACGACCGCTGGGTCGTACCGCTGTCGATTGCGCGGATCAGATCAGCGAGGAATGCAAAGTCGGCGGGCGCCCACCGGGCCAGGTGGGCCAGGAATGCGCGTCGGTGCTCCGGTCGGGCCGGGTCGTCGGGCGAAGGCATGAGGCCGTCGAGCTCCGTGAGCAGGTCGATCCCCTCCGGGGTCAGCATCACTGCCTTCGGATCGGAAGGATCGATACCTACGAGGTGGAGGGCGAGGAGGGGGCCTTCGAGTGCACCTCGCTTGGACGCATGACCGACGAAGTGGGTCCGGAAGCGGTTCGTTGCATCCTTCCGTTGACGCTTCATCGTGGTGCGGTCGAACTCCGGTGTTCCATCCGTTGCCGGGCCGAGCCGTTCGTCGGGCTGCGTTCGCGGGGACGGGAAGCCTGACTGCGCCAGCTTGATGTCCGTCCCCGATGCCGCAACGGCCAGATCCCATGCGTAGTCACCGAGTCGGATGGCCCACTTCGCGAGGTCGACAGGTAGGCCGCCGGCTGCGGTTCCCGGGCCGGAATGGCTCCAGGCGTCGTCGTCGTTCAGAGGTTTCCTGCCGAGTTCTGATGCGGCCCAGAGCGTGGGCCAGTCGTGGTTGTGGAGACCGAAAGTCGGCTGAGCATCGGGATTGACGGGAATGCCGGATGTCGTCCGGGCACCGGCGACCGGCGTCCTCACGGCCACCCTCGCCGCCACTTCGTCGGGGGCGAACCGGTTCGGAGTCGTTCGGGGCCGATTTCGCTGGTCGTCTTCCCGGGCGGCGAGTCGCACCAGCAGGTTCTCGATCGCGTCGTTCACGAAGGCGGATCGGTCGCCGTAGAGGTCGCCGTACCTGGCGAGCGCATCCGTGAGCCGGTCGACCGTCGAGTTGGGCAGGTACACCTCGATCAACCGCTTCGCTGTCATGCGGCGAGCGTATTGAGCGTTCGGGACAGGCCCGGGTCCGACCGGTGTTCGGGCCGGTCCTGACGGCGTCGAAACCATCTTCCGAACAAATTTGGTACGTCTCTATGTAATTTGATTTCAAAGGTAATTCTCAATGTATGTTGGAGTGAACAGGACTTGTGCATCCCCGGCGTATGTGGTAGTGTCCTCACTCGACCGCCCCGGTGGCGGTCGGGTGACGGCAGGAGAGGCCTGTCGGCCCTCGAGCTCAGGAAAGGAAGGCGCTTGAGAAAAGGTGCGAATCGCCCCTCTCTCCACCTCGTCGACGCCGAGAATCTGGCTGGTGGGGCGTATCCCGCCCCGGGAGCGGTCGAGTCCGCCCTTGCCGACTTTGTCCGGCTCAGTGGCTACCGCGCCGGAGATCTGGTGTTCGTCGCAGCGAATCGGCGGATCGTCCGGCGAATCGCCTTCGGCGCTCCGTTCTCCTGGATCATCAGACTCGCCCGGGGTCGGGACGGGGCCGACCGGGCTTTGGTCGGGGATGCTCCGCCCGAGTGGGTCTGCGGGCGCTTCGGTCGCCTCGTGATCGGCAGCGGCGACCACGCATTCCTCCCGCTGGCGACGGCGGCCAGAGCCGCGGAACTCGAGGTGATCGTGATCGGGCGCCGGGGATCGGTTTCGACGCGATACCGACTGCTCGGGTGTGAGATCCGCTACCTCCCGGATCAGCACGATGCTGTGGCCGACGATCTCTCCGGGGAGGCGGCGTGAGTACCGCAGGTGGCGGTGGAGAGTCCGGGTTCGACCTCGATCACGTGATGCGACTCATTGCTCCGGTCGCAGGAGCGGAACGCGTCCCTGTCGATTGGGCGTCGGCCCGGTGCCGGGCGTCGGACCGTGACCGGTACTCCTCCGATGAACCACTCGGCTCGGACGATCGGGCTCGCTGTCGTGCCTGTCCCGTCCGCACCGAATGCCTGGTCGAGGGTGTGTGGTTCGGGCGGGGCCGTCAGCTCCCCCGGTCCGCTGAGGAGATGTGGGGTCACTTCGGCGGGCTCGGTCCGGCGGAACGTTGGGAGCTGCTCGAGGCGGTCCGGTTTCGGGCCTCGTGCGCCGGTGCCACGCTCCCCGAGCAGGTGATCGTTCGCGGCGAGATGATCGTTGCACGGCTCCACGACGGGGACTCGCTGAATGCGATCGCCGACGAACTCGAGCTCGATGAGGTCAGCGTGCGCCGTGAAGCGATCGACCTTCTCCACGGCGAGGGCTGGAGCAATCGTGCAATCGCCGATCTGATCGGCAGTGTGAGTTACAAGACAGTAGAGCGGGTCCGGCGGACCCTGATCACCGAACCGCGGTTCGGTCAGGAGGATGGAACTTGGGCGGCGTGATGGCAGCGACGAACGATGAAGGTCCCGGTCCCGATGCGGGAGTGATCGGTGGCGCCATGGTCGATGGACGGGTATTCATGGCACTCGTGCGAGAGGTGAAGCGGCTCGCCGATGAGGCCGAGAGGCGGGTTCTGCGGGGTCGCTTCGTCGAAGCGGCGTCGTCACTCACGGCGCTCGAGTCGGTGCGGGAGGCGGCGGTCGAGCAGTGCGTCGTCCGGTGGCCGCTCGCGATGCAGGGCGCAGAGGACGAGAACGACGGCACGTTGGTCGAACTGCCGTTGGCCCCTGGGTACCTCTGACGCTCGGGGCAAGAGGATGCCCGGCGCGGGTGTCGCTCGCAATCGGGGGCGGACCTGGAACTCAGCTGCCCTCGGGTCGCTCCCGCCGCAAACCGCCGTAGAGGTAGCGGGTCACGAACCAGCCGAAGAGCATCGGCTCGGCGACCCGGCGGGGGAAGCGGAAGCGCTTCCCGTTGGGTTGCACGACGGTGAGCCCTTCGGGCTGGAGACCGAGCACCGAGCCCCAGCGATAGGCGGGCGGGCGGAACCGGCGGAGTCGGCGGCCGCCCCGGAGGTGACGGTGCACGTTGGCGACGACGATCCGATATCCCCAGTTGCGGGCCGAGCTGCGGAGCGGGTCGCTCGCCGCGACATCGCCCAGGGCGAACACCTCCGGACGGCCGGGAATCTGCAGGTGCTCGTCGACGCGCACGAACCCCTCGGCGTCGAGAACCGCGGCGGGGAGGAATGCCGTGTGCGGGCGTACCTTGCCGACCGCCCAGAAGACGAGATCGGCAGTGAACGGTGGCTGCCCGGTCGACCAGGTGACCGCCTCGTGCGTGAGGCGGTCGGTGGCGAACCCTTCGGGCAGGTCGGCCCGGTGTTCGGGATGGACGACGACGCCGTCACGGCGGAGGGTGTCGGCGGCCCAGGCCCGGGCGCGCGGGTGGTAGCCGGGCAGCGGCTGCTCGCCCCCGTGGAAGAGATGCACCTCGGCCCGGCCGGCGCGGGCCAGGTTGTCGGCCACGCTCACCCCGGTCGCGCCGCCGCCGACCACCGCGATGGTGGGAGCGGCAGCCAGCTCGTTCGCGACCTCGGCGAGCCCGGCCTCGATCGTGGCGAGGTCCTCGACCCGATCGTGGCGCCAGAACCCGTTCGACACCCCGGTGGCGATCACGAGCACGTCGTAGGGCTCGCTCGTGATCGTGCCTTCGGCCGCCTCGATCGTGACAACGCGTGCTTCGAGGTCGGCCGCGGTGATCCGCCCGTGGACGGTACGCACCCGGTCGAGCCGTCGGAACCTCGGGTAGGGGATCAGGTAGGTGCGGCGCCACCGGGGCCCGTCGGTGAGGCGCACGCCGAGCTCCTGGCCGCTCACCAGCGCTGGCCGGGTCGCCACGGCGGTGACGGCGCACGTGCGGGCGAGGCGGGTCGCGACGAGCACCCCGGTGTCGCCCAGTCCGGCCACGACGACCCGGGGTCGGGTTCGTCCGGCGCTCAACGGGTGCTCGCTCGACCGCTCACG
>JBJSXF010000080.1:0-8546 GCA_046086225.1 Actinomycetota bacterium | reverse complement strand
CGGGCCGAGACCGGGGTGCTCGGCGCGGTGCGGGCCCGGCTCCTCGCCGACGACGGCAAGGTGGTCGATGTGCTCCCCGGCTTCGACCGGGAGTGGCTCGGCGCGTCGCTCGCCGTGCACGACGTCCCGACCCGCGACGGGCGCGTGTCGTTCGCGCTCCGGTGGCACGGCGCCCGGCCCGCACTGCTCTGGGACGTGCCCGAGGGGCGCACCATCCGGGCGTCGGCGATCGATCCCGACTGGTCGGCGTCGGAGGCCCGGGGCGAGACGCTGCTCGCCGCACCCCCGACCTGAGTCGGCTCGCCCTGAGCGTGCCGCGCCGCGACGGTGCGGCGCCCTCGGTCAGGTGGCGAGCTGCACGGTGACGATCTCCCACGGCCGGGCCTCGACCGCACCCTCGAAGCGGGCGAGGGGCCGGCCCCGGAAGTCGATCACGTGGCCCCGTCCCGGCGTGCCCTCGTGCTCGACGGTGACGGTGCCCGAGGTGGTGGCGGTGCGGAAGGCCCGCACCACGAGCCCGCCGGGCACCCGGTGCACGGCCGAGACCTCGGCGCCTTCGACCCGCAGCGCGGAGCCGGCTGCGGCGCGGCGCGGTGATCCCGACAGGACGGTGCGGGTGCGGGGCAGCGGCACGGTGAACGCGTCGGCGGCGCCGTAGCAGTCGGCGGCGCGCCAGTCGCCCCGGTGCGGCATCACCGCGTACTCGGCCCGCTGGCGGCCGGCGAGCTGCGGACCTTCGAGCGGGTCGAGTGGCCCGGCCGGGTTGGGGCGCAGGTGCGGCTCGGAGCGCGAGAGGTAGCCGTTGGCGCGCAGCAGGGTGAGCGCGAGCTCACGGCCGGCGTCCACCACCTCGTACTCGAGCAGGCCATCGTGCAGGAGGGCGAGGCCGACCGTGCCGTCGGACGCGTCGACGAAGCGTCGCGACGGGAAGGTCGGGAGCGGGAACTCGTGCAGGCCACCTTCGGCGGTGAGCCCGCGCTCCACGACCGCGAACGCGCACTCGGCGGATGATCCGGTGACGGACGCGGGCAGCGGGAAGTGGGCCCGGAGCCGGTGGTCGCGGGCCCGGTTGTCGATGTCGTGGGCGACCCGCACGAACGGTTCGCCCGCGCGCACTTCGATCGTGGTGACCACCCGCACCGGCACGGTCTCGTCGGTGCGGGCCGAGCAGGCGCGCTCGTCGCCGACGGCCGCGGCCGGCAGCGTGTAGCCGGCGGTCACCCGGACCCGGGCCCGCACGGGGCCGGTCTCGAGCGTCTCCACCGTCACGGTGTCGGGCCGGTCGATGATCCGGTCGGCGGCGGGCGGCGAGTAGTTGTAGGTGTCGCCGCCGTCGCCGCCGTCGACGAGCCGTCCGAGGCCCGCGACCCGCAGGCCGTCGGCGGTCGTGACCGCGAACGTGCCGTCGGAACCATCGACCTCGACCGTGAGGTGCTCGTTGGCGAGGCCCCGCACCGGGCCGTCGCCCCCGGAGCCCTCGCGTGCGGTGAAGCACGCCCAGCCGAAGCCGGCCACCTCGCCCGCGTCGAAGATCACCGTGCGGCGGACGGTCTCGACGTAACGGATGCGCAGGGTGCGCTCGGCCAGGCCGTGGGCGAGCATCACCGCCTTCAGATCGTCGAGGTCGCAGCGCGGCTCGCCGGGGCCGGCCTCGCGCATCGTGACCACGACCTCGGCGCCCTCGTCTTCGACCTCGTAGGCCGCGATCGGTCGGCCCTGGAACGCGCCGTTGCGCATCTCGTCGCAGACCCAGCGCACCTTCTGTCCGGCGACCATGATCGGCGGTCCTTCGCCCCCGGCCTCGGCGACTACCTGGGTGGGTCGGTCGGTGCCGTCGGGCCCGACCATCGTGCACGGGCCGGCGCCGGGCACCGTCACCTCGACGAGTCCGCCCCGGTTGCGCATCGTGGGGTTCGCCACGAGGGTGGCGCCGAGCGGCGCGTCGACCTCGCGGGCGAGGTGGTGCACGGCGTCGCGGCCGAGCCCCTCGCCGATGTGGCGGGCCTCGGCGTAGCGGACGAGCACGTGATCGACGACGTCGTCGTGGCTGCACGCGCACGACGAGTCGTGCGCGCTGTTGAGCACGAGCTTGCGCCAGGCGTGCTCGGCGAGCGCGTGCGGGTAGTCGGCGGCGGGGAGGAGCAACGCGCTGAGCGGCTCGGCGACCCGCTCGAGCGTGCGTTCGGCGGCTGCGCAGGCTCGGTGGACGTCAACCCGGTTGGACCCGACACCCATGAGCAGGTTGGCCCGGGCCCCCGACCGCAGCTCGCCCCGCACCGTGGTGAGCCCTTCGACGGGACGGGCCGCGAGGTGCTCGGGGAGCGAGGTGACGACGAACTCGTACTCGTCCTGCATCGCATTGGCTTCGGCCACGACCCGACCGAGCCAGGGCTGGGGCATCTCGTGGTCGGTGCCGTTCATGAGGAGCATGGCGCCGAGCCGGGCCGACCCGAGCTCCTGCTCGTAGTCGCGCGCCCGACCGACGAGCCGCTTGGCGTCATCGGGGAGCATGCGGCCGTTCGAGTAGGAGCCGTAGAGGTACTCGGCCCGCACCCGCGAGCCGTCGGGCGCCTCCCACCAGAACGCGTCGTGCTCGACGCTCTGGGGCACGCCTCGCCACACGACCGTGTGCTCGAACCCGCCGAGCCGCAGCATCTGGGGCATCTGGGCGACGTGGCCGAACATGTCGGGCAGGTAGCCGACCTCCATCACCCCGCCGAGCTCGGAGCCCCGGCGGATGCCGAGCTGCAGGTCGCGCACCATCGTCTCGCCGCTCACCATGAACTCGTCCATCAGGACCATCCACGGCCCCACCGAGAGGCGTCCGGCCGCCGCGAGGCGGGCGAGGCGGGGCGCGGCCTCCGGTCGGATCTCGAGGTAGTCGTCGATCACCGCGGTCTGGCCGTCGAGGAGGAAGCGGGAGTACGAGAGGTCGTCCTCGAGGAGCGGGAGCAGCGCGTCGAGGAGCTTCACGAGGCGCATGCGGAAGGTCTGGAACGGCGAGTACCACTCGCGGTCCCAGTGGGTGTGGGGGACGATGGCGACGCGGATCGGCATGGGCGCGGAGCCTAGGCCCGCGCGTACGCTCGCGGACCGTGCGCATCGTGCTCGGCTCCGATGAGCGGACCGGCTTCACCGACGCCCTGGTCGAGGGTCTGCGGGCCCGGGGCGTCCAGGTGGATCTCGTCGGACCGCCCGCCGGCGACGACCTCGCCTGGCCCGAGGTGGGGCACCGGGTCGGGGTGCGGGTGGCGAGCGGTGCGGCCGACACCGGGATCGTGTGCTGCTGGACCGGCACCGGGGTGTCGATCGCCGCGAACAAGGTGCCGGGTGTGCGGGCCGCGCTCTGCGGCGACGCGGCGACCGCGGCCGGGGCCCGCCGCTGGAACGACGCCAACGTGCTCGCCCTCAGCCTGCGGCTCGTGACCGTGCCCCTCGCCGAGGAGATCGTCGAGGCGTGGCTCGCCACCGCGCCCGACCCCGACGAGGCTGCGAACATCGCAGCGGTGGAGCCACCCGACGGCGGGCGTTAGCCTGCGGGCGTGCCGATGTACGCCATGCTCTCCACGCTCGGTCCCAACGGATGGGAAGCTCTGCGCGAACGCCCCGAGCGCATCCTCGCGGTGCGCAAGGAGGTCGAAGCGCTCGGGCTCAAGGTCCACGCCCAGTACGCGCTCATGGGGCAGTACGACTTCCTCAACATCATCGAGGCGCCCGACGACGAGTCGATGACCCGGGCCTCGGTGATGCTCGGCGCCCGGGGCACCATGCGGGCCATGACGATGCCGGCGATGCCGGTCGAGGCACTCATCGAGCGTCTGAAGAACGACACCCCGTTCACCTGAGGAGCCCGGCTCCGCCCCGCCCGGCGCGGTGACGTACGGCTGTCGGCCGGTCAGACCCACCACATGCTGCGACGCTGCTCCTCGCGGACGTCGTCGAGCGCGAACGAGACCGGCAGGATCGAGCCGTCGGAACGACGCCGCACGCGGTAGACGGGCGGATCGACGCTGTCGTCGAACTCGGCGACCTCGAAGCCGCGCGTCCAGCGCTGCTCGAACCGCGACCGCACCTCCACGCGTGTGCCCGGTCGCATCGGCCAATGCTACGACCGCGGCGCGACACCGCCGATTCCCGTTCGGGCCCGGTTAGGTTGCGAAGCCGTGGCGACGGTGCGGCCGACGACCGATCTGGAGGATTCGCTCCGGGCGGACGGCGACCGGATCGTGGTCGGAATCGACGAGGTCGGTCGGGGCTCGTGGGCCGGACCGGTCACCGTCGCCGCCGCGGTCGCGGGTGAGGGACCGCTTCCCGGCGTTCGCGACTCCAAGCTGCTCTCGCCATCCGCGCGCGCGACCGCCGCGATCGCAGTGCGTGAGTGGGCACCGGCGGTGGGGGTGGGGCACGCGACGCACACCGAGTGCGACGCGCTCGGCATGACCGCGGCATTGCGCCTCGCGGCCGAGCGGGCCCTCGCCGAGCTGGAAGCGGCCGGATTCGTCGCCGATCGGGTCATCCTCGACGGGTCTCACGACTACCTCCGCCGGCCCGGCCTCGTGCGCACGGTGGTGAAGGGTGACCAGTCGGTGCTCACGGTCGCGGCGGCGTCGGTCGTGGCCAAGACGGTGCGCGACGACCTCATGGTCGAGGCCGCGGGCCACTACCCGGCCTACGGGTTCGACCAGAACCGCGGCTACCCGGCGCCCGCGCACCGGGCCGCGCTCGCGGGCTACGGGCCGTCGGCGATCCACCGCTGCTCGTGGGGGTTCATGGACCAGATCCCCTGGCCCGGGGTCCCGAGGTACGAACGGGAGCTCCGGCTGCTCTAGCCTCCGCGGGTCCGCGAGATCCGGTCGCGGCCGGGAGGAGGATCGATCGATGGGGCAGCCGATCACGGTCACGGTGCGCGCCGGGGCGCGGCCGGAGGTGCGGATCCTCACCTGCAACCGCTCGGTCACCGGCATGGAGATCGAGGTCTACGGCGACGCCGAGGCCGCAGCCGGTGACCGCCCGCCCGACGTCCTTGCCCGACGGCTCCTCGCCGCGGGCGCGACCAAGGTGACCGTGTACTCCAACGTCGTCACGGTCGAGGCCCCCGCCGGCGCGTGGGGCGCGCTCGAGGCCGAGGCCCAGCGGCTCGTCGAGCACCTCTTCGAGTTCTACGGCGACGAGGCGGGCTGGTCGTTCGCGGCCCGGGGCGTCGAGCCCGGGGAGTCGAAGGTCGGCTGACCCCGAGGGTGGAGAGGCGAACATATGTTCGCCTAGGGTGGGGGAGTGTCTCCCGGCCCGCCCCCTGATCTCCCGGCCGACTCCCGGACTGATCTCCCGGCCGACCTCCCGGCTGATCGGGAGGTCCGACCGGCCGTCGGTCACCCCGTCCTGCCCCGGCGCGACCCCGCGGCCCGAGCCCGGTTGCGCGCCGTTGCGGCCCGCAGCGCGCCCGTCGTCCTCGCCCGTGATCGTGTCCTGCGCGTCGAGGGTCCCGTCGGCGCGGCCCTCCCCGGTCACGGCCTGACCCGCGGCGCGACCGTCGCGATCGACGGTCCGATCGGTGGGGGCGTCACCTCGGTCGCCGCCGCGCTGCTCGCCGCCGCGACCGGCGCCGGGGAGTGGGCCGCCGTCGTCGATCCCGACGCCTCGTTCGGCGCGGTGGCCGCGCACGAGGCCGGGGTCGCGCTCGAGCGCTGCGCGGTCGTGCGGCCCGTGCCCCCCGACCGCTGGGGTGCCGTGGTCGCCGCGCTCCTCGACGGGGTTGCGCTCGTCGTCGCGGTGGTGCCGACCGCAGTGTCGGTCGGTGACACCCGTCGGCTCGTGGCGCGCGCTCGCGAGCGGGCCACGGTGCTCGTGGCGTGCGGTCGCTGGCCGACCGAGGCCGCGGTGCGACTGCACGCGCGCGGCGGACCCTGGCCCGGACTCGGCGCGGGACACGGTCGGCTCGAGCCGCGGCCGCTCACCGTGGCGGTGGAGACCAAGGCGGCGCGCACGATCGCGCGCGTGGGCTGAGGGTTGTCCGGTGCCCACCCGCATCGGCTGCGTCCGGGTCGCCGATTGGGCCGTGGTCGCGGCCCGGGCCCGCGACCCGGCGCTCGTCGGGGTGCCCGTCGTCGTGCACGTCCGGGTCGACGGTCGCGACGTGGTGCGGGCCGCGTGCCCGCAGGCCCGGGCCGCAGGCGTGGTCACCGGACTGCGGCGACGCGAAGCCGAGGCCCGCGTACCCGGCCTGGTGTGCGTCGCCGGCGACGAGGCCGACGAGGTGCGCGCGTTCGAGCCGGTGGTGCGCGCGATCGAGCGGTTCACGCCGCGGGTGGAGATGGAGCAGGCCGGGCGTTGCGAGTTCCCGGCCCGGGGCCCCTCGCGCTACTTCGGCGGCGACGAGGCGCTCGCAGTCGCGCTCGGTGCCGCGGTCGCCGAGGTGCTCGGGCCCGACATCACCGTGCGGGTCGGCATCGCCGACGGCGCGTTCGCGGCGCGGCTCGCGGCCCGGCGCGGCGATCGGGGGGAGGTCGTGCCCCCGGGCGGCTCGGCGGCGTTCCTCGCGCCGTGGCCGGTCGCCGCCCTCGGTGATCCCGCCCTCGCCGACCTGCTCGTGCGGCTCGGGGTGCCGACGCTCGGTGACCTCGCGGCGCTGCCCGCCGGGTCGGTGCTCGACCGGTTCGGAGCACCGGGTCGCCTCGCCCACGATCTGGCGAGCGGCCGTGAGCCCGCGCCGCCGAGCTTCGCGACACCCCCGCCCGATCTCGTCGAGCGCACCGAGCTCGATCCGCCCGCCGATCGCATCGACGCGGCCGCGTTCGCGGCCCGGGCGCTGGCCGAACGGCTCGATGACCGGCTCGCCCGGATCGGCCTCGTCTGCACGCGCGTGCTGGTGGAGGCCGAGACCGAGCACGGCGAGCGGCTCGCACGCGGGTGGCGTCTCGCCGACGACGCCGGTCCCGGTGCGCTCGCCGAACGCGTCCGCCGCCAGCTCGAGGCGTGGGTCGGCGACGGGGGCACGAGCGGCGGCCTCACGTTGCTGCGGCTCGTGCCCGAGGAGGTCGCGCCCGTCGGCGGTCGTCGGCTCGGGCTCTGGGGTGACGACCCGGCCGGACGCGACCGCGCCGACCGGGCCTTCGCGCGCGTCCAGTCGCTGCTCGGACCCGAGGCGGTCGTCACCGCGGTGCTGCAGGGCGGGCGCACGCCGGTCGAGCGGGTGCGCTGGGTGCCGTGGGGTGACGAGCGGGCGACCGAGCGGCGGGGGCAGATCGACGCCTGGCCGGGTGCGCTCCCGGCGCCGGCACCGGCTCGCGTGCTCGACCCGCCCGATCCGGCCGAGCTCCTTGACGACACGGGCGCGCCGGTCGTCGTCGGCGGTCGGGGTGAGCACGTCCGCGCGCCCGCCCGGTTGGAGAGCGCGCTCGTCGCGGGTGCGGTCGTGGCCTGGGCCGGACCCTGGGCCCACGACGTGCGCTGGTGGGACCGGGCGGCCCGTCGCCGCACGGCGCGCTACCAGCTCGTGGTGCGCACGCATCGCGACGGTGACGTCGCGTGCGTGGTGGCGGTGGCCGGCGGACGCGCCGCGCTCGAGGCCGTCCACGACTGATCTCACCGCATACGGCATCGGCGTTCGGGTGCTCCGGTCCGTCGGTAGCATTCCCGCATGTCGCCGGTGGAGCGAGTCGTCACCAGAAAGCGCATCGACGAGCGCGATGAGCCGTGGCGTTACTGGCTGACCCGACCGGCGGTCGAACGGATCAAGGCGGTCGAGTCGCTCCGGCGTGAGCATCACGGGTGGATTCATGGAGCTGAACCGCGACTTCTGCGAGTTCTTACGATCATTCGTCAACCGTGACGTCCGCTTCCTGATCGTCGGCGGATATGCCCTTGCCGCCCACGGACACCCCCGGTACACGAAGGATCTCGACGTCTGGGTGTGGGCCGACCCGGCGAACTCCGTACGCGTCATCGCCGCGCTCGGCGAGTTCGGTTTCGGCGAGCTCGGCTTGGTCGCCGAGGACTTCGAGCAGGACGAGATCGTGGTGCAGCTCGGCCGGGAGCCGCAGCGCATCGACATCCTGACGTTCGCGGCCGGACTCGACTTCCCCCAGGCCTACGAGCGTCGGGTCCTCATCGATATCGGCGGCCTCTCGGTGCCGTTCCTCTCCATCGCCGATATCCGGTTGAACAAACGGGCAACCGGTCGACTGCGTGACCTGGCCGATCTCGAGGACCTGCCGCCCGAAGACCGTTGATCCGTTGATCGGGGCTCGTCGGCATCGGGGCCGGGCCGTTGCGATCTTCGTCTTCGTCGCCCCCGATGACGCCGGGGGTGTCGCCCCGTTCCCTCCGACCCGGCTCTTGGCTATCGAACGTATGTTCGGGTAGATTCTCCGGCCCCGATCCCGACGCGAGGTGCCGGCATGGCCGTGGAGCAGGCGCAACGAACAGGCCGGTCCGGCGCGCCGGGTGCCGGACGGGGCGGGGGCACGCCCGCCTACGCCGAACTCCACTGCCACTCCAACTTCTCGTTCCTCGACGGCGCGAGCCACCCCGAGGAGCTGGTGGAGGAG
>JBJSXF010000079.1:0-3574 GCA_046086225.1 Actinomycetota bacterium | reverse complement strand
GATTTCAGCCCGGATCGGCAGTCAGGGGAGCGAGCGGGTGGCGGATCACCACGACGCAACCGAGGAGTACCTCTCCAACATCCTCGAGGTAGAGGAAGAGGGCGTGAAGGTCATGCGCGCCCGCCTCGTCGAGCGCCTCGGGGTCTCGGCCGCGGCCGTGTCGGAGACCGTGGGGCGGCTCGCCGACCAGGGGTTTCTCGAGCTGCGCGACGACCGCTCGGTGGCGCTCACGGTCAAGGGCCGGGCCCTCGCCACTTCGGTGGTCCGGCGTCACCGGCTCGCCGAGCGGCTCCTCACCGATGTCATCGGGTTGGAGTGGGAGAAGGTTCACCGCGAAGCCGGGCGCTGGGAGCACGTGATCTCGGCCGACGTCGAGGAGAAGCTCGTCGCGCTCCTCGGTGATCCCGCCACGTGCCCGCACGGCAATCCCATCCCCGGCTCCCGGCACCCGGTGGCCGAGGTGGCGACCCGTCCTCTGGCCGAGTGCGGTCCGGGTGACGTCACGGTCGTCCGTATCAGCGAGAAGCTCGAGCTCTCCGAAGCCGGACTCGCCCTCGTTGCCCGCGCCCGGCTGCTACCCGGCAATCAGGGAACGGTCACGGCATCCGGAGCGGGAGGGATGCACGTCGCCACCGCGGCCGGGGAGTTCGAGTTGCCCCCCGAGGTCACCCAGCACCTCCACGTCGCCGTCTGAGACCGGACGGCACCGAGCATCCGGGGTCGGGTCGGCCCGGCTGGAGTCATTCCGGCGGGATCACGCGCGCCGGCACCCCGACCGCCGTCGAGCCCGACGGCACGTCGATGAGCACGACGGCGTTCGCGCCGATGCGGGCTCCGTTGCCGATCGTCACCGGACCGATCACCTTGGCGCCGGTCCCGATCCGCACGCCGCCGCCGATGGTCGGACCGCGGAGGACCCCCTCGGCGAGACCGATCGTCACCCAGGGGCGGATCGCCGTGGATTCGCCGATCTCAACGAGGCCGTCGATGACGACCTGTCCGTGGGGCAGGTAGATGCCGGGTGCGATCAGCACCGGGTCGCCGATCGAGACCTGCCCGATCATGATGGCGAACCGGTGCAGGATCGCCGGGAGCAACGGCACGCGAAAGGCTTGGAGCCGGGCCTTCGCCCGGTAGCAGATCAGCGCCAGGAACGCGTCCGATTCGACGGCCAGGTGCCAGATCTCGTTGGCGAGCGCGAGTCGGCCGAGGTCCCGAGCGGGCATGCCGCGACTCGCCAACGCGCAGCGGGCGTCGGCGGCCACTGCGCGCAGGAATGCCGGGTGGCGACGGGCCCGTTGCCGGACGAAGGCCCGACGGGCGGCACGGCGGCGGCGAGGGGTGTCGGGAGCGTCGGCCATGGAGGGAACGGGCGACGGGACGGCCCGGGCGAGGGATCGCCGGGGGGATCCCGGAACGCGTCATTACCCTACGACCTCGACGTCCGGTGCCGGGCGGTTCCGGCGGTGAGGGAGCCGGCCCGGGTCGGGACGGCGGAAGACCGAGGGAGGCCCCCGAGATGATCAGCGCAGTCGCGCCGGCGGACGAAGCGGGCATCGGCGTGCTCGCCGAGACGGCCCGGACCGCAGTCGTCGCGGCCGGCGGTCCCGGTGAGGTGGCCGCCGTCGTGATCCGCCTGCTCGGGGAGGATGCGACACGCCGTCTCGCCGGGGGCGAGGAGCGGGCCGAACTCGAGCTCACGGTCGGGCTCGACGGCACCGAGGTCATCGTGAGTCTCGCCGACCGGGGCGAGCCGGTGAGCGGCGCTCCGTCCGTCGTGCTCGCGCTCGTCGACCTCGGGCTGGCGACGGCGAGCGACGGTCGGATCACGGGCGGCGGCAACCTCACGGAGGTGCGGCTCCCGCTCCCCGCGCACGGGGTGCTCCTCGACGACAGTGCGCTCGAGGTCATCGACGAGGACGTGGCGCTGTCCGACGCGCCGGTCACGATGGTGCCGATCGGCGTCGAGCACGCTGCGGCGCTCACCCGGGCCGTCTACCGGTGTTACGGGTGGACCTATCCCGGTCCGGCGCTCTACTACCCGGAGCGGATCGCAGCCCAGATCGAACGCGGCGAACGCATCGGCGAGGTCGCCGTCACGGAGGAAGGCGAGGTGGCGGCGCACTGGGGTGCCGTCTACGTCGCCGACGGGGTCGTCGAGACCGGCGGCACCGTCACCGATCCGCGGTTCCGGCGACGAGGGTTGGCCAACCGGCTCGGCGAACGGCTGCTCGAGCGCCTCGGCACCTCGGGTGTCCGCGGTCGCATGCGTGAACCGGTGCTCACGCATCCGGCAACCCAGCACATCGCCTTGCGCGAAGGCGCGCACATCGTCGGCGTCCATCTCCACGACTCGGCTCCGCTCCAGCAGGTCGGCATCACCGACGGTGTTCAGGCGCACCGCACTTCGCTCACGGTCATGTACGGCCCGCTGCTCCCGCTCGCTCCCGCCGAACTCCACGTGCCCACGACCTACGAGCCGATCCTGCGCACCCTCCTCGCTCCGACCGACTGGCCGCGCGAGATCGTCGTCGCCCGGCCCAGCCGCGATCGCATCGGGCCGACCGTGCTCGGATCGCGGTACGACTCCCTGAACCGGGCCGGTCGGATCGAGGTGGTAACCGTCGGTGACAACCTGGTGGATGCCGTCGATGCTGCGCTCACCTCGCTCCGGACGGCAGGCGCCGAGGTGGTGCGGGTGCATCTCCCGGCGAACCAACCGGCATTGGCCACGGCCGGCGCCGGACTGGGCACTCTCGGACTCGCGTTCGCCTCGTTCGTCCCCGAGTTCGGCGGTCTCGGTGACCTCCTCGCGCTCCAGTGGCTGGCCGACACCGAGGTCGACACCACCGACTTCCGCTACGCCGACGCCCAGGTGGAGGCGCTCGCCGTCGCGATCGTCGCCCAGGTGGCCGAGCTCGGCGACCAGGACGTCAAACTGCGACGGCGCCTCGCCCGGCGCCAGCAGCTCCTCGCCGCTCTCCCCGGCGACGACTGACAGTGGCGGATGTGTCTCTCCGTCAGCGGCTGTCGGCTTGAGTGCCCCGTTTGCGATCTGCAATCGCTCGGCTGATCGATTGAGCCGTCTCCTCGGCGCACCGCTTCCAGGTGTAGGCACGAGCGTCTGCACATGCCGCCGTTGCGAGTTTCTCGCGGAGGGCTTCCGAGGCCAGAACCCGCTCGAGCGCGTCTGCGAGGGAGGCCGGATCTCCGGGCGGTACGAGGAGTCCATTACGTCCGTCTGAGATGAGATCCCGGTTGCCATCGACATCGGTCGCAACGACTGCGAGTCGGGTCGCCATCGCCTCCATCAAGCTGAGTGGGAGCCCTTCGCAGAAAGACGGGCGGACGATGATGGCTGCCCGCCGCATCTCGACGGCGACATCTTCGACGTGCCCCCTGAAAACGACATGCTCACTGAGACCGGCGGTGCGAGTTCGCTCCTCGAGGGATTCTCGGAGCGGTCCATCGCTGAGGAACTCGGCCCGGAACGGGATACCTCTCCCGAAGAGTTCGACGAGTGCTTCGAGGAGCACTTGCGGGCCCTTTTTCGGCATATGGCGACCGACGAACA
>JBJSXF010000078.1:0-14089 GCA_046086225.1 Actinomycetota bacterium | reverse complement strand
CCCGGGACATCGGCTTCATGCTCGTCCCGATCTGGAGCGTGGTGTTCCTCGTGCGGATCCTCTGGCGGTTCGCGCATCTCCCCGAGATCTATTGGTCGACCCGACCCCCGGGGTCGTAGGAGCGTGAGGGCGAGACCCGTCTCGCCCGAAGAGGCTCCGAGCGGGCAGAATGCCCGGCTATGAGCGTCGTGCGCATCAATGCGATCAATGTCCCGGCCGAGCACGCCGAGACCCTTGTCGAGCGGTTCGCGGCCCGGGCCGGAGAGGTCGCCAAGGCTCCCGGCTTCGAGGCCTTCGAGCTGCTCCGGCCGACCGATGACCGGGGCGTGTTCTACGTCTACACGCGCTGGCGCTCGACCGAAGACTTCGACGCCTGGGTGCAGAGCGAGGCGTTCGCGCACGGCCACCGGGAAGCCCGGAACGGGCCGCCGATCGCGATGACGAGCGAGCTGCTGGCGTTCGACGTCGTTCAGGAGGAGCGGGCGTGACCGCCGTCGATCCCGTCGAGCAGCTCACCGGACCGGGTGGTCCGTTCGAAATCGTCGCCGAGGAGGTCCTCGGGATTCCGCTCCAGGTCTACAAGACCCGGATGCGGTCGCTGCGGGAGCTCGTCGAGCAGAACGCGTTGCGACCCGACGTCGACTTCCTCGTTCAGGGGGACGTGCGCTACACGTTCGGCCAGCACGACGCGGCAGCGCGGACGCTCGCCCAGTCGCTCGCGGGCCTCGGTGTGGCACGCGGCGACCGGGTTGCGCTCTGCTCGGCGAACGTGCCCGAGTGGGTGATCACCTTCTGGGCTTGTGCGATCCTCGGTGCGACGGTCGTTCCCCTGAACGCTTGGTGGAAGGCCGAAGAGCTCGAGTTCGGCCTCAACGACTCGGAGTCGAAGGTGCTCATCGGGGATGCCCGACGTATCGCTTCGGTGCACGACCGGCTGCCCGAGATCCGGGCGCTGGAGCACGTGTTCACCTTCGGGACCCCGGAGTTCGATGCGCTGCTGGCGGGCGACGACCCCGGGATGCCGACCTCGCCGATCGACGAGGACGACGTGCTCGCCATCCTCTATACGTCGGGGACGACCGGGCAGCCCAAGGGGGCGACGATCACGCACCGGCAGGCGATCGCCAACCTCCAGAACATCATCGTGCTCGGGATCGCGGCCGCGATGCGGGGGACTCCGCCCCCCGAGGCGAGCGCCACCCTCCAGGCCTGCTCGCTCCTCGTGGTTCCGCTCTTCCACGTCACCGGGTGTCTCGCCACGATGTCGACGTCATACGCCACGGGCGGGAAGATCGCGCTCATGCCGGTCGGGCGGTTCGATCCCGACGTCGCCATGCAGACCATCGAGACCGAGAAGGTGACGTCGATCGGTGGAGTGCCCACGGTGATGTGGCGCATCCTCGAATCGCCCAACCTCGACAAGTACGACCTGACCTCGGTGCAGCGGGCGTCGTACGGCGGCGCCCCGGCTGCGCCGGAGTTGGTCGAGCGCATCGGTCAGGTCTTCCCGCAGATGCGTCAGACCCTCACGACGGCCTACGGGCTCACCGAGACCGCCTCGGTGGCGACCGCGCACGGGGGTGCCGACTACTTCGCCCACCCGGGCTCGGTCGGGAAGGCGGCCCCGACCGTCGAGATCAAGATCGTGGCCGCGGACGGCAGCGACGCGCCGACGGGGGAGCGGGGTGAGGTCTGGATCAAGGGTCCGACCGTGATGCTGCGGGGGTACTGGCGTCGGCCCGAGGTGAACGCCGAGGTGCTCACCGACGGCTGGTTCCACACCGGCGACATCGGCTACGTCGACACCGACGGCTACTTGTACCTCGTCGACCGGGCCAAGGACATGATCATCCGGGCCGGCGAGAACGTCTACTGCGTCGAGGTCGAGCACGTGCTCTTCGAGCACCCCGATGTGATCGACGCGGCGGTCGTCGGCGTCCCGCACCGCGAGCTCGGCGAGGAGGTCAAGGCCGTCGTGCAGCTGCGCGACGGCGCGAACCCCGACCCCGAGGGCATCCGGGCGTTCTGCCGTCAGCACCTCGCCGACTTCAAGGTGCCGGAGTACGTCGAGATCCGTGACGAGCCGCTGCCCCGCAACCCGGCGGGCAAGGTGCTGAAGAACCTGCTGCGCGGCGGCGAAACGTCCTTCGCGGCGGCCGACGACCAGACGCTGTAGTGCTCCTCGACGCGCACCGGACCCTCGGCTGGGCGGCGATCTACGCCAACGCGGCCGCCGGGGTCTGGATGCTGGTGGCCTGGCGGGTCGGGACCGTGCGCGGGCTCCGCTGGCGCTGGTGGCCGGTGATCGGTGCCGAGGCCGTGATGATGGTCCAGGTCGTGCTCGGCGTGCTGCTGGTCTCGGCGGAGGATTTCGCCCCGCCCCGCTTCCACATGTTCTACGGGTTCGTGGCGTTCATCACCGTCGGGCTCCTCTACTCCTACCGGTACGTCTGGAAGGCCCGCGGGTGGATGGAACTCGCGTACGGCCTCGGAGGCTTGTTCCTGATGGGGCTCGGTATCCGCGCCGTGCTCCAGGTGACAGCGGCCTGATCGAACCGGGTGCCGGAGCGATCGGCTCGGCGCGGCGTCAGGCCGCGGGTCCGATCTCGACGCTGAAGAGGTCCTCGCCGACGGTCAGCCGGCCCTCGTAGCCCCCGCTCCGCACGTCCTCGGCGAAGCCGTGCGCGTCGCGGTCGTTCCGAGGCGGCGGAATCAGGTGGGTCAGCACGAGGTGGCCGACGCCGGCCCGCTGCGCGAGTCCGCCGAGCGCGACGGTGTCGGCGTGGTAATCGAAGATCGTCTCGTATGCGGTCCCGGCGATCGCGTCGCGCAAGGCGGTTCGCCGACACGCCTCGTGCACGAGCACATCGGCATCCCGGGCCAACTCCTCCACCTCGGCGCACACCCGGGTGTCCCCCGAGATCACCACGACGGCTGTCGGGGTCGTGACCCGGTAGGCGACGGCCCCCGCAACCGGCTCGTGGTGGACGGCGACGGCGTCGACGCGCACCGCCTCGTCCTCCGAGGTCCACACGGTCGTCGCCCGGCCGGGAACCGGGAAGGTGAAGAGATCGACGCTCGGCGGCTCGGGTTGGAAGTGCTCCATGCGCACGGCGACGTCGGCGGCGTAGGGCGAGAGCATCGTGCGCACGAAGTCGGCGCACTCGTTCTCGGGGCAGACGACGGTGAGCGGGCCGCAGCCGTGGTGGTGATGCATCACCCAGCGGGTGAGGGCGAGGTCGGGCAGGCCCACGAGGTGATCGCTGTGGATGTGGGTGACGAACACGGCGGTGAGGTCGGGGATCGGTGCCGCCGCCTCGCTGAGGCGCAGGACGGTGCCCCGTCCGACGTCGAACTGGAGAGTGACGTCGCCGTGCCGGACGAGCGTCCCTGCGCCGGCTCGGCCCGGACTCGGATGCGGTGTGCCGGTGCCGGTGAGGATCACGGTGGTCGGGGTCATGCCTGCCATTCTCGCCGCCCGGCGGCAGGGTCCGCGGGCTCGGGACGACCTGCCGACCGGTGTCGAGATCCGGCGCCGACCCGGGGCGGGCGGCAAGAATGCGCCCGATGAGCGAGCGGCGAACCCGGGTGATGCTGATCTTCGGAGGGCAGTCCGCCGAGCACGATGTCTCGTGCACGACGGCTGTGGCCGCGGCCAAGTCGTTCGACCCGCAGCGTTACGAGATCGTTCCGGTCGCGATCGGCACCGACGGGCGCTGGCATCTCGCAACCGAAGCGGCTCGCCTCCTCGCGGCCGGTGATCCCGACGCCCTCCCGAAGGCCTTCGCCGTCGAAGGCGAGGTGATCCCGGTGCCGAGCCCGGCGATCGTCCGCGACGACCTCGCGGTCGATGTCGCCTTCCCGCTCCTGCACGGCCCGTACGGCGAGGACGGCACGGTGCAGGGCCTGCTCGAGATCGCCGGGATCCCCTATGTCGGCGCCGGCGTGCTCGGTTCGGCGGTCGGCATGGACAAGGTCGCCATGAAGCGGCTGCTCGGTACGGCCGGCGTGCCGATCGCCCGGTGGCTGGCGCTGCGCGACGGCCACGATCGCGATGGCTTCGCCGACCGGGTCGCGGCCGAGATCGGATTCCCGTGCTTCGTGAAGCCCGCCAACATGGGCTCGTCGGTCGGCGTCACCCGGGCGCCCGATCGGGCGGCGCTGGCGGCTGCGCTCGACCTGGCGTTCACCTACGACG
The DNA here is from genome assembly GCA_046086225.1 of Actinomycetota bacterium. Lineage (GTDB taxonomy): Bacteria > Actinomycetota > Acidimicrobiia > IMCC26256 > PALSA-610 > JBJSXF01. The sequence goes on along the minus strand of JBJSXF010000078.1, from coordinate 9,891 downwards.
AGTGGGTGCTGGTCGAGGAGGAGGTGGGCGGTCGCGAGATAGAGGTCGGGGTGCTCGGCGACGATCCGCCCGTGGCGTCGGTCCCCGGCGAGATCGAGGGTGATGCCACCTTCTTGGATTACGAGAACAAGTACGAAACCGGCACGGTGCGTCTCCTCGTGCCGGCCGAACTCACGGCGGAGCAGACCGATGAGGTGCGCAGGCTCGCCGTCCAGGCGTTCGAGGCGTGTCGCTGCGAGGCGATGGCCCGGGTCGACTTCTTCCTCCGGGATGGTCGATTCACGTGCAATGAGCTGAACACGATCCCGGGCTTCACGCCGTTCTCGATGTACCCGGCGGTGTGGCAGGCGTCGGGACTGTCGTACCCGGCGCTGCTCGACCGGCTGATCGAGCTGGCCTTCGCCCGGCACGCCCGCCGGTCGGCCCGCCGCGGCGTCCAGCGCTGACGCACCGAGGGTCGGGGCTCCGGTTCGGTCCCGGATTCGGGGCCTCGCCACCGGCCCTGCACCATCCGGCTGCAGCCGGTCGCCGCGCCTACATTGCTCGCATGACCGAGGCTCCGACGACCAACGCCAAGCTGCTCGCATGGGTCGAGCACTGGACCGCCATCCTCCAGCCCGACGCCGTGCATTGGTGTGACGGGTCGGAGGCGGAACGGGAGCTGCTCACCCGGCGGCTCGTGGCGTCGGGGACGCTCACCGAGCTCGACCCGGCCAAGCGACCCAACAGCTTCTACGCCCGCAGCGACCAGGGCGACGTGGCCCGGGTCGAGGACCGCACCTACATCTGCAGCGAGCGCGAGGAGGATGCGGGCCCGAACAACAACTGGCGCGAGCCGGCCGGGATGCGTGAGGAACTCACCCGCCTCTACTCGGGGGCCATGCGGGGTCGCACGATGTACGTCGTGCCGTTCTCGATGGGGCCGCTCGGCTCGCCGATCGCCCACATCGGCGTGGAGCTCACCGACTCCGCCTACGTGGCGGTGAGCATGGGCGTGATGACCCGCATGGGCAAGAACGCGCTCAACGTGCTCGGCGCCGAAGGCGACTTCGTGCCCTGCGTCCACTCGGTCGGCATGCCGCTCGTCGACGGGGCCGCCGACGTGCCCTGGCCCTGCAACAACGAGCACAAGTACATCGTCCACTTCCCCGAGAGCCGTGAGATCTGGTCGTACGGCTCCGGCTACGGCGGGAACGCGCTCCTGGGCAAGAAGTGCTTCGCGTTGCGGATCGCGAGCGTCATGGCCCGTGACCAGGGCTGGCTCGCCGAGCACATGCTCATCCTCAAGCTCACGAGTCCGCAGGGTGAGGCGCGCTACGTCGCTGCCGCATTCCCGAGCGCGTGCGGCAAGACCAACCTGGCCATGCTCGTGCCGACGGTGCCCGGCTGGACGGCTGAGACCATCGGCGACGACATCTGCTGGATGAAGTTCGGTGAGGACGGCCGCCTCTACGCGATCAACCCCGAGTTCGGGATGTTCGGCGTGGCTCCCGGCACCGGTCGCGACACCAATGCGAATGCGGTGGATGCCCTCACCCGCAATACCGTCTTCACCAACGTGGCTCTCACCGACGACGGCGATGTCTGGTGGGAGGGGCTCACCGACGAGCCGCCCGCCGGTCTCACCGACTGGAAGGGCAACGCCTGGACGCCGGGCGCGAACGGCCCGGCCGCTCACCCGAACAGCCGGTTCACGGCGCCGCTCTCCCAGGTGCCGTGCATCGCTCCCGAGTGGGAAGACCCCAACGGCGTGCCGATCTCGGCGATCCTCTTCGGCGGTCGGCGGGCCACCACGGTGCCGCTCGTCACCGAGGCCTACAACTGGCAGCACGGTGTGTTCCTCGGCTCGATCATGGGGTCGGAGACGACGGCTGCGGCAGCCGGAGCGGTCGGCAACCTCCGGCGCGACCCGTTCGCCATGCTGCCGTTCTGCGGCTACCACATGGGTGACTACTTCGCTCACTGGATCCGCCTCGGCGAGGGCGCCGACGAGGAGAAGCTCCCGAAACTCTTCTACGTCAACTGGTTCCGCAAGGACGAGAACGGCAAGTTCCTCTGGCCCGGGTTCGGCGACAACAGCCGGGTGCTGGCCTGGATCTTCGACCGCTGCATCGGTCGGGCCGCAGCGCACGACACGCCGATCGGACGGGTGCCGGCGGCGGGCGCGCTGCCGCTCGACGGCGTCGACCTCCCGGCCGGTGCGATCGAGACGCTCTGCGCCGTCGACGAGGACGCCTGGCGGTCCGAGCTCCCGCTCATCGAGGAGCACTACGCCACCTTCGGTGACCGGCTCCCCAACGCGCTCAACGAGGAACTCGACGCCCTGGCGAAGCGGCTCGCCGGCTGACGGTCTGATGACGGGGTCGCCCGAGGGCGGGCGGCCCCGGATCCGGCGGGCGGTGCGCCGGAGCGAGGGTCAGAGCTCGGCGGCGGGGAGCCCGAGATCGGGCTCGGAGCCGGTGCGCACCCGGGTGGCCCGGCCTTCGCCATCGAGCTCGAACACGACGCGTTGGCCCTGACGGAGCAGGCGGAAGATCGAATCACGCAGTGCGTCGGGCGCGAGCAGCAGTTCCGCCCGGTCGGTGTCGCGGACGACCACGCCCTCTCGGGTCGCGGGGTCGTAGGCGAGGACGGTTCCCTGCACGATCGGCTCCCGGGAGGTCTCGGCCTAGGCCTTGGCGACCTTGCCGGCCTTGATGCAGCCGGTGCAGGCGTTGAGCCGCTTCGGGGTGCCGCCCACCACTGCCCGCACCCGCTGGATGTTCGGGTTCCACCGCCGCTTGGTGCGCCGGTGGGAGTGGGAGAGACTCATGCCGAAGGACGGCTTCTTGCCGCAGATGTCGCAGACGGAGGCCATCCGGCGAGGCTACCACCTGAGTACGATCCGGTCCCGATGCTCACGTCCCTCTCCGCAGCCGACCTGCGGCGCAGCCTGCTCCGGTTCCGGGACGCCGTGCGGGCGCACCAGGAGGAGCTGAACCGCCTCAACGTGTATCCCGTGCCCGACGGCGACACGGGCACGAACATGGCGCTCACCCTCGAATCGGTCGCCGCCGAACTGGCGACCGCCGAGGACGCCGACGAGGTCTGCCAGGCGATCAGCCGGGGGTCGCTCATGGGGGCCCGGGGCAACTCGGGCGTCATCACCTCCCAGATCCTGCGAGGCATGGTCGAGGTGTTCCGTGACGTCGGTGCAGTCGACGGCGCCACCCTCGCCCGAGCCCTCCAACGGGCATCCGACGCGGCGTACCAGGCGGTCATGCGTCCGGTGGAGGGCACGATCCTCACCGTGGTGCGCGAGGCGGCCGAATCGGTCGCCGACGCGACCGAGGGCGGATCGCCGCTCGTTACGGTGCTCGACCGCGCCTACGTCGCGGCCTGCGAGTCGGTCGAGCGCACACCCGAGCTGCTGCCGGTACTGCGTGACGCGGGTGTCGTCGACGCCGGCGGACGGGGCTTCACGCTGCTGCTCGCGGCGATGCTCGAGGTCGCGGCCGACCGACCGATTCCCGAGCCGGTCGAGGTCACCGCGACCCCGACGGCGGTCGCCGCGCATCTCGCGGGCGAGGGAGTCGCCGGACTGCGGTTCGAGGTGATGTACCTGCTCGAGGCCGAGGACGCGACGATCGGGCGGTTCCGGGAGGCCTGGGGCGCGATCGGGGACTCCATCGTGATCGTCGGCGGCGACGGGCTCTGGAACTGCCACGTGCACACCAACGACATCGGCGCGGCGATCGAAGCCGGGGTCGAGGCGGGTCGGCCCCGCAGCATCCGGGTCACCGACCTCTTCGAGGAGGTCGAAGAGGAGCGCTGGGTCCGTGAGGCGGTCGCCGCCGCCGACCCCGCCCCGGCGGCCGATCCGTGCGAGACCGCGGTGGTCGCGATCGGGGTGGGTGAGGGGATCCGTCGGCTCCTCGTGAGCCTCGGCGTGCAGCAGGTCGTCGCCGGCGGTCAGTCGATGAACCCGTCGACGGCGCAGATCCTGGAAGCGGTCGAGGCCGCGAACGCGCCGTCGGTGATCGTGCTGCCGAACAACAAGAACATCGTGCCGGTCGCCCGGCAGGTCGACGCCCTCACCGACAAGCAGGTCGAGGTGGTGCCGACCCACGGGGTCCCCGAGGCGCTGGCGGCCCTCGTCGATTACGACCCCGACGCTTCCTGCGCCGACAACGCCGCGGCCATGCAGGCGGCGATCGATCGGGTGCGCACGGGCGAGGTGACCCGGGCGGTGCGCGACGCCACCGTCGACGGCACCGAGGTACACGAAGGCGACTGGATCGCGCTCAGCCGGGATGGTCTGGTTGCCGCCGTCGGGTCGGCTGCCGACGCTGCGTGCGCGCTCCTCGGGCACATCGTCGACGGCGACGCCGAGATCGTCACGGTGCTCGTCGGGGCCGAGGCCCCGGCCGCCGACACCCAGCGGATCCGGGAACACCTGGCCCTCACCTTCCCGCACGTCGAGGCCGAGTTCCACGACGGGGGTCAGCCGCTCTACCCGTACCTCATCGGGGTGGAGTGACCTGAGCGACGGCATCACGCTGCGCGAGCTGGCGAGCCGCCCGGCGTCGGAGCTGGCGGCGGTCGGGGCGAAGCTCGAGTCCCGGCTCGCCGAGATGGGGCTCGTCTCGGTGCTCGACGTGCTCCAGCATTACCCGCGGCGGTGGATCGACCGGACGAAGCGGGTCGACATCGCCGTGCTCGCGCCCGGCGACGAGGCGACGATCGTGGCCGAAGTGCGCGACGTCCGGAGCTGGCGGGGCCGCAAGGGCGGCCCGATCGTCGACGTCGTCGTGCACGACGGCACATCGGCGCTCTCGGTGCGCTTCTTCAACCAGTCGTGGCGGGCGAAGCAGCTCGTCGAGGGCACCGAGGTCTCGATCTTCGGGCGCCTCGAGGTGTTCCGGGGCACGCGGCAGATGACGAACCCGACCGTCGACGTGCTCGGCCGGGCGGGCGCCGTCGACGAACGGACGGGGGTCGTCGTTCCGCTCTACCCCCAGTCGGGCAAGGCCGAGGTCTTCACCTGGCAGCTCCGGCGCATCATCGGTGAGGTGCTGCGCCGCAGCGAACGTCGGGGCTTCGCCGATCCGGTCGACGAGGCGATCCTCGACGAACTCGATCTCGTCGACCGCGCTGCGGCGTACCGCGGAATCCACCGGCCCGAGTCGATGGCCGAGCAGCGGGCGGCGGCCCGTCGGCTGACCTTCGACGAGTTCCTCCGTATGCAGGTGGGTCTCGTCGCCCGGAAACGGGCGCTCGCCGCCGAGGCCTCGGGTATCCGGCACCGCACCGACGGCGGGCTCGTCGACGCCTTCCTGGCCGGGTTGCCGTTCCCGCTGACCGGCGACCAGCGGCGGGCGATCGACGACATCCTCGCCGACCTCGCCGCGCCGGCACCGATGCACCGGCTGCTCCAAGGCGAAGTGGGCTCGGGCAAGACGGTCGTGGCCCTCGCCGCGCTGCTCGCCGCCGTGCAGGGCGGGTACCAGGGTGCGCTCATGGCCCCGACCGAGGTGCTGGCCGAGCAGCACTACCTCGGCTCCCTGCGCTTGCTCGACGGGCTGTCGGTGCCGGCGCCCGGGGCGTTACTCGCCGACCGACCGGTGCGCGTCGCTCTGCTCACCAACCGCACCGGAGCCGCCGAGCGCCGGGTGATCGCGGCCGGACTCGAGGCGGGCGAGGTCGACATCGTGGTCGGCACCCACGCCCTCCTCTACGGCGACGCGGCCTTCACGCGCCTCGGCGTGGCGGTGATCGACGAGCAGCACCGATTCGGGGTCGAGCAGCGGGCGCTGCTCCGGGGCAAGGGTGACGCGCCCGATGTGCTGGTGATGACGGCCACGCCGATCCCGCGGACGGCAGCGATGCTCATCTACGGCGACCTCGACCGATCCGAGCTGCGCGAGATGCCGCCGGGCCGGACCCCGATCGCCACCGAGGTGGTGGGGGAGAACCCGCTCGACGTCGAGTCCGCGTGGGCTCGGCTCCGGGAGCAGGTGGCCGCCGGGCGCCAGGCGTACGTCGTGTGCCCGCTGGTGGAGGACAAGGGCCGGGTCGAGGCCCGGGCCGCAACCGCCGAGTTCGATCGGCTCCAGGCCGAGGAACTCGCCGGGCTGCGGGTCGGCCTGCTCCACGGTCAGATGAAGGCGGCCGACAAGGAGGAGGCCATGGCTGCGTTCCGCTCGGGCGCGACCGACGTGCTCGTGGCCACGACGGTCATCGAGGTGGGGGTCGACGTGCCGAACGCGACCGTGATGGTGGTGCAGGACGCCGATCGGTTCGGCCTCTCGCAACTCCATCAGCTGCGCGGCCGGGTCGGCCGGGGCGGGGGTGCGTCGTGGTGCTTCCTGCTCGCCACCCCGACGACGCCCGAGGGCACGGCCCGGCTCGAGGCAATGGCGGCGACCACCGACGGGTTCGAGCTGGCCGAGCGCGATCTCGACATCCGGGGCTCGGGTGAGGTCTTCGGCGAGCGGCAGTCGGGCCTGGGCGACCTTCGTCTCGGTCGCATCCCGCGGGACGAGGCGATCGTGCTCGATGCCCGCCGGGCCGCGGAGCGGATCCTCGATGCCGACCCCGGCCTCGCCGGACACGTCCAGCTCCGGGAGGAGGTGGAGGATCTCCTCGGTGACGCCGTCGAGTTCCTCTTCAAGTCGTGAGCATTCGCATCATCGCCGGCACGCACCGCGGGCGGCGGCTCGAAACCCCGGCCGGCGACCACACCCGACCGACGAAGGGCATCGTGCGCGAGGCGGTCTTCTCCGCGCTCGATGCGCGCGGTCGTCTCGTCGGCGCCGCGGTGCTCGACTGCTACGCCGGGAGCGGGGCTCTCGCGTTCGAGGCACTCTCCCGCGGCGCGGCGCGCGCCGTCCTCGTGGAACGTGACCGCGCCGTCCGGGCCGTGATCGCACGCAACGCGGCGATGCTCGGCGAGGAGCGGCGGGTCCGGGTGACGGGCGGCGACGCGACGCAGGTCGTATCGGGGTCGCCGCCGCCCGGCTCGCCGTTCGACCTCGTCTTCGCCGACCCGCCGTACGACCTCCCCGACGAGGCCGTGCACGCGTTCCTCACGGCACTGCTGCGACCGGGCCTGCTCGACCCCGACGCGCTCGTGTGCCTGGAGCGACCCGCTCGCCGTGCGGTCTCGCCGCCACCGGGCTGGGCTTCGGACTGGGAGCGCACCTTCGGGGATACGCTCGTGGCGTTCCTGTCCATCTCGCGGGGGGAGGCCTGAGTGGCGACCGCCCTGTGCCCCGGGTCGTTCGATCCGGTCACTCTCGGCCACGTCGACATCATCGAGCGCTCGGCCCGCCACTTCGAGCGGGTCATCGTCGCGGTGATCCGGAATCCGCAGAAGACGCAATCGCTCTTCACGCTCGAGGAGCGGCAGGAGATGCTCGCCGAGGCCGTCTCCCATCTCGGGAACGTCGAGATCGCCTTCTTCAAGGGGCTCCTCGTCGAGTTCGCCCGCGATCACGGAGCCGAGGCGATCGTGAAGGGTCTCCGGGCGGTCTCCGACTTCGACTACGAGCTCCAGATGGCCCAGATGAACCAGCGGCTCACGGGCATCGACACCTTCTTCCTGTCGACGAGCCCGCAGTACTCGTATCTGTCGTCGAGCCTGGTCCGGGAAGTGGCCCGGTTCGGCGGTGACGTTTCGGGGATGGTCCCCGGGCACGTGAACGAACGACTCGTCGCCCGGTTCGCGGGTGGGGCAGGGGAGGACCGATGAGCACCTTCGAGGAACATCCCGATCAGGTGCCCGATACCGCGGCGTTGCTCGACCGCCTGCGGGAGATGCTCGACACCGCCCGCAAGTTGCCGATGTCGGCCTCGGTGTCGATCAACCGGGACGAGTTCGGCGTGATCCTCGACGACGCCATCGCCGGCCTCCCCGACGAGCTCCGGGAAGCCCGTTGGCTCCTGAAGGAGCGTGACGCCGTGATCGAGCGGGCCCGCCACGAGGCCGACCGCCTGATCGACGCCGCCCGGGTTCGGGCCGAGCGGATGGTCGAGAAGAGCGAGCTGGTGCGCCAGGCGCACCGCACCGCCGAGGAGATCGTCGACCGGGCCGACCGCGACGCCGCCGCCATCCGGCACGAGGCCGAGGACTACGTCGACCGCAAGCTCGCCGCCTTCGAGGTGGTGCTCGACCGCACCATGACCCAGGTGCAGCGGGGCCGGGAGCAGCTCCAGGTGCACGTCGGGCCCGCGACCGAGGCGGAGGACGAAGCCGAGCCGGCCGAGGGCGCCTTCTTCGACCAGGACGGCTGACCGACGCCCGCGGGCTCGCCTCCCCGGCGGCTCCGGGCCCGCCGCTGGTAGCATCGGCCGTTCGAGCGGTCTCCGGCGGTACATTTCGCCCGCCGGACGGCTCGCCCGCCCGACCCGATCCTCGTCCCGGAGCACCCGGTGGCCGCTGCCCCGTTCCGCATCAACGTCGCCGACCTGCTGAAGCGCCCCGGCGCCCAGCGGTCCGTCTCCGTCGTCGCGCCGCTCTCCGGCCTCGAGGGGCCCGGTGCCGCCGTTCCCGAAGATGCGCCGGTGGGCCTCGACCTGACCCTCGAGCGGGTCTCCGAGGGCATCGTGGTGCGGGGCACCGTCCGGGCCCGCTGGGCTGCTCCCTGCAGCCGGTGCCTCGTCCCGGTCGGCGGCGACATCGCCGTCCACGTCGACGAGCTCTACGAGCGGCAGCCGCTCGAGGGCGAGACCTACCCGCTCGTGGACGACCTGCTCGACCTCGAGCCCCTCGTCCGTGACGCCACCTTGCTCGAGCTGCCCGGCGTCCCGCTGTGCCGACCCGACTGCGCCGGACTCTGCGGCGAGTGCGGTGTCGACCGCAACGACGTCGCCTGCGAGTGCGGCGCTTCCGAACCCGACCCCCGGTGGGCGGCCTTGCGGTCGCTCGACCTCTGAACCCGTCCGAGGAGCCACGATGGCCGTCCCCAAGCGCAAGATGAGCCGGTCGGCGACCCGCTCGCGCAAGTCCGCCAACATGCGCATCACGCCGTCGGCGCACTCGCTGTGCCCGAACTGCGGCGCGTCGCGCCTGCCCCACACCGTCTGCGGCAACTGCGGGTGGTACCGGGGCCGACAGCGGATCGAGGTCGACTGAGGCGACGGGCCCGGTCATGAGCGGGGCGCCGGTAGTCGCGGTCGACGCGATGGGCGGCGACCGCGCGCCCGGCGAGATCGTCGCCGGGGCGTGTGCCGCCGCTGCGGCCGGGGACGTCGGGATCCTGCTCGTCGGTCGCCCCGACGAGATCGCGCCGCATCTCCCGGGAGGTTCGCCGCCCGCGGGCGTCGAGATCCTCGAGGCGTCCGAGGTCATCGCCATGGACGACGAGCCCGCTGCGGCGATCCGGGCCCGCAAGGACTCGTCGATCGTCCGGTGCGCCGAGGCCGTGCGCGAGGGTCGGGCGGCAGCGATGGTCGGCGCCGGCAACACCGGGGCGACCATGGCCGCTGCGCTCCTCCGCTGGCACCGCATCCCGGGCGTGCACCGGCCGGCGATCGCCGTGCCCCTGCCGGTGTTCGGCTCCGACACCCCGCAGCTGCTCGTCGACGCGGGCGCGACCGTCGATGCCGACCCCGAGTGGCTCGTGGAATGGGCGCTCCTCGCCCGGGCCTACGCCCGCTTCCGGATCGGTGTCGACGAGCCGACGATCGGGCTGCTCTCCAACGGGGAGGAGGCGGGCAAGGGCGATGCCCTGCGCAAGGCGGCATCCGGACTCCTCACCGCCGTCCCCGGCTTCACGGGCAACGTGGAGGGACGCGACCTCATGAACGGGGGCGCGAACATCATCGTCACCGACGGATTCACCGGCAACGTCGCCCTCAAGGCGCTGGAAGGGGCCGTGAAGGGTCTCGCCGGATTGGTGCTGGGCGTCA
>JBJSXF010000077.1:0-5095 GCA_046086225.1 Actinomycetota bacterium | reverse complement strand
GCTCGCGCTCCCGGCGTGCGGACGCGATTCCGAGCGGGCCGAGCCCTCGGGGTCGACCACCACGACGACCGGCGCGACCGTGACGACCGTGCCCACCACGACCGGGCCGACCACGACCGCAGCGGCGCCGGCGACCACTGCCCCTGAATGTCCACCCGGTCCCGCCTCCACCGAGGGCACCCGCACCGGGGCCGGCTCGGGCACCGTGCTGCTCAACGGGCTCCTCACCAACCACAGCGACTGCCTCGACGCCGTGGTCTTCACGTTCCGGGGCGTCAACGGGGCGAAGCCCGGCTGGCAGACCGAATGGGTCCGCCCGCCCTTCGTCGAGGACCCGTCGGGGCGGACCCTGCCGGTGAAGGGCTCGGTCTTCCTCCGAGTGCGGATCGCGCCGGCCTACGGCTACGACTTCGAGAACGGCGAGCAGACCTATACGGGCGCGGGCCGGGTCGAGCCGCCGCCCGGCGGTCGGATCCAAGAGGTCGTGCGCACCGGCGACTACGAGGGCGTGCTCTCGTTCGTCGTCGGTCTCGACCGCGAGCGTTCGTTCGAGGTCCAGACCGAGGGCGGCGAGGACGCCGAACTCATCGTGCTCGTCGGCGACTGACGACGGCGCGGCGCGGCCCGGGCCCGGCGCTCACCGGCAGTCGATGACGACCTTGCCGAAGGTGGCGTCGGCGGCCATGAGGTCGTAGCCCTCGGCGGCTCGGTCGAGCGGGATCAGCCTGTCCACAACCGGAGCCACCGTGCCCGCGGCGATCAGGGGAACGACATCACGGGCGAACGCTGCCGTCGCGTCGGCCTTCTCGGCGCGGGAGCGGGGCCGCAGCACGGTGCCGGCGATCCGCAGGCGCTTCGTGAGGATCGACAGCACCGAGACCTCGGTGCGCAGACCGGCGAGGGTGCCGATGCACACGATGCGCCCACCGGGGGCGGCGGCGTCGATCGCGGCGCGGAGGTACGAACCGCCGACGAGATCGAGGGTCACGCCGACGCCGCCGCTCGCGTCGAGGAGCGCGGTGACGAGCGCAGTGGCGTCGAGCGAACCGTGCGCGTCGAGGGGCGCGACGAAGCCGACTTCGAGCCCGAGGTCGCGGCAGCGGTCGAGCTTCGGCGCCGACCGGGCCGTGCCGATCGCCCGGGCCCCGACGGCCCGGATCAGCTGGATTGCCGCGGTGCCGACCCCCGAGCCGACTGCGGGCACGAAGACCCATTCGTCGGGCCGGACGGACGACTGGGTGACGAGCGCGTCGTGGGCGGTGACGAACGCCTCGGGTACTCCGCCGGCCGTCACCGGGTCGAGCCGGGCAGGCACAGGAGCGCAGTGCTCGGCGGGAACGCAGACGAGCTCGGCCTGGGCGCCTCCGGCGGTGATGCCGAACACACGGTCGCCGACGGCGAGGTCGGACGTGCCGGGGCCGAGCGCGGCGACCTCGCCCGCGAACTCGAGTCCGGGGATGTCGGCCGGCACCCCGGGCGGGGCGGGGTAGCCGCCGGCCCGCTGGAGGAGGTCGGCCCGGTTCAGGCCGGCGCCGTGGACTCGCACGAGCACGTCGCCGGGTCCGGGGGTGGGATCGGGGCGTTCGGCGACGACGAGCCGACCGTCGGAGATGGTGAGGGCGCGCACGGGTCGAGGCTAGGGGTGTCGACCGGTACCGTCGCCGCCGTGTCCGGCCGCCTGGTGATCCGTGACGATGCCGACGGTGAGGTCGAGCTCGCTCCCGACGAGGCCGAGCGGCTCTGGCGCGTCACCGGCGGGCTCGACGGGGCGACCGTGTCGGCCTGCCCGTGGTGCCGGTCGCGGGTGCTGGCCGCGGTCGCGCTCGTCGACGTGCTCGATGCGGCGCCGGCCCTCGAGCGCGCGGCCGAGCTGGTGGAACTGGCCGACGATGCCCCGACCTCGCACCTCTACGTCGCCGACCCCGATTCGCCCTGCGGTCACGGCGAGTGGCGGGATCCGCTCTTCGACGAATGGTGCGACGTGATCGAGGGGCCCGGTCCGCCCGCCGTGCGCTGATTCCCGGTTCAGGAGCTGCCGAGCAGATCGGCGAAGGAGTCGTCGAGGTCGGCCATGAACCCGTCGGGGTCGGTGACCGCGGCGGGGTCGATGTTGCACCCGAGGTCGAGATCGTCGCAGTAGCTGAGCACCGTGGCGTTGAGCGGCGTCCCGGTGCGCGGACCGAACGGGTAGTTGGCGAGGATGCGCTCCCCGGCCAGGTAGAGCGGCACGGGGCTGCCCCGCAGGTTGGACGCCGCGAAGTCGATCGTCCGGGTCTGGGACCGGGTGAGCGAGACGAGCACCGGGGTGGGCAGTCCCGACATCACGCCGGCGAGCCCCTCGGCCGCGGCGAGCGCCGTCTCGTGCTTGGCGATCTCGAGCCGGTCGTGCACGATCCGGAAGAGCGCTTCGGGATCGTCGGCGGGGCGGATGGGCACGAGTACCCGCGTCGGTGCGAAGGCGTTGCTCGTGGTGCGGCCGCCCTGCGCGCGCATGTTCACCGGCATGGCGAGCCGCAGCGCTTCGACGTCGGATCCGTTGCGGAGGTGGTAGCGGCCGAGCGCGCCGGCGAGTCCGGTGACGTAGGCGTCGTTGACGCTCCCGCCGAGCCGCTGGGCGGCGGATCGCAGGGCGGGGAGCGAGAGGCGTCGGGTCTCGAACCGCCGGTGCAGCGACCGGCCGGTGAGCACGTCGGAGTGGGCCCGGTCGGTGACGAGCACCTGGCGCTGGAGCGATCCGACGAGCCGTCCGGCGTCGCCGGCCCGGCCCGGGAGGTCGCGGGGGTGGGTCAGGGCCCGGGCGGTGCCCCCGATGGCGTGCCGCACGGCGTCGATGCCGCGGGCGGCGGCGTCGACCGGGGCCGATCGGTGGCGGTCGGCGGGGCGGGGCGGGGCGGGGGGATGGTCCGATCCCTCGGCGGTGAGGTCGACGAAGGCGAGCGACAGGCGCAGCGCGCCGACCCCGTCGGTGATCGCGTGGTGCACTTTCTGGAAGAGGGCGGCCCGACCGCCGGTGAGTCCGTCGACGATGACGAACTCCCAGAGCGGCCGGCTCCGATCGAGCGGCAGTTCGGCCCGGGCCGCGCAGAGGTCGAGCAGCGCTCGCTCGTCGCCGGGCGGGTCGAGGGTGAGGCGGAGGAGGTGGGCGTCGAGGTCGAGGTCGGGTGCGTCGGTGAACTCGGGCGGGGCGAGCTTGAGGGGCGCGCCCACGACCCGCTGGCCGAGGCGGGGCACGGCGGCGACCGCCCGCTCGAGCGTGCGCCGCATCCGGTCTTCCGACGGCATGCGCTCCACGACCGTGAGGTTGCAGAAGTCGCTGCGGAGCGCGGGGTCGCGCTCCACCGCCCACATGATCGCCTCGGCGCCGCTCATGCGCACGGGGACCAAGATAGGCGGCGCGGGTCCGCTTCGCGGAGAATCGGGGCGGGTCGGCTGCCCCTACCCGGCGTCGGTTCCGGGTGCTGTGGTCGGCGGCCCCGACGGGGGCGGGCGGCTCAGCGGGGGACGGTTGTGTGCTTGAACTCGTTGAGCTCGGCCCAGGTAAAGAGGTCGACGAGACGCTCGACGTCGTCGGGGGTGGGCGGGGCCATCATCCGGACGAAGGCGGCCCGCTCGCCCACGACCAGGGTCGGCACCCCGAACATCGCAAGGCGTCGCACGGCCTCGGTGTGCTCGCGGGCGAGGGTGGCGAGGGGACGGCCCGTCGCCACCTCGGTGGCCACGGCGGCAGAGTCGAGCCCGACCGATTCGGCGACCTCGGCGAGCACCGCCGGGTCGGCGATGCGGCGGGCCTGCTCGTGGCGGGCGGCGAAGGCGGCGGCGTGCCAGCCGAGGAAGCGGTCGGGGACGGTGTCGCGCACGGCGAGGCCCCAGCAGAGGGGGAGCACCCCGGTGCCCCAGGCCTCGGGGCCCTGCTCCCAGACCGGGGGCTCGCCGTCTTCGACGTGCGACTGGTCCTGGGAGAACGGCGTGAACGTGACCTGCCAGTCGCGACCTTCGGCCAGTCCGGCGAGGATGCCGACGTGGAGGTTGCGGGCGAAGGGACAGCGGTAGTCGAAGCTCGCGGTGAATGATCGGGTCACGGACGCGCTCCCTCGGTGCGTGCGGGCCGGCCCATCACGGCCGCCCGTTGACGAATCGGCGGAAGGCGAGGCCGAGGCCGACGCCGAGCGCGGCGCCCGCGATCACGTCGGATGCGTGGTGGAGCCGCACGTACACCCGGGTGGCGGCGACCCCACCCGCGACGGCGTAGGCCGCAGGGCCGCCGCCGAGCAGGGTGGCCGCGCAGAACGCAGCGGTGGCGTGGCCCGACGGGAACGATGAGGTGACCGGTCGGCGCAGGCCGTGGTGGAACTCGATGTCGGCGTAGTCGGCCGGGCGCACCCGGCGGAAGCACGCCTTCACCGGCCCGTTGGTGATCGCGGATTCGGCGCCCATCGCGAGCGAGAAGCGGACGGCCCGGGCGAGATCGCCGTCGCCCACGAGCTCGCGGGCCACACCGGTGGCGTGCCAGCAGAGGCTGTGGTCGGCCGCGCTCGATACCGCGTAGGCGATCGGGTCGAGCCGGGGCGAGCGGACCCGGTCGAACGCGGCGTCGACCCGCTCGTCGAAGCGCCGTACGGCGGCGGCGAGGCGCGAGGTCAGCGCGCTCACGCCGGATCGGCGGCCGGGGCGTAGCGGGCTTCCAGGGTCGGTCGGGCGAGGGTGGGGTCGCCGCCGAACGCCGGGCAGAACTCCTGGAACGAGCACCAGTTGCACAGCGGCGAGGTCTTGGGACGGAAGTCGTCGCGCTCGCAGGCCGTGCGCACGGCGCTCATGACGGCCCCGGCCCGGCCGTCTACCCCGCGCAGCGTGGCCGGGGTGGGAGTGGACACGATCCGCTCGGGAGTGGAGAGGTAGAGGAGTTGCACCCGGGCCGGCCGACGGCCGAGCATCGCCTCGCAGAGCCGGGAGTAGATGTTGACGCCGGTGAGGCTCTCCTGCAGGCGTTGGGGTGGCGGCGGCTTGCCCGTCTTGTAGTCGGTGATGACGAGCTCGCCGTCGTCGTCGAGCTCGAGCCGGTCGATGACGCCGCGCATGCGCACGCCCGGTGCGACCT
>JBJSXF010000076.1:0-3121 GCA_046086225.1 Actinomycetota bacterium | reverse complement strand
CCTTCTCGACCCCGGTCGCGCTGCGCGACCGCGATTGGGCGGCCCGCAGCCGGGTCTCGACCGTGGCCGTGCTCACCTTGCGGCCGCGACGCTTGGGCGTGTTGATCGACGTGAGGTAGCGGTCGACGGTGGCCGACATGGCCCGGCCGTCGGCGAGGGCCTTCTTGTGGGCGGCGGTCATCTTGCGGGGACCGGGCTTGGCCGTGGTCTTCTTGGCGGGGGGCATCTGGAGTCCTTCGTTCGGGAATTCAGTGGAGGGGAAGACTGGCACCCGCCGTCTTTACTGACCATAATCGACGGGAATTGCCGCCATCAAATCACGAACATTCCCCATATGCGAAGCGCCGACACATCTTGGGTCGTGTTCGGGGTCTGGTTGCGGGGCCGTCGCTGAGCGTTGCCCTGATCATCGGTGCGCCCGGGAGGATTCGAACCTCCGACCAACGGATTAGAAGGCCGTCGCTCTATCCCCTGAGCTACGGGCGCCGGCGTCCGGTGCCATCGCCCCGGGTGGGGTGGTGGAACCGCACGGCCGAAGCCTACGCATCGCGAAGTGCTCGTCGGGTGCCCTACTGGGAGACGAGGCCGGCTCGACGCGTGAGCTCGGCGATGCGCTCTCGGTCGGCGGCGCCGGGCTCGGAGAGCCGCTCCAGGGTCACGCCGGTGATCCGCGCGGTGCAGGGCGAGAGATCGGCGTACGGGCCGACGGGCGATCCGGTGTCGCACCCGACGTCGAAGGTCTCGCCGCTCATCGAGAACACGATGGGCACCGTGCGCTCGATCCGGGCCCCGGCAACCGTCTCGCCGTCGACCGAGAGCGCGACCGTGCCGCCGGCGCCGAAGCCACCGTCGTACGCGAAATCGACGGTGACCTCCCTGGGTCCGATACCGAGCGACGGTCCCCGCACGAACGTGAGATCACGGCCGTAGCAGTTGTAGAGGAAGACAGGAATGCCGGCGTCGAGGTAGAGGCTCCACCCGGCCATGCGGCCGCCCTGGCAGCAGATCACCCCACCGTCGTCGGGCCGACCGATTTCCAGCGTGGCCGTGATGCGAAAGGAACAGTTCTTCAGGTTGACGACCGCCGACTCCGGGATGCGCACGTGCGCCGTGGTGTACGTCATCCGGGTCGCCGCGCCGAGCGAAGCGGGAACGGCCAGGGCGCCGCCGCGCCGGTGACCGGGATCGCGCAGCGGATAGACGCCGCACCGGCGCGCCTCGGCGTCGAAGACGTCGAGGAGGGCGGCGAGCCGATCGGGGTGGGTCGCCGCGAGGTCGGTGCTCTGCGAGAAGTCGTCGCGCAGGTCGTAGAGCTCCCACTGCTCATCGGGACCGTCGAACGGTACCGACGCGAAGCGCGTCCACGGCAGGCGGCCGTGGTAGCAGGATGCGATCCAGCCGTCGTGATAGATCGCCCGGTTGCCGAGGATCTCGAAGTACTGCGTCGTCCGTCGAGCCGGGGCGTCGGCCGATGCGAACGTGTCGTTCATGGCGACACCGTCGACGGGATCCTGCGGGATGCCGCCGACCCGGGCCGGCGGCTCGATTCCGGCGGCCGCGAGGATCGTGGGGGCGAGGTCGACGACGTGATGGAACTGCGACCGGAGTCCACCGGCGTCGCGGATCCGGTCGGGCCACCGAACGACGAGTCCGTTGCGGGTGCCGCCGAAATGCGACGCAACCTGCTTCATCCACCGGAACGGTGAATCGAGGGCCCACGCCCACCCGGCATTGAAGTGGTTCTCGCAGCGCGCGGTACCGAAATCGTCGATATGGGTGAGGAGCCACTCCGGGTCCTCGGGTGCGGCGTTCTGGAAGGCGGGAGCCGACCAGGCGCCGTGGATGCCGCCCTCGGCCGAGGCACCGTTGTCGCCGGTCAGGTAGATCACGAGGGTGTCGTCGCCGACCCCCGAGCGGTCGAGGTGCTCGATGAGCCGGCCGACGTGGTGATCGGTGTGGGCGAGGAACGCCGCGAACACCTCCATCAGCCTCCGGGCAACCGGCTTGTAGCGATCGGGGTAGTCGGCCCAGGCGGGAATGGCCTCCGGTCGCGGCGTCGGCCGGGTGCCGGGCGGGATGATTCCCGACGCGATCTGGCGGTCGAAGATCTCGGTGCGGAGCGCGTCCCAGCCGTCGTCGAAACGGCCCCGGAACCGCTCGATCCACTCGGCGGGAACGTGGTGCGGGGTGTGCACGGCCGGGGTCGGCAGGTAGCAGAAGAAGGGGCGGCCGGGTGCGGTGGCGCGTACGCGGTCGATCCACTCGATCGCCCGATCGACGAGGTCCTCGGTGAGGTGGTAGCCGGGCCGTCCCCGGTGCGGATTGATCGGCGTCGTCTGGTCGTAGACGGGCGGCTCGTACTGCGAGGCTTCGGCCCCGATGATGCCGTAGAAACGCTCGAAACCCATGCCGGTCGGCCAGCGATCGAACGGTCCGGCCGGACCCTGCTCCCACGGTGGGGTGAGGTGCCACTTGCCGAAGCAGCCGGTGGCGTAGCCGTGACCGCGGAGCACCTCGGCGACGGTGACCGCGCTGGCGGGCATGACGGAGTCGTAGGCGGGGAAGCTGTTCGCGCCCTCGGGGATGCCGCCCATGTGCACCGCGTGGTGATTGCGCCCGGTCAGGAGCGCAGCGCGAGTCGGGGAGCACAGGGCCGTGGTGTGGAACTGGTTGTACCGGAGGCCGGCGGCGGCGAGGGCGTCGCAGGCCGGCGTGGGGACGGGTCCGCCGAACGTCGAGAAGGACCCGAAGCCGACGTCGTCGAGCACCACGACCACGACGTTGGGCGCCCCCGGCGGCGCGGCGTCGGGTCGCAGCGGCGCCGCGATCGAGTCCTCGAGCAGGCGCCCGATCTCCCCGGCGAAGCCCGGCGTCGGACGGGGGAGATCGCTCACCGGGCGGTTGCTCCCGAGAGACCGGGGACGTCGAAGACGCCGGCGAACCGCATGAGGAGCGCGGAATCGCCCTCGACGACCGCGTTGCCCGCCGCGATCGTCTCGGCGAGGGTGCGCTGGCCGCCGAGGATCTCGGCCCACACGGAGTAGGCGAGGTGGAGATCGGCGTCAGCATCAGTCGGATCGCTCGGGGCGAGGATCGAGTTGCGGAGGTGCGCGCCGACGAT
>JBJSXF010000075.1:0-15543 GCA_046086225.1 Actinomycetota bacterium | reverse complement strand
GTTCGGGGCGAGTTCCTGCTCAAGCTGGCGTTCCTCGACCGGGCCGGGCGGTCGCGTGAAGCGCTCGTCGAACGTCAGCTCGAGGTGTTCGCGCCGGTGTTCGCGTCGGCGCGCGGCTCGAAAGACGCCGGGGGGTTCGGCGTCGTGCACGACCGATGGCGACGCGAGCAGGTCGGGGCGGTCGAGCGCTTCCTGCGGGCCCTCACGCCGACGACACCCTGACCTCGGTCGCCTTCACGGCCGCCCACACCCGGCTGCCGGGTGCGAGTCCGAGTTCGGTGACTGCCGCCATCGTCACTTCGGCGACGACGGCGGGCGGCCCGGCGAGGCGTACCCGCACCCGGTCGCCGAGCGGCTCGACGGTCTCCACCCGCGTGGCCCACGCGTTGCGCGGGCTGCCCTCGGGTGGCGAACGGTGGAGCGCAACCGATCGGGGGTGGAATACGGCGAAGACCGGACCCCGTCCGGCTCCGGGCGCCGCGAGCTGTCCGCCGCCGTCGAGCCGGACGAGATCCCCTTCGGCTTCGCCGCGCAGGAGGTTGATCCCGGCCAGATCGGCGACGAAGGGGGAGTGCGGCTGAGCCGTGATCTCGGCGAGGGTGCCCGTCTGGATGATCCGGCCCGCCTCGAGCACGAGGATCCGGTCGGCGAGCGCCGCCGCATCGACGGGATCGTGGGTGACGATCACGCGTACGGCCGGTCCGTCGGTGAGCGCGGCGCGCAGTACGGCTCGGGTCGCCGGTCGGGTGGAGGCGTCGACCGCCGAGAGCGGCTCGTCGAGCAGGAGGAGCGCAGGCTCGGTTGCGAGCGTGCGGGCCAGGGCCACCCGTTGGGCCTCACCGCCCGAGAGCGCGGCCGGGGAACGATCGGCGAGCTCGGCCAGCCCCAGCCGGTCGAGCCACGCATCGGCCCGCTTCCGGGCCTCGGACCGACCCGTCCCCCGGGCCCGCATACCGAACGCGACGTTGTCCCGCACGTCGAGGTGGGGGAACAGTCGCAGATCGGGGAACACGAACCCGACCGATCGCCGCTCGGTCGGAACCGAGATACCGGCGTCGCTGTCCTCGAGCGTCTCGCCGTCGAGTTCGATCCGACCCCGGGCGAGCGGTTGGAGCCCGGCGAGCGCGCGCAGCACGGTGGTCTTGCCCGCGCCGTTCGGCCCGAGGATCGCGACGGCGCCACCGGCGGGAACCCGCAGGTCGACTGCGAGGTCGAGCGCACCGGCCCGAATCGTCAGGTCGGCGGTGAGGCTCACGCCGCCCGCCCGAGCCAGCGGCCGCGCAGTGCCGTGAGCACTCCCACCGAAACGGCGAGCATCACGAGGCTGAGTGCGGTGGCGACCGCGGGTTCGCGGTCGAGGAGCAGGTAGACGGCGAGCGGCACCGTGCGGGTCCGGCCCTCGATGTTGCCCGCGAACGTGATCGTGGCCCCGAACTCCCCGAGCGCCCGCGCCCAGGCGAGCGCGGCCCCGGCGCCGAGCGCGGGTGCGACGGCCGGGAGCGTGATCCGGCGCAGCACCGTCCACGGACGGGCCCCGAGGGTGCGGGCCGCTTCCTCGAGGTCGGTCCCGGAGGCGCGCAGCGCGGCCTCGACGGTCACGACGAGGAACGGGAGCGCGACGAACGCTTCGGCGAGCACGACGCCCGCCGGCGAGAAGGTGAGCTGCACGCCCAGTCCGTCGGCGAGGAACCCGCCGAGGAGTCCGCGGCGTCCGAACGCGGCGAGCAGACCGACGCCGGCTACGACCGGGGGCAGCACCATCGGCACCATCACGAGGGCCCAGGCGAACGACCGGCCCCGGAACGGCACCCGGGCGAAGACCCACGCGAGCGGGAGACCGAGCGCGGTCGCGACGACCGTGGCCCCGATCGAGCACATGAGCGACAAGCGCAGCGCGGCCCGGGCCTCGGGACTCGTGACGCTTCGGACGAGGGAACTCCACGGTGCGTCGGTGATCAGGGCCAGGAGCGGGAGGGTGATGAAGGCGAGGCCGAGCGCGGCGAGTGTGCCGAGCACGACCGGCACGGTCCGCCCCGATCGGGGGCGCGGGATGCGCCTCACGGTGGACCGAATCCGGCGGCCCGCAGCCGGAGCCGGCCCGGCTGCCCGGTAACGGCGGCGACGAACTCGCGGGCGAGGGCGGGGTCCGGGGCCCGGTCGAGCACGGCGATGCCGTACCGGGCGACCCGGTTCTCGGCGGCCGGGATCGAGATCGCAGTGGCGGCGTCACCGGCCGCCTCCACGTCGGTGACGTAGACGACCGCCGCATCGGCATCGCCGCGGGTCACGGCCCGCAGCGTGGCCGCGGCATCGGGGGCCCGGGTGATGTGCGATTCGGGAACGGTCACTCCGGCGGCCGCGAGGGCGGCGTCGGCGTACCTCCCGCACGGTGCGGCGACATCGCAGAGGGCGATGACGCTGAGCCGGGCCAGATCGGCCAGGTTCCGCACCTGCTCGGGGTTGCCGGGCGGTACGGCGATCGCGAGGCGGTTGGTGGCGAACACCGTGACTGGCCCGGAGCGTGCGGGGCCGAGTGCTTCGATCTCCGCGGCGTCGGCGCCGGCGAGCACGGCGAAGGGCGCTCCGTCGGCGACCCGGGCCGCGAGCGCGGTGGAGGATCCGGGCTCGAGCACGATGGTGATGCCCGGATGCGCACGGCTGAAGTCGCGGGCGATCGTTGCGAACGTCGGCTCGAGCGAAGCGGCGACGGCGACGGTGAGGCGGTCGGCGGAGGTGTCGTTCCCGCAGGCGCTCGCGGTCACGAGCAGTGCGAGGCCGGCGCCCAGCAGTCCGCGAAGGCGGTTGCGATGGGGGCGCAGCACGGCCGGAGAGTAGTCAGGCTGAGACGAAAGTCGTCCGGGGTCCGGGCGTCGGGCCGGACCGACCCGGCTACGCTCACCGCTTCCCGGCGGCGTAGCCGAGTGGTTCAGGCAGGGGCCTGCAAAGCCCTGTACGCGGGTTCGATTCCCGCCGCCGCCTCCAAGCCGGGTCGGTCGGTGAACGCGGCCTGTGCTCGGCCGACCGCAACGGTCAGGCCTGTCGGGTCAAGTTCGGCGACGCCAGGCCTCGAAGACCCAGGGGTAGTCCCAGACGAGGTCATGCGTCCGGGTGAGCGTCCGACGGATCTGCCGTCGCTTCCGGTGCGCACCGGGGATCCACTCGTGGAACTGGACCACGATGACGTCGATGCGTGCGATCCAGCCGCTCTCGACGAGATGCGGGAGGAGTTCGTACTCGCCGCCTTCGATGTTGACCTGGAGCAGGTCGACGCGATCGAGGCCGAGATCGGCGAACGCGCCGGCCGCGGCCCGAATGGCGACGGTGGCCGTTCCTTCTGCGGGCGCCTTCGGATCGACGGACGATCCGATTCCGACGAGACCGAGCCGGTCAGACCGGTCGGCACCGCCGAGCCCGACGTCGCACACCGTGACCCGGGGTGAGCCCGCGAATCGACGGCGGAGCCCGGTCACGACCGTCGGGTTCGGCTCGAAGGCGATCACCCGCCCGAACGTGCCGGCTCGCGCCTTCTCGGTCCAGTCGCCGCGGAAGGCGCCGACGTCGACGACGACGGCATCGTGCCGCAGACCGAAGCCGACGGTGAGGTCGGGATCCCGGACGTTGGCGAGGAAGAATTCGACGGCGGCCGGGCTGTAGTCGGATGTCTCGAGCATCCTGACGACGGCCGGGTGCCGGTGCGCATGCTTCGGTCGTTCCCGGGCCGCCCGCCGCTTCCGGGCGAGCCGACGAACCCGATACGCGACCGACGCCATGGCTCCGGCTCAGCCCCGATAGGCGGGCGTGCCGTCGATGTAGGTCTCGTGCACGGCGATCTCGGGCCAGGCGTCGGGGTCGCTCGACCACGGATCGTCGGAGACCACCGCGAAATCGGCCCGCTTCCCGACCGCGAGCGTGCCCCGGTCGTCGGCGTGGATCTGCCAGGCGGCATGCTCGGTGATGGCGGCCAGAGCCTGGGCGGGCTCCACCCGCTCGTCGGGATTGAGGACGCTGCCGTCGGCGGCGAGCTCGCGTCGGACGGCGGTTCGCGCGCTGAGCAGCGGGTCGATGTCGGTGACGTCGTAGTCGGAGTGCAGCGACGGCCGCAGTCCGGCGGCGTAGGCCGAGGCGACCCGGTCGAGACGTCCGGCCCGATCGGAGCCGAGGATGGTGTCGCGGAATGCGGCACCCCAGAAGTAGACGTGGTTCATGAGGAAGCTCGGCGAGATACCGGCCAGCTTCATCCGCACGAGCTGATCGTCGGTGGTGAAGGACGCGTGCTCGAACCGGTGGCGCAGATCGGTCGGGCCGTAGCGGGGGAGCAGGTCCTCGAGCGTGGTCAGTGCGAACTCGACCGCAGCGTCGCCGTTGGTGTGCACCATCAGCTGCCAGCCGCGATCGAGGCCGGCGACGAGTGCCTCGCGGAGAGACTCCGGGGTGAAGTTGGCGTGGCCACCATCGTGCTGGCCGAGATAGGGCTGGAGGAAGTAGCCGGAGCGGCCCTGGTTGGATCCGTCGGTGACGACCTTCCAAGCGTCGGCCCGCACCATCTCGTCACCGCTGAAGGGCGTCACCCCGGCGGCGGCCCAGCGTTCGGCGACCTCGCCCGGCGTGCGGCCGGGCACGACCCCGAACTGGGCGGTCGAGATCCGCGTGGGGAGTCGGCGGATTCCGTTCGCCCGGTGGAGGAGCGTCACCTCGCCGATCCCGGCGAGGGTTCCGGTGGCGGCTTCCCGCACCGAGGTGACGCCGCGTGCGGCGGCCGTCGTGAGCACCCGGTCGATGCCGGCGATGATCCCCTGCTCGTCGGGCTTGGGCACGACGGCGAGCACCGGCAGCATCGCCGGCGGCTCGCCGACGATCCCGTCGAGCCGCCCGTCGCGGCGCCCGTACGTGCCGCCCGGCGGATCGGCGATGTCGTCGCTGATCCCGGCCGCGGCGAACGTCGCCGAGTTCACGTAGACGAAGTGCAGCGAGGCATTCATCACGATCACCGGGTTGTCGGGCGCGACGCGGTCGAGGATCTCGCGGGTGAGGGGCGGCTCGCCCGGATAGAGGCTCGGGTCGAACCGCTTGGCCAGCACGAACTCGCCGGGTGCGGTTCGGGCGGCGAGGCGCTTCACCGTCTCGACGACATCATCGAAGGTCGCGCATTCGGCGTGGGAGACGTCGGTCCAGTCGAGCGTGAGCAACGGCGCCCAGACGTGCATGTGGGGCTCGATCAGGCCCGGGATCACGACCCCGTCGGGCACCACGACGCGTGTCGCGGCGTCAGCGAGCTGCTCGACATCGCCCCGGTCGCCGATCGCGATGATCGAACCGCCCGAGACGGCCATCGCCTCGGCGGTGGGCGCACCCGGCTCGCCGGTCGCGATGCGGCCCAGCACGAGGAGGTCGGCCCGGTCGGGGCGGACGGGGGCGGTCCGGTGGCGGGCCGGCGTCACCGTCGTCGGGGCCGAGGCGAAGCCGGGGCCGAGATGGGCGACTGCGGCTGCGTTCGGCGTGCAGCAGCACGGTGAGGCGGGCACGGATCCTCCGGACGGGAGTCGGGGCTCCGAGTGAGTGTAGGAGTCCGCCTCTGGCGGTGGGAGCGAGGCCGGAGCATCATGGCGGCGTGCGGGAGGGGCTCGATCAGCCCGGACTCGCCGGCGTGGCGGCCGGCGTACGGGCCGAGTGGCGCGACGAGCAGGAAGCCGCGGACGCGGACGCGGCGACGATGTGGCGACGATCTCGTTCGCTCACCGATTGGTTGACCGACCGCATGCACGCCGGCGACCGGGTCGCGGTCGTCGTCGGCGGGACGCGCATCGCCGGCTCGGTCGAGGAAGTGGGACCGGACCTCGTGGCGCTCCGCGACGAGTTCGGGCGAACCGACGTCAACCTCGCAGTACCGCTGCCCGTCGCGTTCGCAGTGCGTGACCGCGTCGGTCACGGCGGTCGGCGGGCGGCAACCGCCCGGAACTTCCGCGATGCCGTTGCGGCGCGCGACGGTGACGAGGTGCGGGTCGCGGCGCTCGCGGTTCCCGAGGGTCGGATCGGTCGACTGCGGGTCGCCCGGGATTTCGTGCTCGTGGGCCACGGACCCGAGGAGCTCGTGCTCCCGCTCGCGCAGACGGCCTGGGTCGCGCCGGTCAGGCGAGACCGGTGAGCGTCTCGCTCAACGACCAGAGGCGCGCCGCGGTCGCGTCGCTCCCCGCGGCACGGCTCGGCGCGCGTTCGCGGCTGCGGAAGAAGTAGGCGCCGGTCACCCGGTCGACGGTCGGTGAGCTCGCGAGGAAGAGTGACGTCTCCGCGCCCCGCTCGCTCGAGACGGCGAACGGGTGGGCGAGCGGCACGAGGCGATCGCCGAGGCGGCCGTAGTCACCCTCCCGGGCGAAGTTGCTGGCCACGAAGCCCGGATGGAGCGCGTTGGCGGTGACGCCGGTGCCGGCGAGGCTGCGGGCCAGCTCCCGGGTGAAGAGCACGTTCATCAACTTGGTGGCGGCGTAGGCCGCGAAGCCCCGGTATCGACGGCGGTCCCAGTCGGGATCGTCGAGGTCGAGGCTGCGGTGCCCGACCTTGTGGGCCCCGGACGACACGACGACGACCCGCGCCGGCGCCGAGGCGATCAGATGCTCTCGCAAGAGGGCCGTGAGCAGGAAGTGGCCGAGGTGGTTCGTCTGGAACTGCACCTCGTGGCCGTCTTCGGTGAGGCGCCGCTCGTTCACCATCAGGCCGGCGTTGGCGACGAGGACATCGCACCGGTCGTGGGTGGCCGTGAGTTCCTCGGCGAACCGACGCACCGAGGCGAATGACGTCAGGTCGAGCGGAAGCGCCGTGACACGGTCGCCGGCCCCGGTGCGGGCGCGCACCTCGGCGACGGCCGTTGCGGCCCGATCCGGATTCCGGGCCGCGATCACGACGGTGTCGCCCCGTGCCGCGAGGCCGATCACGGTCTCGAGCCCGATCCCGCTGTTGCCTCCCGTGACGACCGCGACGCGTCGGCGTCGCGTCGGGTCAGGCACTCGCGGCTCTCCGATCGGCGGCGCTCGGCGACCGGTCGACGCCCGGTTGTTCGCGCACCCACTCGATGAGTTCGTCGCGGAGGAACCGGATCTCGCGCCCACCGGGGAAGCGATGGGCCGGAATCCGACCCTCGCGCACCATCTTGCGCAGGTACTCGACGTGGACGTGCAGCATCTCGGCCGCCATCGCCGTCGTGAGGATCTCGGGGTAGCGCGCGGCGCCGTCGGCGAGGTCTTCCACTGGGCTCACCCTAGTCCCGCGCGGGTGCGATCGACGCGGAGCCTCTTGCCGAAACCGACCGGAAACGCAACTGGAAATCCCTCCCACTGGAAGACATTTCCGGTTGTCGCCGGAGCTCACCGGTGGTCTCATCGCCCGCCGGGGGAGCGAGCGGAAACGGAGGCGAGCGTGCACGCGAACGGCGGGTCGAACAACCGAGCCGGACGTATCGGACGGCTCTCCGCGATCCACCTGTCGTCGGGTCACATCGTGATGATCGTCGCCGGCGCGCTCGGCGTCGCGCTCACGTTGAGCCTCCTCCGCGCGGCCGATCGGACAGTGCCCGTCGTGGCCGCGGCGCGTGAGCTGCGCGCCGGGGCGGCGCTCGAGACCGGCGACCTCACCGTGACGCGCCTGCGGGCAGACGACGCGGTGATGGCCACCCTCTTCCGGGCCGAGGATCTCCGACGGCTCAACGGTCGGGTGCTCACGACCGCGGCCGCGGCGGGGGCGCCGTTGATCCGCAGCGCCGTGCGGCCGGCTGGTCGCGCCGACGCCCGGCGCACGATGTCGTTCCCGTTGCCCCGGGCCCGGGCGCTCGGCGGGCGGCTCGGACCCGGGGATCGGGTCGACGTCGTCGCCGTGGATCGGGAGGCCCGCCGCGCCGAGTACGCCGTCACCGGGGCCGAGGTGGTGGCCGTCGACGGAACCGACAACGGTGCGCTCGGCGGCGGTGCCGACGAGATCACGATCACGCTCACGGTGACCCCGCCCGTGGCGACCCGGATCGCCGGTGCGCTCGACGTCGGTTCCGTCACCCTGGTGCGGTCGACCGGAGCGGCACCCGTGGCCGTCGATCCGGCAGCCCCGGCGATCGAGGCGACGCCGTGACCGAACCCGAGATCGGGCTCGCGTTCACTGCCGATCCGTGGGTCGAGGCGCTCCACCGGCACTGCTCCGATCACGGCGGTGCTCGAGTGCGGGCCCTGATCGTCGAGCCGGACGTCGCGCTCGAGGAGTCGTATGACGTGCTCGTCGTCGGCCACCGGTGGCCGGCGCTCACGTACGCGTTCGTCGACGAGGTGCACGCCCGCGGTGGTCCCGTGCTCGGCGTCTTCGATCGGGAGGAAGCCGCCGGACGCGATCACCTCCTGGCCCTCGGCGTCGACGCGGTCGTCGCCTCGGACGCCGGCGAGGAGGCCATCATCCGCTCGGTCGTCGCACTCGTCGGCGCCCGGAGCCGGCCGGTCGAGCCCCGGCGGGAGCGGACCCCGGAACCGGCGGGGGGTCAGCGGCTCGTGGCGATCGGTGGGGCACCCGGCGCCGGGCGCACCGAGGTCGCGATCGCCCTGAGCGTCGCGGTGGACGGTCGGGAGACCGCAGTGCTCATCGACGCCGATGACGTCGGCCCCGGCGTCGCTCCTCGCCTCGGGCTCGAGCCCACCCCCAACCTCTGCGATGCGATCGACGCTGTCGAGCACGGTCGGGGTGAGCTCGCCGAGTGCCTCCAGCGGATCGGGCGGGGCCGGTCGCCGGTGCTGGTCGGTCTCGGGCACCGGGACGGCTGGCACCAGGTGCGGCCGGGCGAGGTGTGCCGGGTCGTGGACCGGCTCGGGGCGGCCGGCCCGGTCGCCGTCGTCGACGGTGTCGCCCCCCTCGACGACGTGCCGACGACCTACGGCCGGTCCCGGCACGCGACCGCACGCGCGCTCGTCCTCGAGGCTGCGGTGAGCGTGGCGGTCGTCGACGCGACGCCGGTCGGTATCGGGCGCGGACTCGACTGGATTGCACGAGCCCGCGAGATCGCACCAACCGGCCCGATCGTCGTCGCCGCGAATCGGGCGCCGGCCGATCGGTTCCGGCGCAGCGAGATCGTCGCGGTGTTCGGAGAGGTGCTCCCCGAGGCGCCGGTGGTGTTCCTCCCGGACGATCCCCGAGTCGCGGAGGCGGCCTGGGCGGGCCGTCCGGTCGGTGGCGGTCCGTTCGTCCGCGCCGTCGAGCGGCTGACCGACGCAGTACTCGCGGCGATGGTCGCCGAGGAGGCGGCGGCGTGACCGAAGGGCGGGTCGATGCGTACGAGGTGATCCGCCGGGACGCGCTCCGGGGAATCGAGCAGCGTCGGATCCGGCCCGACGACCAGCCCGGCGAGGTGCGGTCCGAGGTGGAGCGCGCGGTCGACGACTTCCAGCGGCGGGTGCGGACATCGGGTGGACATCCGGTCGGCGATCCGGAAGCGATGGCGCAGCGGGTGCTCCGGTCGATCACTGCCCTCGGCCCCCTCAGCGACCTCCTCGCCCGGACCGACGTGGAGGAGATCTTCGTCGAAGGGGCCCGGGTGACCTTCCTCGACGACGGCGGTCGACTCCACGGGCTCGCCGAGCCGACCACCGAGGAGGAGAACCGCCAGATCCTCGACCGGCTCCTGGCCGTCACGGAACGCCAGCTCAACGCCAAGCAACCGATCGTCCAGGCCCGGGTACTCGACGGGTCGGCCCGACTCACCGCCGCGATCCCACCCGTCGCCGATCGTCTGTCGGCGACGCTGCGGCGCTACACGGTCCGGGACGTCTCGCTCGCCGGCTTGGTCGCGCGCGGTGCGCTTGACGAGCCCGCCGCCGCGTTCCTCGCCGCGGCCATGCGATTCCGGAGCCGGATCGCCGTCTCCGGCGAGCCGGGTGCGGGGAAGACCACCCTCCTCGCTGCACTGATCGCCGCAGTTCCACCGGCGCACTGTGTGCGAGCATGTGAGGAGATCCGTGAGATCGCCGTCCCGCTCGGGCACGGTGCGTACTACGAGGTGCGACCGCCGGGGCTCGACGGCGAGGGCGGGATCTCCCTCCGGGACCTCGTCAAGTTCGTCTTGGCGATGCGTCCGGACCGAATCGTCGTGGGCGAGGTGCGCGGCGCCGAGGCCTTCGAGCTCACTCGGGCCGTGAACGCCGGGTGCGGCTTCCTGTGCACGGTGCACGCGAACCGAGCGAGCGAGGTGCTCGATGCGCTCGTCAATGCGGCGCTGATGGCGGGCGAGAACGTCACCGAGTCGATCGTGCGGCGGGTGTTCTCGGCGGCCATCGACATCGTCGTCCACGTGGATCGCAGCGAGGCCGGCGGGATCGGCGGCGGGATTCGTCGTCAGGTCACGGAGATCGCCGCCGTCGTCCCCGGCTTCGGTGACCGGGAGGCGCTCGAGCCGCTCTTCGTCCGGGCCGCGCCCGACGAGCCGCTCGCGTGGACGGGTGCGGTGCCCCCGGCCCTCGAAGCCCGGGTCGACCGCGTCCTCCCCGCCGGGCGGGGTCTGCGGAGTCTGCTGGAGTCCGGGAGTCGGGCGGCATGACACTCGTCGCAGCGTGCGCCGTCGGGTTGGCCTTCGCGACCGCGGTCGGTCTGGCCCGCGGCGTGCTCCCGGCCTACTCCGAACGCCGGGGTCCCCGTCCGGTCGCGCCCGGTCCGGCGGCGGTTGCCGCCGGAGTCGCGCCCGGGCGGTTCCTCGCCGCGAGCATCGCCGCCGGACTCGCGACCTTCGTCGTGGTGGCAGCGATCACCGGTTCGGCCGCAGTTGCCGTCGTGCCCGCCGTGGCGGTCGGCTGCACGCCCCGCACCTACTTCGCCCGGGCTCGACGCCGGAAGCTGCGCTCGGTGCAGGAGGCGTGGCCCGACGGGCTCCGCGACCTCTCGGCATCGGTCGCGTCGGGTCGGTCGCTCACCCAGGCGGTGATCGGTCTGGCCGAGAGCGGGCCCGAGCCGATCCGGGAAGCCTTCGCGACCTTCCCCGACCTCTCGCGGCTGCTCGGCACGGTGCCGGCGCTCGAGGTCGTCCGGGCCGACCTCGCCGATCCGACGAGCGACCGGATCATCGAGGTGCTGATCCTCGCCTACGAGCGGGGCGGCCCGATCCTCCGGTCGATCCTCGAGGACCTCACCGCGGCGACCACGCGGGACATCAAGCTCCTCGACGCGATCGAGACCGAAGGGCTCGAGATGCGGATCAACGCCCGGGCGGTCACGGTGCTGCCGTGGCTCGTGCTCGTTGCGCTCACGGCGCGTCCCGGTCCGTTCCGCGACTTCTACGCCTCGTCGGGGGGACTCGTCACGGTGGCGGTGGCGGGCGCGCTGACCGCACTCGGGGTCGTCGTGCTCGGCCGCTTGGGTCGTGAGCCGGTGGAGGCTCGCGTGCTCGGTGCCGGAGGCGCGCAGTGAGCGGGGCGGCGCTCCTGGCTGCCGCCGCGGTCGGGCTCGGCGTGGCCGGCCTGGCCCGGGGGCTCCACCCGCCGACTCCTCGGCTCGCCCCTCGCCTCGCCCCGTACACGACCTCGGCCCGCGTGGCCCTCGGACGTCCGCTCGCCGGTCGGACGGGCGACGGCACCGGAACGATCCCGAAGCTCTTCGGGCCACCGTCCCGGGCACTGCTGTCGAGGCTCGCCCGCGCGGCCGACGGGCAGAGCGATGAACGGCTCGCCCGTCGGTTGCGCCAGGCCGGTCGACGCGACACCACACCCGAGCAGTTCCGGGTGCGGCGAATCGTGCTCGGCACAGCCGTCGGCGCAGTGGCGGCGTGCGGGGTCGGAATACTGACCCGATCGCCGGGTTTGGCGCTCGGTGCGGGCGCAGCCGGCGCGATCTGGGGTGGCGCCCGGGAACGCCGCAGCCTCGACCGGGCGGTCGCGGCACGAGCCGACCGGATTCGCCTCGAGCTCTACACGGTGAACCATCTGCTCGCGATGCACGTGCGCACGGGTGCGGGCGGGATGCAGGCGGTGCAGCGCGTGGTGGCCCGGGGCTCGGGTGCCGTCGTCGAGGAGCTCGCCGATGTGCTCACGTGGATCCGCAGCGGGGCCGGTGAGGTCGACGCATTCCGGAGAGCGGCCGAGGAGACTCCCGAGCCCGGGGCGGCTCGCACCTACCGGCTTCTCGCCGCCGGGATCGAGCGGGGCGTCGACCTCGGGGAAGGGCTGCTCGCGATGA
Organism: Actinomycetota bacterium; assembly: GCA_046086225.1. GTDB lineage: Bacteria > Actinomycetota > Acidimicrobiia > IMCC26256 > PALSA-610 > JBJSXF01. The sequence continues at coordinate 3,363 of JBJSXF010000075.1, read as the reverse complement.
GTGCCGACCTGCGCGACGCCCGGCGGGAGCAGCTCCAGAAGGAAGCGGTGAAGCGCCGGGCGACGATGCTCGTCCCGACGATCGCCATCCTGGCGCCCGTCATGCTGCTGTTCATCGCGGCGCCGCTCCCTTCGATCGTGCTCGGAAGTCAGTGAAGAAGCCAACCGTCGAGAGAGGTGGAAGTCATGAACGAGGCAGTGCTCACAGGTGATGGAGACCGGTCGGAGCGTGAGGTGCCGAACCGAGCGGGTGACGGTGAGGCGGGCATGACGACCGCCGAGCTGCTCGGCAACGCGGCGCTCGGCGTCCTCGCGCTCGTCGTGATCTGGGGTCTCCTCCAGACCCTCGGAGTCGACATCGTGCGGATGATCCGCGGCGCGGTGCTCTGATCCGGTGCGCCGGCGCGTCACCGGGTCCGGGAACGGGGTCGACGAGCGGGGCCTCACGACGGTGCAGTACGTGACCGCAGTCGGCTTCTCGCTGCTGCTCTTCGTGCTCCTCGCGAACCTGCTCGTCGACCTCTACGCCCGGGGCGCCGTCCGGTCTGCGTTGGAGGAAGGAGCCCGTGCCGCGGTCCCGATCGACGTGGCGTTCCCGGGCTCGGCGTGCGCGACCCGGGCCCGTGATGGGGTCGACGCGGTGCTCGGCGGCTCGCTCGTCCGCGTGCAGGAACTCGAATGTCGGGTGGCCGAGGGGCGCATCGTCGCTCGGGCGCGGCTCGTCATGCCTTCGTGGATCCCGGCGGTCGTTCCCGGTTGGAGCGTCACCTTGCGGGCGACGGCGCGGCGCGAACGATGACCGTCCGCCGGTCCGAACGGGGAGCCGTGGTCGTCGAATGGGCCGCGGCGGTTGCGTGCCTCTTGCTCCCGATGGTCGTCGTGGCGACGACGGTGCCGCAGTGGGCCGAGCGTCGGCACGCGGCGACGGTCGCGGCCCGGGAGTCCGCTCGGGTCCTGGTTCGCGACTGGCCCCGAGGTGATCCGGTTGAGGCGGTCGCCGTCGCCTGGGAGGTGGCGGAGCTCCACGGGATCGACCGCGACGAGGTCACGATCCGCGCGCCGCTCCTGGCGCCGGGACGCGGCGACCGGCTCGCAGTGTCCGTGGAGGTGCCGATGCCGGCGATCGCCGTGCTCGGCATGCGGGTGGGTTCCTGGCGGTATCGGGCGCTGGAGGTCCGCCGGGTCGAGGACTTCCGCAGCCGATGAGTGGCCGGGCGGCCGATGAACGCGGAACCGTCACCATCTTCGTGCTCGGGCTCTGCGTGGGCTGCTTGTTCCTCGCTGGTCTCTCGCTCGACCTGTGGCGGGCGGTGGCGGTCCGGCGTGAGCTCTCGGCGATGGCCGACGCGGCGGCGACTGCGGGCGGGAACGGGCTCGACCCGGTGGCGCTCCGGAACGGGCGAGTCCGGCTCGCGCCGGTTCCCGCCCGCATGCTCGCGACCGAGGTGTTGCTCCGCCACCCGCGAGCGCGTTCGCTCGATGCCGCGTCGATCACCGTCGTCGGGGCATCGGTGCGGGTGGCGCTCCGGGACCATGTCGACTTCACCCTGCTGCGCATCTTCCTCGGCGGTGACCGATTCTCGGTGGCGGTGCGGGCGGAGGCCGTCGCTCGCGAGCGGCCCTGAGCGACCCCGGTAGCCTGCGCGCCGCAGCAGCCGGAGGGAGCCGTCATGCCCGAAGCCGTCATCGTCGCCGGGGCCCGCACCGCGATCGGCACTGCCCGCAAGGGCACGCTGGTCGACGTGAGCGCGTTCGAACTCGCTCGCCACGCCATGGGCGCCGCCCTCGACCGCTCGGGGCTTCCCGCGTCCGAGATCGACGATGCGCTCATGGGCGAGTCGCTCCAGGGCGGCGGCGACATCGCTCGCCACGCGGCGGTCGAGCTCGGCATCACCAACGTGCCCGGGGTGGCCCTGAATCGGCACTGTGCGTCGGGCATGGCCGCGGTCCAGGCCGCGGCCGGGAGCATCATCGCCGGCATGGACCGGGCCGTGATCGCAGGCGGCGCCGAGAGCCTCTCCTCGATGCCGATGGTCACGAAGCGGGTGCTCGGTACCGACGATTGGGCCCAGTGGATGTCGCCCTCGCACCCCGAGACGTCCGACGCGCCTGCCTTCGACATGTCGATCACGGTCGGCTGGAACACGGCGAAGGCGGCCGGCCTCACCCGCGCCGATTGCGACGCCTGGGCGGTCCGTTCGCACGAGCGCGCCATCGCGGCCATCGATGACGGTCGGCTGGCCGAGGAGATCGTGCCCATCAGCGTCACCCGGCGCGACGGCACCGTGGTGGAGTTCGCCGTCGACGAGCATCCCCGCCGGGGCAGCACGCTGGAGACGATGGCCGCGCTCAAGCCGCTGCACCCCGAGATCGATGACTTCCCGATCACGGCCGGGAACTCGAGCGGGGTCAACGACGCGGGAGCGGCGCTCGTACTCGTGAGCTCCGAGTACGTCCAGGCCCACGGTCTCGTCCCGCTCGCCACGATCCGGTCGTGGGCATCGAGCGGCGTGGCGCCCCGCGACACGGGACTCGGTCCGATCTCGGCGATCCCGAAGGCGCTCGAACGGGCGGGCCTGACCGTGGCCGACCTCGACCTCGTCGAGATCAACGAGGCCTTCGCCTCGGTGCCGGTCGCCGCGTGCCGCGAGCTCGGTCTCTCCGAGGACATCACCAACGTGAACGGATCGGGCTGCTCGCTCGGGCATCCGGTGGCCGCCACCGGCGCCCGGATGATCCTCACCACGCTCTACGAGCTGCGCCGCCGTGGCGGAGGACTCGCGTTGGCGAGCATGTGCGCCGGTGGCGGCATGGGCTCGGCGACCGTGTTCGAAGTCCACCCGGCCTGACCGGCGATCGCCGTGGATACCGCCACCGCGCTCGATCTCGCGCTCGGACTCGCCGACCGCGCTGATGTGATCACCACGGCGCGCTTTCGCGCCCATGATCTGCACGTCACCACGAAGCCCGATCTCACCCCGGTGAGCGAAGCCGATCAGGCCGTCGAACGGGCCATCCGCGACGCGTTGGCCGCGTTTCCCGATCACGCGGTCCTCGGCGAGGAGTACGGCCACGATCCGGGTGCGGACGCGGGTGCGTCCCATCGTTGGATCATCGATCCGATCGACGGCACGAACGAGTTCGCCGAACCCCCGCGATTCGATTGGGCAATTCATGTCGCATTGTGGGAACGCGGAGTGCTCACGGCAGCGGCCGTCAGCATGCCTGCTCTCGACATCGTCTTCAGCACCGATCCACCGCCCGTCGTCCCCACGATCGAACGCGAACGACCGATCCTCGTCACCTCCCGCTCCCGCAACAGTTACTCGGCTGTGCGCGTCGCGAACGAACTTCGTTGCGACGT
>JBJSXF010000074.1:0-4088 GCA_046086225.1 Actinomycetota bacterium | reverse complement strand
GAATGCTCGCCGTCGCTTGTGGAAACCGCTGACGCGTTGGTAGGGTCCCCCACCCCTCACCGGGCCGTTCCGGCGAGAGGGGAACGCCGGCCAACGCCCGGAAACCCGCTCCCCGAGCAAGATCCAGGACCGAACGGCGAGTTCTCCACACTTGTGGAGCACCTTGTGGATACCGATTGCGCCGACCCGGGGGACGAACGTGGGAACACCTGCCGCCGACGACCTGTGGGTGAAGGTCGCGGCCGCGGTCCGGGCCCAGCTCAACGAGGCCACCTGGAACACCTGGTTCCAGGGTGTGCATGCCGCCGAGGTCGACGATGAGCGACTGCTCCTGAACGCCCCGAGCACGGTCGCCGCCGACCGGATCAGCACCAGCTACGCCGGACTGCTCACCGATGCCATCCGAGCGCTCACCGGACAAGACCTCCGGATCGAGATGGCGGTCGTCGCCGCCCCCCGCCCCGAACTCCCCGCGGAACCGGCGCCCACGCCGCGGGCCGCCGATGCGGCCGCCGACGAGAACAACGGTCCGAGCCCGGCCGGGCCGAGCGGCCGCCTCGATCCGCGCTACACCTTCGACCAGTTCGTCATCGGGGCCTCCAACCGATTCGCCCACGCCGCAGCCCTCTCGGTCGCCGAGTCGCCGGCCCGGTCCTATAACCCGCTGTTCATCTACGGGTCGGCCGGCCTCGGCAAGACCCACCTGCTCCACGCCATCGGACACCACGTGCGCGAGCTCTTCTCGAGCAAGCAGGTGCGCTACGTCTCGACCGAGACGATGATGAACGACTTCGTCGAGGCCATGCGGTCCAAGGGGATGCCCACCTTCAAGCGCCGCTATCGGGAGGTCGACGTCCTGCTGGTCGACGACATCCAGTTCCTGGAGCGCACCGAGCAACTCCAGGAGGAGTTCTTCCACACCTTCAACGACCTCCACGGCCGGGGCAGCCAGATCGTCATCTCCTCCGACCGGCCACCCAAGCTGATGGCCACCCTGGAGGACCGGCTCCGGAGCCGATTCGAGTGGGGACTCATCACCGATGTCCAGCCCCCCGAGTTCGAGGCCCGGCTGGCCATCCTCCGCAAGAAGGCCGAATCGCTCGACCTCGACGGAATCCCCGACGAGGTGCTCGCCTTCATCGCCGACAACGTGGTCGACAACGTCCGCGAGCTCGAGGGCTCCCTCATCCGGGTCGCCGCCTACTCCAGCCTCCACCGCACGCCGCTCGACGAGGAGAAGGCCCGGGAGATCCTCTCCGACCTCCTCCCGGCCGCCCGGCCCCGGATCATCACCCCACAACTCATCCTCGACGAGACCGCCAAGATGTTCGGCTGGACGATCGAGGAGCTCATCGGGAAGAGCCGACGGCGTCCGCTCGTCACGGCCCGTCAGATCGGGATGTACGTGTTCCGGGAGCTGACCGACTACAGCTACCCCCGGATCGCCGAGGTGTTCGGGGGCCGCGACCACACCACGGTGATGCACGCGTGCGACCGGATCCGCTCCGAGATGGCCGAGAAGCGGGTGGTGCTCGAGCAGGTGAACGACCTGATCGGTCGGATCAAGCAGGCGGCCAGCCATGGGTGATCCGGAAGGCCCTGTGGAGAACCTTGTGGGCAGTGGGGGATATCCGGGACTCGCAGTGGGAAACCGGGAGACGGACGGCCCGAACCGAGCGGCCCCTGTGCACTGGTGTGGACAACGTCGCGCGGCGTCACCGTGCCATCTACCAGGCGCGACGTACCATCATCCACAATCCACAACCCCTACTACTACAACGAGCCAGAAAAGCATTCTCGAAGTGTCGAGGAGGACGGTGTGAAGTTCCGGTGCGAGCGTGACACCCTCACGGAAGCCATCGCGACGGCAGCCAAGACAGTGGCGACCCGGTCCGGCGCGCTCCCGGTGCTCCAGGATCTCCGAGTCGAGGCGACCGAGGCCGGTCTGGAGCTCACCGGCACCGACCTCGAGATCACGAACCGGATCTGCGTGCCGGCCGATGTCGAGGAACCCGGCGTCGCGCTGATGCCGAAGCTGCTCGGCGAGATCGTCCGCCGGCTGGAGCCCGGACCGGTGAGCGTCAGTGTGACCGGCGACGAGGCGATCGTCGGCGCCGGTCGATTCTCGACCTCGTTGCGCCTCAAGCCGGCCGACGAGTACCCGCGCTTGGCCCCGCCGGCGGGGGAAGGGGTGCGCATCGACGCGGCCGCGTTCGCTGCGGCCCTGAAGCAGGTGGTGCGTGCGGCGTCGCGTGACGATCTGCGGCAGACCCTCACGGGCGTGTTGCTCACCGCGCACGGTGGTGGCTTGCGCATGGTTGCCACCGATTCGTATCGCCTGGCGGTGCGCGATCTCCCGGGTGTGAGCATGGTTCCCGAGGGGCAGCGCATGCTCGTGGCCGCGAAGGGGCTCGTCGAGGTGCAGCGCCTGGCCGGAGAGGGTGAGCTCGAGGTCGTGTTCGGCGATCGCGACGTCGTGTTCCGCACGGCGAAGGAGGTCGAGGTCACGGCCCGCCTCATCGACGGCCAGTTCCCCAACTACGAGCAGCTCATCCCGAGCGGATACCCCAACCGTCTGGTGGTGAACCGTGCTGCGCTGCTCGAGGCGTTGGAGCGGGTCCAGATCGTGGGTCAGAACAACGACGGCGCCTCGGTGCGCATCGCGATGGGGCCGGAAGTGCTCGAGCTCTCGATGGCGGCCGACGCGGGCAGCGCCCAGGAAGTGCTCGAGCCGGTCTCGTTCACGGGTTCCGAGCTCACGGCGGCGTTCAACCCGGTCTTCCTGAAGGAAGGCATCGAAGCGGTGACGGCCGAGAACGTGGCGCTCGACACGATCGACCCGTTGAAGCCGGCCACCTTGCGCGCGAGCGACGACGACGAGTTCCTGTACCTCCTGATGCCCGTCCGCACCTCGTAGCGGACTCCGGTGGAGGTCGTTGGCGAGCCGGGTCGGGCCTCGCGCGTCGAACGCCTGTGGTGTCGTGACTTCCGCGGCCTCACCGAGACCGACCTCGTCCTCGCGCCCGGACTCACGGTCCTGCACGGCGAGAACGCGCAGGGAAAGACCAGCATCCTCGAGGCGGTGGGCTGGGTGGCGCGGGCCCGGTCGTTCCGGGGTGTGGCCGACGCGCTGCTCGTCCGGCACGGTGCGGAGACAGCCGTGGTTCGCGCCGAGATCACCGACGGCGACCGAGCGCAGCTGTTCGAGGCCGAGATCCGGGTGTCGGGTCGCAACCGGCTCCAGTGCAACCGGCAACCTGTGGCCCGGGCGCGTGATCTCCACGGGTTGCTCCGGGTCACCGTGTTCGCGCCCGATGACACCGAGCTCGTGAAGGGCGGCCCGGCGGGCCGCCGCACCTACCTCGACGAACTCCTCGCCTCGATTGCCATTCGCTACGACGCTGCCCAAGCCGATTTCGACCGTGTGCTCCGGCAGCGCAACGCGTTGCTCCGGGGCGGGGTGCGCGACGCCGAGGCCCGCTCGACGCTCGACGTCTTCGATCTCCAGCTCGCGGCCGCCGCGGCCGAGGTCGTGCGCGGCCGCCTCCGGTTGGCCGAGCGGCTCGCGCCGGCGATCGGGGAGGGGTACGACGCGCTCGCTGGGGCCGAAGCCGGGATCGCCGCGACCTACGAGGCCGACTGGGCTCCCGATGGCGTCGGGGCCGACGATCCGATCGACGAGCTCCTCGCCGAGGCGTTGGTCCGCACCCGGCGCGCGGAGATCGATCGGGGGCTCACGCTCGTGGGTCCGCACCGCGACGAATGGCGGCTGGTCATCGGTGGGCTCGACTCCCGGCACCAGGCGTCGCAGGGCGAGCAGCGGACGCTGGCTCTCGCTCTCCGCCTGGCCGGGCACCGTGTGGTCGCCGAGGTGACGGGAGCCGCGCCCGTGCTGCTGCTCGACGACGTCTTCAGTGAACTCGATCCCCTGCGCTCAGCCGCGCTCGTGCGCGAGTTGCCGACCGGGCAGACCTTGCTCACCACCGCCGGGGCGGTACCCGATGCCGTTGTGCCCGAGCGCCGGCTGCGGGTCAGTGCCGGTTGCGTGGAGGTGCTCGCCGGATGACCCGCGCCGGGGGCGACCCTCG
>JBJSXF010000073.1:0-5528 GCA_046086225.1 Actinomycetota bacterium | reverse complement strand
CTCCTGATCCCATGGCGGTCGTCCCCAGGTCTCGCCGACGTGGCTCCGTCGGACGGAGGGAACCTAGTGTCTCCCCGATGAGCGTCGGCACCTCCCCGACCGTGAAGACCGGCGGTCCCGGCCTCGTGCTAGCGACGCTGGCGACGGGCCAGTTCCTCATGGCCCTCGACACTTCGGTCATGAACGTGTCGATCGCGACCGTGGCCGTCGACGTCGGCACGACCGTGACCGGGATCCAGACCGCGATCACGCTTTACACACTGGTGATGGCGTCGCTCATGATCACCGGAGGCCGCATCGGCCAGATGATCGGACGCAAACGCGCGTTCACGATCGGCGCAGTGATCTACGGGGCGGGCTCGTTGACGACGGCGATCGCGCCGAATCTGACCGTGCTCATCCTCGGCTGGTCGTTCCTCGAGGGCATCGGGGCCGCGCTCATCCTCCCGGCGATCGTCGGACTCGTCGCCGGGAACTTCGTCGCCGAGGAGCGCACCCGGGCCTACGGACTCATCGCAGCGGCAATGGCTGCCGCGGTTGCGGTCGGGCCCGTCCTCGGAGGCTTCATGACCACCTACGCGTCGTGGCGTTGGGTTTTCGCGGGCGAAGTCGTCCTGGTGGTCGCCATCCTCGTCCTGAGCCGCTTCGTCCGCGATCAGGTCACCACCGAGACGCCGGGCACCTTCGACGGTGCGGGAGCGTTCCTCTCGGCCACCGGGCTCGCGGCGATCGTGCTCGGCATCCTGCGGTCGTCGGCGTGGGGCCTCGTTCGTCCCGTGGAGGGTGGTCCGAGCCTGTTCGGTCTCTCGCCCGCGATCCTGCTCGTCGTCGGCGGCCTCGCCGTCCTCGGGGGCTTCCTCGTCTGGGAGGAGCACCGCATCCGAACGGGTCGGGGTGCGCTCGTCGATCCGAAGCTCCTGCGCAGCCCGATGCTGCGTTCCGGCCTCCTCGCCTTCTTCTTCCAGTTCCTCGTCCAGGCCGGGCTCTTCTTCTGCGTACCGCTCTTCCTCTCGGTTGCCCTCGGGCTGCCGGCCGTCGAGACCGGGCTCCGCGTGCTCCCGCTCTCGGTGGCCCTCGTCATCGCGGCGCTCGGGATCCCCCGCCTCTTCCCGGCGGCCTCGCCCCGACGGGTCGCCCGACTCGGCTTCGCCGCGATCGCAGCGGGCACCGTCGCGCTCATGGTCTCGCTGGAGGCCGGTGCGGGCGCCGAGGTCGTCACGGTGCCACTACTCCTCGCCGGTCTCGGCGTCGGCGCCCTCGCCTCCCAGCTCGGCGCGGTGACCGTGTCGGCGGTTCCCGACGAGGAGAGCGCGGCGGTCGGTGGCCTCCAGAACACGGTCACCAACCTCGGTGCGTCGATCGGGACGGCCGTCGCCGGGACGATCCTCATCGCCACCCTGACCACGGCGCTCTTCACCGATCTCCAGGCCGATCCCGCGGTGCCGAAGGATTTCGTCACCGCGGTCGAGACCCGCCTCGACCGCGGCGTGCCCTTCGCCTCCGATGCCCAGGTGCGGAGCGCACTCGCGGCGGAGGGCGTCCCCGAGGCCACCATCGAGGCCACCGTCGAGAGCAACGCGGAGGCCCGTCTCGTCGGTCTGCGGTCGGCGCTCGCCGTGCTGGCCGTGCTCGCGCTCCTCGCGATCGCGGGTACCGGAGGTCTGCCGACTGCTCCGCTCACCGCCGGTCGCCCGTGAACGGAGTGCCGCTCACCACCGTCTGGGTGCTCGGCGATCAGCTGAACCGGCGGATCGGGGCGCTGCGCGCCGCCGACCCGACAACGCACCGGGTGCTGCTCGTCGAGAGTGCGACGAAGCTCGGGAGTCGCCCCTGGCACCGCCAGCGCGCCCATCTCTACGTGGCGGCGATGCGGCGCTTCGCCGAGGAGCTGCGGGCCGAGGGCTTCGCGGTGGACCTCCGACGAGCCGGATCATTCTCTGCCGGCCTGGCCGAGCACCGATCCGAGTTCGCGCCCACGACGATCACGGCCACCGAGCCAAACTCGTTCGCCGCCTCCGCGTTGCTCGCCGAACTCGGGGTCACCACGGTGCGGTCCGACCAGTTCGCGTGTCACCGTGACGAGTTCGCGGCCTGGGCCGCGGGCCGGAAGCGCCGCACGATGGAGGATTTCTACCGCGAGCAACGCCGCCGGTTCGACCTCCTGATGGACGGCGACGAGCCGGCCGGCGGTCGTTGGAACTTCGATGCCGACAACCGCGAACCTCCCCCGCGTGGCTCCCACGACTGGCCCGTGCCGCTCGTCACCCCGCTCGACGACACCGATCGCGCCGTGCTCACCGACCTGCCCGATCACCTGCCCGGCGCCGACCCCGACGGCACCTGGCCGACGAGCCGAGCCGAGGCCCGGCGTCGCCTCGACCACGTCATCACGCACGTGCTCCCCCGGTTCGGCCCCCACGAGGACGCGATGCTCTCGACGTCCTGGCACCTCGCCCACACCCTGCTCAGCCCCGCCCTCAACCTCGGCCTCCTGCTTCCGCTCGAGGTCTGCGAGGCGGCCGATGCTGCGTACCGGGCAGGTCGGGTGCCGATCGCGTCGGCCGAGGGCTTCATCCGCCAGGTGATCGGCTGGCGGGAGTACGTCTGGGGCACCTACTGGCTCGAAGGCCCGGAATACCGGGCCGTCAACGAACTCGGCGCGAACCGGCCCCTGCCGCCCGTGTTCCGGGGCGCCCCGACCGAGATGCGCTGTGTGAGCCACGTCCTCGCCGACGTCGATGCCCACGGCTGGACGCACCACATCCCCCGCCTGATGGTGCTCGGGAACCTCGCGCTCCTCGCCGGGGTCGCGCCCCTCGCCCTGAGCGACTGGATGTGGGAAACCTTCGTGGACGGCGCGGAGTGGGTGATGCTCCCCAACGTGATGGGCATGGCCCTCCACGCCGACGGCGGGCGCATGGCCACCAAGCCCTATGCCGCGGGTGGCGCGTACATCGACCGTATGAGCGACTTCTGCCGGGGTTGCGCCTACGACCGCAAGCAGCGGGTCGGTGATGACGCGTGCCCGTTCACCACCCTCTACTGGGACTTCCTCGCCCGCCACCACGAGCGCTTCGTGCGCAACGCCCGGGTGGCCCGGCAGGTGCGGGCGGCCGAGCAGCTGAGCGACCTCCCCGCCGTGCGCGAGCGGGCCGTCGACGTGCTCGCCCGGCTGGACGCCGGAACGCTCTGACCCGGCGAACCGGACCGGTCAGGCCCCGCCCTCGGCTTCGGCCGCGGCCCGGGCCGCGGCGTAGGCGGCAAGCGTGCGCTCCCGGGCGACCGAGTGGTCGATGATCGGCGCCGGATACGAGTCGCCGAGAACGACGCCCGCTTCGGCGAGTGCCAGCGGCGGCGCTTCCCACGGTGCGTGGAGCCACTTGTCGGGGACGGCCGCGAGCTCGGGCACGTAGCGCCGCACGTAGGCGCCGTCGGGATCGAACTTCCGACCCTGGGTGACCGGGTTGAAGATCCGGAAGTACGGCGCGGCGTCCGGCCCCGTGCCCGCGCACCACTGCCAGTTGCCGGCGTTCTGGGGCACGTCGCCGTCGATGAGCAAGCGCCGGAAATGCCGCTCGCCGAACCGCCAGTCGATCAGGAGGTCCTTCACGAGGAACGAGGCCACGATCATGCGGACCCGGTTGTGCATCCAGCCCGTCGTCGCCAACTCCCGCATCCCCGCGTCGACGATCGGGTAGCCGGTCCGGCCCGCCCGCCAGGCGTCGAGCCCCTCGGGGTCGTCCCGCCACTCGATCAGCTCGTACGCGGGCTGCTGGCAATGGTCGACGAGGTCGGGCCGCTCCCAGAAGAGGTGGGCATACCAGTCGCGCCAGGCGAGCTGGCGCACGATGGCGGCCCGCCCCTTCGTCGCCCGACCGATGGCCCGGATCATCTCGCGCGGCGAGATCGTGCCGAAGCGCAGGTCGGCCGACAGGTGCGAGGTGGTGTCGAGGTCGGGCCGGTCGCGTTCGTCGACGTACCGATCCACCCGGTCCTGGAGCGCGTCGAGCCGGGCCCGGGCCCCGATCGAGCCGCCGGGGATCGGAGGCGCGGCGTCGAGCACCGGGAGCGCTTCACCCGGGAGCGTGAGCACGGTGGCCGCGCCGGCGACGACTGCTCCGGGGTCGGGGACTTCGGCCCACTTCTCGTGGAACCGGGTGAACACCCGGGGAATGGCGCCGGCGTTCGTGCGGATCGAGCCGGGACGGGTCACCAGCGTGCCCCAGTACCGATCGGTGCGGATCCCGGCTGCGGAGAGCGCATCGGCCACGCGGCCGTCGCGGGTCACCGACCGAGCGGTGACGTCGTCGTTCCACGTCACGGTCCGGGCGCCGAACTCGGAGGCCAGGCGCGGGATCTCCCGGCGGGCGTCGCCCGTCACGAGGTGCAGCGCGCCGCCGAGCGCCTGCACCTCGTCGGCGAGGCCGGCGAGCGCCGCCAGGTGGAACCGTTGGCGGTACTCCGCCCCCGACGCCCGCAGCCCCGTTTCCAGCACGTAGACGGGCACGACCTCGTCGTGCTCGGAGGTTGCCGCGGCCCAGGCCGGGTTGTCGGCGAGAGTGAGGTCGCGGCGGAACCAGACGATGGCGCGGCTCACCGGGTCACGCCGCGGTTCCGTCGAGGGCGGCACGCAGGCCCGCTGCGGCCCGGTCGCCGATGCGGCGGAACCCGAGGGCGAGCAACGGCTCCCCGAGCCGGGCCGGGCCCCGGAGCGTGAGCGTGGCGTCGTAGGTGACGAGGCTCCCGCCACCCGACGGTTCGACCGTCACCACGTCGACCGAGGTGAGCAGCGAGGAAGCGGCCCGCACCTCGATTCGACGCGGCGGCTCGTACGCCGTCGTCTCGTACCGCAGCGTCAGCGGTCGGCCGACTCCGGCGACCGTCACCGCGTAGGCCGCGTCGGGCCCCGGTCCGTCGCCCGCGACGAGCTCGGACCGGGTGACGCCCGGGTCCCACTCGGCGAAGTTCCGGAGATCGGCGAGGTAGGCGAACGCCCGATCGGCCGACCACGGGGACTGCACACGGGTGAGGTAGCGAGCCACGGACTCTCCTTACCACGCGTGCGGGGCATCCGATTGATTGACACGGGCTCCCTCGGCGAGGATGCTCCCCGGAACGCCGGAACGCCCGGCGGGAACCGGAGTTCGGGGTCTCCACGAGAATGGCCAATCAACGGGGTGACCGTCGGGTGGGGGGCCAGAGACGCTACCCCGCCACCGCGCTCCTCCTCGCGGTCGCCCTCGTCGTGGGCCTGGCGTCTCCGGTCGCCGCCGCTAGCGCGACGGTGGTGCCGACCCCGATGCCGACCGGCGCGACGGAGAGCCTGCTGCGCGCCATGGCGTGCACCGGCAAGAACAACTGCTTCGCCGGCGGCTTCGCCACAGTCAGCGGAGTCAAGAGCCGCTTCGTCGTTCGGTGGAACGGCACCGCCTGGGCCATCGTCAACACACCGCTCCCCCTCGGCACCACCGTCGCGCTAGCGGCGGCGACCGGAGACGCCAGGCCCACGACGAGGGCGACCGCGAGGA
>JBJSXF010000072.1:0-3916 GCA_046086225.1 Actinomycetota bacterium | reverse complement strand
GCAACCTGGGCCTCGGGATGCTCGCCGTCGTGCCCGGGTCCGAGGCCGAGCGGGCTGTCGACGCCGTGCGGGGGGCCGGCCACGACGCCTGGATCGTCGGCGAGGTGGTGGCGGGCCGGGGTCGGGCGCACGTCGAGGCGGCGGGCGCGGTATAGTCCGATCGACCTAGACAGGACCCGCCGAACGACCCTTCCCGATCTCCTGATCGGTTCGGTCGAGAAAAGCGGGACCTCCGCTCACGGCCCCGGGGGGAGGCGCCGCTTGGGCACTGCAGACGGCGAGCACCTCCTCACACCGGGTGAGGTCGCCGCGATCTTCGGGGTGAACCCCAAGACGGTCACCCGCTGGGAGCGAGTGGGGAAGTTGGAAGCGATCCGCACGCTCGGTGGCCACCGTCGGTTCCGCTCGGGTGACGTCGACCGGCTCCGCGAGGAGTTCCGGATGGCGGCGGCCGAGGGTCCCGGTGAAGGAGCCTCGCCCGGAGACGACGCGCTGCTGACGCCGGGTGAGGTCGCGGCGATCTTCGGGGTGAACCCCAAGACGGTCACCCGCTGGGAACGGGCCGGTCGCCTCCGGGCCATTCGCACGCTCGGCGGGCACCGGCGGTTCCGGGCCGGCGAGGTGCGTCGGCTCCGCGAATCCGGCCGGGTGTCCGACTCCGAATGAACCTGTCCGCTCAGGTGGCGTAGGCGACGATCGGCGCCCGGGTGTCCAACGCCCCCATGCGTTCGCCGGTCAGGTAGATGCGGCGGCCACTGGGCCCGATTGTGATCGCGGACCAGGTGTCGTACTGGTCGGTTGAGCCCGGGGATCCCCGGTCCCAGAGCGGTATCCCGTCGGCGGTCGCGAACGCAGTGACCCGGCTGTCGTAGCTGGTCCCGACGTCGTACACGCCGGTGGCGGTGTACACCCGGTCGCCGGCCGGAGCGATGACGATGGCCGACCACGTGTCGTCACCGGAGTTTGGCCCGGTACCGACCGTCGCTCGGCTCCACGCCTTCACTCCGGTGTCGGATCGGAGTGCGAGGGTCGTCACCTGCAGGTCGTTGGTCGGCGAGAGGAGCGTGCCGACGACGAAGATGCGGGCCCCGCCGGGACCGACCGCCAGACCGGTGCCGTACGAGTACCCCAGGGAACCGCCCCGCCGCTGACTCCAGATCGGCGCACCAGTTCCGGCGGCGACCGCGACGTTGAGCATCGCCGCCCTGGCGATCCCGGTGGTCGAGACTCCGGTTCCGTAGACCCGCGTGCCGTCGGGGCTCACGCCGATCGCCCAGATGCCGTCGTTCGTCTGAGTTCCCGGGGCGAGGCCCGCGGTCGGATCGAAGGACCGGGACCAGAGCGGGCTTCCGTCGGAGGCGGCGTACCCGAGGATCGTGGCCCGCAGCTGGTTACCTGTGCCCATTCCCGCCCCGACGAAGATCCGGTTGCCGAGGGGGTTGATGGCGATGGCCCGGACATTGACCTGGCCGTTCGTGGTGGAGGTCGCCCGTGACCAGGCGGTCGCGCCGGTTGCGGCGTTGTACGCGATCGTGCGGACCTCGTACCCCGTGTCGAGATCCTGGCGACCCGTCACGTACACCCGTCCGCCGCCGGGCCCGATCGTGATCGCGGCGGGCTGATCGGCACGTGTGCCCGATCCGCCGAAGGTGCGGGTCCAGATCGGGGCACCGGTGCCCGACGCGTAGGCGCGCGTCACCCAGGACCTGCCGCCGCTCGCCGTCCTGAACTGCCCGGTGACGAACACGACGTCGGCAGTCGGACTGGCGACGATGCCCGAGGGGAAGTCGTCGAGCCCGGCCGCCCCGGCGAGGATCGCCGTCCATCGTCGGGCCCCGTTTACCGCATCGGTTGCGACGATCGAGATGTCGAGGGTCGTGCCCACTCCCGCAGGTCGAAAGTTCGCCGCGACGAAGACGATCCTGCCGTCCCGGCTCCGGGCGATGTGCCGTGCTGCGGCGTAGGTCCCGGATCCGGTGTACGGATTCGCCCACACGAGATCACCGGGAGCGGCCGCGGCCACGGGCCCGGCGAAGCCGAACGACATCACGGTGGCGACCGTGGCCACCAACGCGCTGAGGTGGAGGCGGGTGGAGGGCAGCGGCATGGAAGGATTCCGATCTCGGACGGCCGTTGAAGGCGATGCGCCGCTCAGCTCGCGTAGGCGATGGTGAGCGCGCTCCTCGGGGAGAGGAACGGTCCGGTCGTGGTGGAGCCGGTCACGTAGACCCGCCCCCCGGCCGGTCCGATCGTGATCCCGGAGAGGACGTCGGAGAGGTTCGCGGCCCCGTTCTCGGTCCGGTCCCAGACGGTCGTGCCGTCGGTGGGCGCGAGCGCAACGGTGCGCCCGTCCCGGTCGGTTCCGGTATTGCGGA
This sequence comes from Actinomycetota bacterium, assembly GCA_046086225.1. Classification (GTDB taxonomy): domain Bacteria; phylum Actinomycetota; class Acidimicrobiia; order IMCC26256; family PALSA-610; genus JBJSXF01. The sequence continues at coordinate 1,541 of JBJSXF010000072.1, read as the reverse complement.
CCGAGCCGGTGACGAAGAGGCGGGTTCCGTCGGGCCGGATCACCGAGGCCAGGGGGTTCTCGTTCAGGTTCGCAGTCCCGCTGAAGCGCCGGACCCAGGCCGTCGTGCCGTCTGCGACCCGGTAGGAGAGCACGATCCAGTCCAGCCCTCCGGTGACGGAAGTGTCGGCGCCGGTGACGAAGATCCGGGATCCGCCCGGACCGACGACCAGCGTGTTCGCCGCGGCATAGCCGGTTGCGTTCTCCGGGCGGCGCACCGTCCATTGGGGGGTGCCGGTCGAGGCCGCGAGTGAGACGACGAGGATCGCGTTCGTCGAGCCGCCGGTGGTGGTGTCTCCGGCGGCGAAGACACGCGTTCCGTCGGGGCTCACGCCGACCCCGGTGAATGAGTCATACGAGGTCTCCGCGGGGTTGAGACCGGGTGCTCGGGGGATCTGCCGAGTCCACTGGAGCGCGCCGGGCCCGGCCTGGTACGAAGCGACGAACGCCTGGCGACCGTCACCATCGTTGTACCCGCCGACCACGAGTACTCGGCCGCCACCGGGACTCACCCCGATTCCGCTGCTGAACGCATCGGTGTCCGCGTTCCCGGCGAGCCGGGACCACGCGGTTGCGCCGGTGGCCGCGTCGTAGGAGATCGTGCGGATCGCTTGTCCGCCCGACCCGAACTCCTCGGTGCCGGTAACGTAGACCCGCCCGCCGCCCGGACCCACGGTGATGGCGCCGGGGCGGTCGTCGAGGCCGTCGGAACCGGCGAAGCCTCGGGTCCAGACGACGTTCCCGGTGGCGATGGCGTAGGCGGTGACCCGCCAGTTGTTGTATCCGGTCGCCGAAGCGACGTTCCCGGTCACGAAGACGAGATCCGCGGTCGGGCTCGCCACGATGCCTGATGCGGTTTCGTTGCCGTTGGTGACGGAGCCGACGATGCGGCGGACCCAGCGCTGGGCGCCGGTGGCGGCGTCGTAAGCGACCGTGACGATGTCACTGGGGTCGCCGACGGCCGGTGAGCCGTTGCCGGTGATGATCACGGTGGCACCGTCGTGGCTGCGGGTGATGGAGCGGCCCTCGTCGGTGAGGCCGGGTCCGTTGAAGGTGGACTGCCAGACCTTGTCACCGGGCGTAGCCGCGGCGACGGCCGTGGCGGCGAGGCTGACGGCGAGGACGAGACCCAGGACGAGGGCAGGGGTGAGCCGTCGGGTGCGCATCGGATCCTCCGGAGGTCGGCGCTGATTTCGGGCAACCCTACGCCGCTGCGGGCTGACGGCAATGGGCACCTCGGGCCGTTGCGTCGGGTCCGGCGAAGAACCTCCAGGGCGCGCGGTCAACATCCACTCGCACACCCAGAGCACACCCCACGACCCGGAAGAAACCCCAGGTCAACCCCCGAAACGGTGGCCGGGACCGGCGTCGATCCGGTGACCTCGCGCTTTTCAGGCGCGCGCTCTGCCAACTGAGCTACCCGGCCTTCGTGGGGATTGCTCCCCTCGGCGGTCCTGACGGGATTTGAACCCGCGGCCTCCGCCTTGACAGGGCGGCGTGCAC
>JBJSXF010000071.1:0-5526 GCA_046086225.1 Actinomycetota bacterium | reverse complement strand
GCAGGAAGCCCAGGTCGACCAACTCGTGCGGATCGTCTACGCCCTCTTGCTGATGGCGCTCATCATCGCCCTCATCGGCATCGCCAACACGCTCGCGCTCTCGATCTACGAGCGCATCCACGAACTCGGCCTGCTCCGGGCCGTCGGCATGTCGCGCGCCCAGGTGCGCTCGGCAGTCCGCTGGGAGTCGGTCATCATCGCGTTGCTCGGGGCGTTTCTCGGCTTGGCGATCGGCCTCCTCTTCGGCTGGAGCGTCGTGCGGGCGTTGCGCGACGAGGGCTTCACTGCGTTCGCGATCGCGCCGGGCCAGCTGCTGTCGGTCGTGGTGGTGCTCGCGGTGGCGAGCGTCGGGGCCGCGATCCTCCCGGCTCGGCGGGCCGCCCGGATCGACGTGCTCCGGGCGATCGCGGCCGAGTAACGGTCAGTCGGCTGCGCCGCGCACCCGGGCGTCCTTCGCCCGCACGGTGTCGGCGAGGTCGGCCTGGTGGCGCTCGAGGGCAGTGCGCAGCGCATCGTCGGACGTGGCGAGGATCCGAACGGCGAGGAGCCCGGCGTTGCGGGCGTTGCCCACGGCCACGGTCGCCACGGGGATGCCGGCGGGCATCTGCACGATGGAGAGCAGCGAGTCGAGGCCGTTGAGGTGGGCGAGCGGGACCGGCACGCCGATGACCGGCAGGGGCGTCATCGACGCGGTCATCCCGGGCAGGTGGGCGGCCCCGCCGGCTCCGGCCACGATCACCCGTAGGCCACGGTCGACGGCGGTCCGGGCGTACTCGACCATGGCGTCGGGCGTTCGGTGCGCCGAGATCACCCGGATCTCGTGGGCGACCCCGAACTCGGCGAGAGCGTCGGCGGCACCCCGCATGACGGGCAGATCGGAGTCGCTGCCCATGATCACCCCGACGAGCGGCTTGCTCACCCGGTCAACGGTAACGGAAACTCGGGGCCGTGCGGACACGACTGACCGAGATGTTGGGGATCGAGCACCCGGTGATGCTCGCGGGAATGGGCGGGGTCTCGTACCACCGACTCGTCGCCGCGGTCTCCGAGGCAGGCGGCATCGGCACGCTCGGGGCGGCCACGATGGGTTCCGAGGAGCTCGAAGCCGAGATGGCCGCAGTGCGCGAGCGCACCGACCGGCCGTTCGGGGTCGACCTGCTCGCCGCCCTCCCGAACCGGATGTTGGAGGACGCCCGCCGGATCGTGGCCGGGGGAGCGACGCTCTTCGTCGCCGGGCTCGGTGTGCCGCGTGACGTGATCGAGGTGCTCCACGCGGGCAACGTGATCGTGGCGAGCATGTGCGGGAAGGTGCGGCACGCGATCGCGGCGCGCGAGGCCGGCTGCGACCTCGTGATCGCCCAGGGCACCGAGGCGGGCGGTCACACCGGCACGGTCGCCACCATGCCCCTCGTGCCCCAGATCGTGGATGCGGTCGGGGCCGACATTCCCGTCGTCGCGGCCGGGGGCATCTTCGACGGCCGGGGTCTGGCCGCGGCCCTTGCGCTCGGGGCCGACGGCGTGTGGCTCGGCACCCGGTTCATCGCGAGCCCCGAGGCGCGCACGGTGCCCGGCTACAAGGACGCGCTCCTCGGCGCCCAGGAGGACGACACGGTGATCAGCCGGGGCTTCACCGGCAAGACCCTCCGGGCGATCCGCAACGACTGGACCCGCCACGTGGAGGAGCACCCCGAGGAGGTGCGGCCGTTCCCGGAGCAGATGGGCCGGGCCTTCGAGGCGAACGCACTGCACCTCGGGGGCGACGAGCACACCCCGGTCGACCCCGATCGCGAGTGCTATCCGGCCGGGCAGGGCGTGGGCGCGATCGACGCGCTCGAGCCCGCCGGTGACATCGTTCGGCGGATCGTGGCCGAGGCCGAGGCGGCGCTCGGCCGGGCGGCAACGACGGTCTGAGGGCCGACGCCGCGTCAGCGGGCCTTGGCGCTCTCCTCGGCGAGGTCGTTCTCGTACATCATCCGCACGAGCTCCTCGAAACCGACCCGCGGTTTCCAGCCCAGCCGCTCGTGGGCCTTCGAGGCGTCGCCGATGAGGAGGTCGACCTCCGACGGTCGCATGAAGCGGGGGTCCTGCTTCACGTAGCGCGACCAATCGTCGATGCCGGCGTGCCGGAAGGAGACGTCGAGCAACTCGCGGATCGTGTGGGTCTCGCCCGTGGCGATCACGTAGTCGTCGGGCTCGTCCTGCTGGAGCATCATCCACATGGCCTCGACGTAGTCGCCCGCGTAGCCCCAGTCGCGCGAGGCGTCGAGGTTGCCGAGGCTGATCTCGTCCTGGAGGCCGAGTTTGATGCGGGCGACCGAGTTGGTGACCTTGCGGGTGACGAACTCGAGGCCGCGCTTGGGGCCCTCGTGGTTGAAGAGGATCCCGCTGCTGCCGTGGATGCCGTAGGCCTCGCGGTAGTTGAGCGTCGTGTAGTGGCCGAACACCTTGGCCACCCCGTAGGGCGACCGGGGGTGGAACGGAGTGATCTCCCGCTGGGGTACCTCGTGCACCTTGCCGAACATCTCGGAGGACGAGGCCTGGTAGAAGCGGATCGGATTGTTCTCGGAGCCGCCCACGATCCGGACCGCCTCGAGCATGCGCAGCACGCCGAGGCCGGTGATCTCCGCGGTGAGTTCGGCCTGCTTGAACGAGACCTGCACGAAACTGATCGCGCCCAGGTTGTAGACCTCGTCGGGTTGCACCTGCTCGACGACCGCGATGAGTGACGAGAGGTCGCGCAGGTCGCCTTCGACCAACTCGAGCGCCGGGTTCTCGGCGGTGACGATCCCGATCTTCGGGTTCGCCTGGCCGTGGACGAGCCCGAAGACTTGGTACCCCTTGCCGGTCAGGAACTGCGAGAGGTGCCGACCGTCCTGTCCGGTGATCCCGGTGATGAGTGCGCGCTTCACGGAGCGGGACGCTACCCGCGACCCGAGGCCGAGCCCGGCCATCCGGGATCGAGCTGGCGCAGGAACTCGGCACACCGGCGGGCCTCTTCGCTCTCACCGATCGCCTCGGCCGACGCCCGGAGGCCGTCGAGCGCGCGGAGGAAGCCGCGGTTGGTCTCGACGCCCCAGCGCACGTAGCCCGAGCCGCGCCATCCGGCCTGGCGGAGACGGTCGAGGCCGCGGTGATAACCGACCCGGAACGCGGCGTACGCCTCGACGTCGTCGCGAGCGAGCTCGCCGAGTCGCGCCCACGCGTCGAGGAACGTCGGCCAGCGCGCGCAGACGTCGCTCACCGCGTCGCGGCGACCCTCGATGGGCTGCGCGAGCGCGGCCCGCAGCGCCTCGAGCGCGGCCTCGGGTTCCGAAGGCAGGACGGTCTCGGGAGGTCCGGTGGGAGTGAAGCCGACGCCGGTCACGCGTGGGAGCGTACGGGACGGCCCCCGGTAACCTCGCTCCGATGGCCGATGCCCCGAAGTCGACCCGGCTGGTGCTCGTCCGGCACGGGGTCACCGCCCAGACCGGACCGCTGCTCTCCGGGCGCCGGCCCGGCATCCCGCTCTCGGAGCAGGGTGTCGCGCAGGCCGAGGCGGCGGCGGGACGGATCGCCCGCCTGCCGGTCGTGGCGGTCTACGCGAGCCCGATCGAGCGCACCGTGCAGACCGCCGAGCGCATCGCCGCGCCGCACGGGCTGCCGGTCGTCTCCCTCCCGGGTGTGATCGAGGCCGATTACGGGGAGTGGACCGGGGGTGCGATCGCCGAGCTGGCCACAACTCCCGAGTGGAAGGTCGTGCAGACCGCCCCGTCGCGGGCCCGCTTCCCCGGCGGTGAGTCGATCCGGGAGATGCAGGCCCGCACCGTCGCCGCGCTCGACGGGGTCATCGCCGACCACCCGGGCGAGACGGTCGTGGTCGTCGGACACGCCGACCCCATCAAGTCGGCGATCGCTCACTACACCGGCCTGCATCTCGACCTCTTCCAGCGGCTGCACGTGGCCCCGGCGTCGACGACGGTCCTCGACGTGTCCGATCACGGGATCATGCTGGTGAAGCACAACGACACCGGCGGGCTCGACGATCTCGTGCCCCCGCCGACCGACGGGTCCGGCGCCGGGTCCGCCGACGGGTCCGGCTCGGACGCCACCACGGGGGAATCGGCGCCGTGAGCGCGATCGAGTTCGATCCGGTCGACGCGATCGGCGCGGGCGCGTTCGGGGTGCCCGGTCGACGAACGTTCGTCATCCAGGCCCGCAAGGGCGAGGCGATGCTCTCGGTCCTGGTCGAAAAGGAGCAGGTCCGGATGCTCGTCACCGAGGCCGGGCAGTTCCTCGACCGACTGGCCGACGACGATCCCGAGGAGCCGATACCCGATCCGGTGACGGTGACGGCCGACGAACCGCTGTTCCGGGCGCGGCTCATCGGCATCGGCTACGACGCCGAGCGTCGTCTCGTGCTCATCGAACTGCGGGAATCAGCCGACGAAGAGGGGCCGGCCGACGCGGAGGCCGAGGGCTTCGTCGCCCGTCTGTACGCGACCCGGCCCCAGGTGCGGGCCATGGCCCGCGGGGGCACGGCCGCGGTGGAGTCGGGTCGGCCCGACTGCCCGCTCTGCGAGTTCCCGATGGATCCGGCGGGTCACGTGTGCCCGCGTCTCAACTGAGCGCTCGGCCTCGCGGTGACGATCGCCGAGCTGCTCGCGCACGGTGAGGTCGAGGTCCTCGGCCGGATGCCCTGGTCGTCGAACGCGACGCTCCTCGTCAACCTGACGATCGGGAGTGACGAGCTCCTCGCGATCTACAAGCCCCAGCGCGGTGAGCGCCCGCTCTGGGATTTCCCGACGGGCACCCTCTGCCGCCGCGAAGCGGCGGCCGGTGTCGTCTCGCGTGCCCTGGGCTGGGACCTCGTCCCCGACACGGTGCTGCGCGACGGGCCCTTCGGCCTCGGGATGGTGCAGCGCTACGTCGAGCACGACCCCGACCGGCACTACTTCGCCTTGCTCGAGGAGCGCGGTGAGGATCTGCGCCGGATGGCGGCGTTCGACATCGTGGTCAACAATGCCGACCGCAAGGGCGGGCACTGCCTGGAGGCCGCGACCGACGGTCGGATCTTCGGCATCGACCACGGTCTGTGCTTCCACGCCCAGTGGAAGCTGCGCACGGTCATCTGGGATTTCGGCGGTGAGCCGGTCCCGTCCGCGGTCACCGATGATCTCGCCCGCCTGGCCGAGGAACTTGCGACGGGTGGGCTCGACGCGGACCTGGGTGGGCTGCTCGATCGCTTCGAACATGACGCCCTCGGCGCTCGGGTGCGGGCCCTGCTCGCGTCGGGGATCTTCCCCGAGCCCGATCCCGGGCACCACTGCTACCCCTGGCCGATGATCTGAGCCTTCCGGCGCAGGGGGTGGTTCGCAGCCTCAGACGCCGAGGCGGGGCTCGGGTACGGCGGTCTCGGGCCAGCGCTTGCGCGACTTCTTGGAGAGCTTGTGCATCAGCTCGATCGCCCCGGGATCGTCGTCGCCGGGCCGGACCTCGATCGCCCCGTCGGCGAGCATGCGGTCGATCAGCTCCCGACCGGCGTCGGTG
>JBJSXF010000070.1:0-7180 GCA_046086225.1 Actinomycetota bacterium | reverse complement strand
CACGTCGAGTGGATGCGCGCCGCGCTCTTCGAAAACCTCGACCTCACCGGGGCCACCCTCGTCGGCCAGGAAGGTGTTGGCGGCGACCACCCGGGCGAAGCGGTCGGGGTGCTCGCCCACGAGCCGGAGGCCGATGAGGCCACCCAAGTCCTGGCCGACGAGGGTGGCCCCGGTGAGGTCGAGGTTTTCGAAGAGCGCGGCGCGCATCCACTCGACGTGCCGGGCGTAGGTGTAGTCCTCGCGCCGGGTCGGTTTGTCGGAGCGACCGAACCCGATGAGGTCGGGGGCGACGCACCGCAACCCGGCGGCGACGAGCACGGGGATCATCTTCCGGTAGAGGAAGCACCACGACGGCTCGCCGTGCATCAGGAGCACGACCGGCGCGTCGGCCGGGCCCTCATCGAGGTAGTGCACGCGCAACGAGCCGCCCTCGCCGTCGGCAACCTCGGTGTAGTGGGGTGCGAACGGGAAGCCGGGCAGCTCGGCGAAGCGCTCGTCGGGGGTGCGCAGCGATTCCACGGTGCTCCTCGGATCGGCGGGATGCGGGCCGCTTGGCGGGCCTCGGGGTCCGTTCTTAGCATCAGCGCCCACGGTGCCGCCGGTGCCGACCGGATGGGGGAGCAGGCCCGTGGAGCACGTGCGCATCGGGATCGTGGGCGCAGGCAACATCGCCACACTCAACGTCCCCGGCTACCTCGCCCACGACCGTTGCGAGGTTGTGGCGCTCTGCGACCCCCGACCCGAGGTGCTCGAACGGCGGGCGCGGGAGTGGGGGGTCGAACGGACGACGACCGATCTCGACGAGCTCCTCGCGGCCGACGACATCGATGCGGTCGAGGTCCTCAGTCCGACACCGTTGCACGCCGAGCACGCGGTAGCCGCATTGCGAGCGGGCAAGCACGTGTCGGTGCAGAAGCCGATCGCCAACTCGATCGCGGAGGCCGAGCGCATGGTCTCGGTCGCCGAGGCTGCGGGCCGGGTGCTGCGGGTCACCGAGAACTGCTGTCACTACCCGCCGCTCGTGAAGGCCCGGGACCTCATTCGGTCGGGGGCGATCGGCACGCCGCCCGTCGTTCGGATCAAGACGGTGGTCGGCCGCACCGAATCGCGGTTCCAGGCCGAGCTCGATCCGGCGGGCTACACGTGGCGGTTCGACGCCCAGAGTCCGGGCGGGCACCTTTTCGACGACGTCATGCACAAGTACGCAATGGCGCTCTGGCTCGTCGACACCTCGGTGCGCAGCGCCCAGGCGATCGTGCGGCCGGGGCCGCTGTTCTTCGAGGCGCCGACCGTCGCCCTCTTCGAGTACGACCGGCCCGACCTCCTCGGGATGATGGAGGTGTCGTACGCCCCCGACATGCACATCGCGAGCGACCACTACGGAGCCGACGAGTTCTTCGAGATCCAGGGCACCCGCGGCTTCGTGTGGGTGACCCGGCTGTGCGGCCACCTCCACGCCGATCTCGCCCCGGTGGTGCTCTACGAGGAGGACGGCACCCGCACCGCGTTCACCGACCTCGACGCGTCGTACGACGGCTCGTTCCGGCGAGCGGCGACGGCCTTCGTCGACGGGCTCCTGGCCGGCGAGGTCCCCGACCTGGCTCCGGCCACCGCCATCGAGGCGCTCCGGCTCTGCTTCGCCGTCTACCAGGCCTCGAACGAGCGGCGACCCGTGGACCTCGCGGCGGTCCCCGATGTGGTGAGCCCGGTTGGCTGGCCGCCGGGGGAGGCGAAGCTGCGGGCCGACGTGGAGGCGATGATGCAGCGTGAGGCGGCCCGGGAGGAACGGCTCCGCCTGCGATGATCGGGGGCATCGACTCCCGGCGCCGAGCTCTCGCCATCGCCCTCGTGGTCAACGCAGGCTTCCTCGCGGTCGAGGTCGTCGGGGGCATCGCCTTCGGCTCCCTCGCCCTGCTCGCCGACGCGCTGCACATGGTCGCCGACGTCGTCGCGCTGGCGCTCGCCTACGCCGCAGTTCGAATCGCGCTCCGGCCGCCCACCGACCGGCACACGTTCGGCTTTGCCCGGGCCGAGGTGCTCGCGGCCCAGGCCAACGCCGCGCTCATGCTCGTCGGGACGGTCTTCATCACGATCGCCGCGGTGCGGCGCCTGGCGCATCCGGAGGCGTTCGCGGCCGGAGGCGTGCTCGTGGTGGGGGTCATCGGACTCCTGGTGAACGTCGGGAGCGCGATCGGCCTCGCCCGGGTCGGTGGCTCGAACCTCAACGTGCGGGCCGCGCTGTGGCACCTGGCGTCCGACGCGGGCGGTTCGCTGGCCGTGATCGTGGCCGCGCTCGGGGCAGCGTGGTTCGGCGTCGAGCGCCTCGACCCGATCGCCTCGCTGCTGATCGCCGCCCTCGTGCTCGTCGGTGCGGCAGGGTTGCTGCGGGCCTCGGCGCACATCCTGCTCGAGGCCGCGCCCCCCGGCATCGACACGGGCGAGGTGCGGGCCGCGTTGGCCGCCGCGGACGGGGTCGAGGCCGTACACCACCTGCACGTGTGGACGACGGGCTCCGAGCAGGCCGCCCTCTCGGCCCACGTGGTGGTGGGCGAGGCCGTCTCGCTCCATGACGCCCAGGCCCGGGCCGGACTGCTGAAGGCCATGCTCGCCGAGCGCTTCGGCATCGTCCACGCCACGCTCGAGGTCGAGTGCCACGCGTGCGCCGAGGCGGGCACCGATCACGCCTGAGGCGTCCGGGCCCCGGCCGGACCGCCCCGGAGCCGGGGGCGGGATTGAAATCCGACTTTACTTGTCAGGATTTGCCGCCTACCCTCTGCCCCCATGACCAACGACTCCTGGGGACTCGACACCCGCCTCGTCCACGCCGGCACCCCGCCCGACCCCGTCACCGGGGCCCGGGTGCCGCCGATCTACCAGACCACCTCGTTCGTGTTCCGGGACACCGAGCACGCGGCGGCCCTGTTCGGCCTCTCCGAGCTCGGGATGATCTACACGCGGATCATGAACCCGACCCAGGACGCCTTCGAGCAGCGGATGGTCGCGCTCGAGGGCGGGGTGGGCGCCCTCGCCACCTCGAGCGGGCAGGCGGCCCAAACCCTCGCCCTGCTCAACCTGGCCGAGAACGGCGGGCACGTCGTGTCGAGCTCCTCGCTCTACGGCGGCACCTACAACCTCCTCCACTACACGCTCCCGAAGATGGGCGTGGAGGTCGACTTCGTCGACGATCCCGACGACCTCGACGCGTGGGCCAAGGCCGTGAAGCCCAACACCAAGGCGTTCTACGGCGAGAGCATCGGCAACCCGAAGGGCGACGTGTTCGACTTCGAGGGGATTTCGAAGGTCGCGCACGACCACGGCATTCCGCTGATGATCGACAACACGCTGGCCAGCCCGGCTTTGCTCCGTCCGCTCGAGCACGGCGCCGACATCGTGGTGCACAGCGCGACGAAGTTCATCGGTGGCCACGGCACCTCGGTGGGCGGCGTCATCATCGACAGCGGCGCCTTCGACTACCCCGGCAGTGGGCGCTTCCCCGGGTTCACCGAACCCGACCCGAGCTACCACGGTCTGGTGTTCGCCGACCTGCCGCCCGAGCTGCGGCCGGCGATGTACATCCTCAAGTGCCGGCTCCAGTACCAGCGCGACCTCGGTGCCGCGGCATCGCCGTTCAATCTCTTCCTGTTCCTCCAGGGGCTCCAGACGCTCTCGCTGCGCATGGAGCGCCACTCCCAGAACGCACTGGCGATCGCGAAGTGGCTCGAGGGTCAGGCCGAGGTGGCGTCGGTCGCCTACCCGGGTCTCGCATCGAGTCCCTGGCACGCGCGGGCCCAGCGGTACCTCCCCGACGGGCAGGGCGCCATCGTGGCGTTCGAGCTGAAGGGTGGGGTCGAGGCCGGGCGGCGGTTCATCGACAGCCTCGAGCTGTTCAGCCACCTCGCCAACGTGGGTGACGTGCGCAGCCTCGCCATTCACCCGGCGAGCACGACGCACAGTCAGCTGGCGGCGGCCGAGCAGGCGACGACCGGCGTGACGCCCGGTCTCGTGCGGCTGTCGATCGGCATCGAGACCGTCGACGATCTCATCGCCGACCTCGAGACCGGCCTGCGGGCCGCGGCCTCCGCGTAGACGTTCCGTAGGACAACGGGAACGACGGGGTGACCGCAGGCGCGCCTCCGGTGACGGGTGCGTGGCGACCGGGCGATCAGCCCGGCCGCCGCCGCTTCGTCGAGATCGCGACCGGACGGCCGCTCGACCTGGTCGCCGGCGGCACCCTCGGACCGATCACTGTCGCCTACGAGACCTGGGGTCGGCTCTCACCCACGGCTGATAACGCCGTGCTCGTCTGCCACGCACTCACGGGCGACAGCCACGCAGCCGGGCCGGCCGGACACGGGCACGCGCAGCTCGGCTGGTGGAATCCGATCATCGGGCCGGGCCGGGCGATCGACACCGACCGCTACTTCGTGGTGTGCCCGAACGTTCTCGGCGGCTGCCAGGGCACGACCGGTCCGGCCTCGACCGATCCGACGACCGGGCGGCCCTACGGCGCGACGTTCCCGGTCACGACGATCCTCGATCAGGTCGCGGTCGAAGCCGCGCTCGCGGATCACCTCGGCATCGATCGCTGGGCCGCGGTCGTGGGCGGCTCAATGGGCGGGATGCGCACCCTCGAGTGGGCGGTCGAATATCCCGGCCGGGTGGCCAAGGCGGTCGTGATCGCCTGCGGAGCCGCGGCGACCGCCGAGCAGATCGCGTGGTCGGCGCTCCAGATCCGGGCGATCGAGCAGGATCCGAACTTCCGGGGCGGCGACTACTACGACGGGCCCGAGGGGCCGTGGCGCGGACTCTCGCTCGCCCGGGGTATCGGCCAGGTCACGTATCGCTCCGAACTGGAGTTCGCCGAGCGCTTCAATCGGGGGCATCAGAACGACGAGCATCCGTTCGAGGGCGGGCAGTACACCGTCGAGTCGTACCTCGAGTACCACGGTGAGAAGATCTGCGGGCGTTTCGACGCCAACTCCTACATCTCGCTCGCCCGGGCGATGAACCACCACGACGTCGGGCGGGGCCGCGGTGGGGTGGCCGAGGCGCTCCTGCGGATTCGGGCCGAGGTCACGATCGCCGGGATCTCGAGCGACCACCTCTACCCGCTGCGGCTCCAGCATGAACTCGCCGACCTCATCCCCCGCAACAAGGGCGTCGAGACCATCCACTCGCTCTCCGGTCACGACGCATTCCTCACCGAGCACGAGGCCGTCGGTGCGATCATCGCCGGCGCCCTCGCCTGAGGTATCCGCCCCGACCGGCGGTCCGGGGCGGCAGCCTGTAAGACTCCCCGAGGTGCGCCGTCGCCTCCGGTCCCGTCGTCTCCTCCTCGCTGCGCTCGCCGCCCTGACGCTCGGCGGCCTGCTCGTCGGGTGCGGGGGATCGGACGGAGGTTCGTCGGGGGCGAGCACGACGACGACCTCCATCGTGCCGGCGTCGGACGGGATGCCCGACTTCTACGCGGTGAGCTATCCGCTCGAGGCTGCGCCGGGCCGCATGATCAAGGTCGAGCCGGTCGCCGCCGAGGGGCTGGCCGGGAAGATGTTCCGCGTCATGTACACGACGCGCACGCAGCAGGGCGGCATCGCCGCGGTCACCGGACTCGTGGCCGTGCCCGAGGGGACGCCGCCCGAGGGGGGATTCCCGGTCGTGTCGTGGGCGCACGGCACCGACGGGATGGCCGACCGCTGCGCGCCCTCGCTGAACCCGGGTGCGAACGTAGGAATCGCGAACCTGCTGCTGAAGCAGGGCTGGGTGATCGTCGCGACCGACTACGTGGGTGAAGGCACCCCGGGCCTCATGCCGTACATCGCGGGGGAGAGCGCGGCACGCAACGCGATCGACATCGTGCGGGCGGCCCGGGCGATCCCGGATACCCGCATCGGCTCGCAGTACATCGTGTGGGGACACTCGCAGGGCGGTCACACCGCCATGCACGCGTTGCGCATCGGGTCCGACTACGCCCCCGAGCTCGACCAGCGCGGCGTCGTCGCCGGCGCGCCACCCTCACAGTTCCCGCTGCTCTACGACTTCCTGAAGCAGAGCCCGTTCAAGCACTACCTCCTCATGGCGGCCGGTGGGATCAACGCGGCGTACGGCGACGAGCAGGCACCGCTCGACGCGATCCTCACCCCGGCCGGGATGGAGCTGCTCCCGATCCTCGACGAGGGGTGCGTGGGCGAGGTCGGTGAACGGCTGGCCCCGATCGACGCCGAGTCACTCGTCAAGATGAATCCGTTCGAGAACGACCAGTGGAAGCAAGTGCTCACGGAGAACGACCCCCAGTCGTTCACGACGACATCGCCGACGCCGCTGCTCATCATCCACGGCGGCAACGACGAGCAGATCCCGACGGTTTCGAGCGAATGGGTGGCGAAGCACCTGTGCGGGCTCGGCCAGGACCTCAGCCGCTGGGTGTACCCGGGGCAGAGCCACGCCGGGGTGGTCGGTGCCTCGGTCGGAGACATGCTCACCTGGATGGAGCACCGTTTCGCCGGGGACGCGACCCCCGATCCGATGACACCGACCGGTCAGGACGATGTGATCGCGACCCGCTGTCCGTCAGCAGCGTCCTGAACCGAGCAGGCCGACGAACCGCTCGATCGCGGGCAACGCAGGCGCAATGACGTCGAGCGGCGCAACCGGTCGGGTCGGAGCCGGGGTGCACGCGGCATCGGCCGCGGCGATGAGGGTGTCGGCGGGCACGGTGACGGGCAGGATCGTCACCATGCCGGGACCGAAGGCCGCGGCGCCCTCCGCCTTACGCTCGGTGTAGGGGCCGTCGACGAGCGCGATGGCGGGAACGCCGGCGGTGGCGGCGAAGACCGAGAGGTGATAACGCGACCCGACAGCGAGCACCGATCGTCCGACGATTCCCCTGATGACGTCGTCGGGTGGGAGTGACTCCAGGCGGAGCAGCCCGGGGGCTTGCGCGGCCACCGTCGCGTGGACTCGGCGGTCGTCTTCGGAGTCTTCCGTGCACTGGGGAATCGCGACGCACGCGACTCCTCGTTGCGCGAGCTGATGAACGAGTTCGGCGACGGCCCCGATCTCGGGCGGGTCGGGGCGGTTGCGGAGGCTCACAACCGCGAAGGGTCTCGTGGTTGCGCCGAGTTCGGCCAGTGCAGCGTCGACCTCCGCCCTGGGGGCGGCCAGCATGCTCGCCGCCGGATCG
>JBJSXF010000069.1:0-19818 GCA_046086225.1 Actinomycetota bacterium | reverse complement strand
TCCGACATCTCGATCGCAAGTTGGATGCGGCGCCACGGCGGCAGCGCCCGAATTGCCGCAACCTGCACCGCACGGGCCTCGACGGTGGCGTCGGACACTGGGGGTACGAGGAGATCCTCTTGAGCACCCACCGCGTGGTCGATCGGTCACCGCCCTTCCGGGGCCGCCACGCGAAACGGCCGCCCGCAGGCGGCCGTTCGCTGGCGATGGTGGCGGGGAGGGGATTTGAACCCCTGACCTTCGGGTTATGAGCCCGACGAGCTACCAGACTGCTCCACCCCGCGGCGGATTCGGGAGACTACCAGCACCGATCCGACGAACCCAAGCCGGCCCCCGGTCCCCTGCCCGGCCGTCGCCGTAGGGTGCGAGCGTGAGCGACGCGGCCGCGCACCACGACCGGACGACGAAGTTCCCCCGCAAGATCTACGAACGAGAACTCCTGCGGCTCCAGACCGAGCTCGTGCAGATGAAGGAGTGGGTGCGGGTCGAGGGCAAGCGCCTCGTCGTCGTGTTCGAAGGTCGTGACGCCGCCGGGAAGGGCGGGGTCATCAAGCGGATGACCGAGTACCTCAACCCGCGGTCGTGCCGGGTGGTCGCGCTCCCCGCCCCGACCGAGCGGGAGCGCAGCGAGTGGTACTTCCAGCGTTACGTCGGGCACCTCCCGGCCGCCGGCGAGATCGTGCTGTTCGACCGCTCCTGGTACACGCGGGCCGGCGTCGAGAAGGTGATGGGCTTCTGCACGCCCGAGGAACACGAACGCTTCCTCGACCAGTGCCCGATCTTCGAGCGCCTGCTCATCGAAGACGGCATCATGCTGCGCAAGTACTGGTTCTCGGTGAGTGACGAGGAGCAGGAGCGCCGTTTCCGATCGCGGCTCGAGGATCCGCTCCGCAGCTGGAAGCTCTCGCCGATCGACATGGAGTCCCGCAGCCGTTGGGTCGAGTACTCACGAGCGAAGGACGAGATGTTCGCCCGGACCGACACCGACGCATCACCGTGGTTCGTCGTCGAGGGCGACGACAAGCGCCGAGCTCGCATCAACTGCATCGCCCACCTCCTCGCGTCCGTGCCCTACACCGACGTCTCGACACCGCCGGCCGCGTTGCCCCCGCGACCGCCCGCCGGCGGCTACGAGCGGCCGCCGCGGGAGCGGTTCCGGTCGGTTCCCGACGTGGCCGCCCGGCTCCTCGACGGCTCCACGACCGGCTGATCGGGACGCCACCGAGCCACCCGGAGCGCACGGAACCCCGACCGGGCGTCTGGCATCATGGGCCCGTGGCCGACCTGCGCGTCCTCGTCGTCGACGACGAGACCAACATCACCGACCTCGTCACCACCGCGCTTCGCTACGAGGGCTTCGCGGTCGAGGCCGCGAACGGTGGCACCGACGCCTTGCGTCAGGTCGAGTCGTTCCGGCCCGACCTCATCCTCCTCGACGTGATGATGCCCGACCGCGACGGATTCCAGGTCGCCGAACGCCTCCGCAACGACGGCTACGACGTGCCGATCATCTTCCTCACCGCCCGCGACACCACCGAGGACAAGGTGAAGGGACTCGCCCTCGGGGGCGACGACTACGTCACCAAGCCCTTCAGCCTCGAGGAGCTCGTCGCCCGAGTCCGGGCCGTGCTGCGGCGAGCGGGTGCGATCGGTGACGGCAAGGAGCAGTCTCGGCTCGTGTTCGCCGACCTCGAGCTCGACGACGAGACCCACGAGGTGTGGCGCGGCCAGACCCGCATCGACCTCACCCCGACCGAGTACAAACTGCTGCGCTACCTCATGCTGAACGGCCGTCGGGCCCTCTCGAAGGCGCAGATCCTCGATCACGTCTGGGAGTACGACTTCGACGGCGACGCCAACGTCGTCGAGACCTACATCTCCTACCTGCGCAAGAAGATCGACACGCTCGGACCGCCGCTCATCACGACGATCCGGGGCGTCGGCTACGCCCTGCGCAGCCCGACGGCCGAGTGAGCATTCCCCGGTGACGCTCCGGGCCCGCCTCGTCCTCGGTCTGCTCGGTCTCGCCGCCACGGCGCTCGCGATCACCGGCGTCGTCACCTATCGCGAGCAGCGATCCTTCCTCCTCGACCGGGTCGACGACCAGATCCGCTCAGCGCTCGAGAACCCGGCCCAGATCTCGCCCGCCCTCGGCGGCGGCGGCTCGGCGACGGGTTCGGGCCGGTTCGTGCCGTTCGGCACCTACGCCGAGCTGCGCTACCCCGACGGTTCCGTCGTGCGGCTCGCCGTCCCCGGCACCTCGGGCGGAGCCATCGCCGCCCTGCCCGCCGAGCTCGCGGCGGGGCGGATCATCACGGTCGGTGACCCGGACCGTCGGGTCGGAGCCGGACCCGTCGTCGTCGGACCGACCACGCTTCGCCGGAGCGGACTCCTCGTCGTGGCGATCCCGCTCGACGACGTGAACGAGACGCTCCGCCGGCTCCTCGTCGTCGAGTTGATCGTCGCCGCCGCCGTGATGGGTGCGCTCGCGATCGCCGGTGGCCTCATCGTGAAGCTCGGCCTGCGTCCGCTCCGCCAGATGGAAGCGACCGCCGGGGCGATCGCCGCCGGCGACCTCTCCCGCCGGGTCGAAACCGCCGACGCCCGCACCGAGGTCGGCCGGCTCGGCCTCGCGCTGAACGAGATGCTCGCCCAGATCGAGCGGGCATTCGCCGAGCGGCGGGCGTCCGAGGACCGGCTGCGCCGGTTCGTCGCCGATGCGTCCCACGAGTTGCGAACGCCGCTCACCTCCATCCGGGGCTACGCCGAGCTCTTCCGCATGGGTGCCGCATCCGATCCGGACGACCTGGCCAAGACGATGCGCCGCATCGAGCAGGAAGCGAACCGCATGGGCGTCATGGTCGACGACCTGCTCCTCCTCGCCCGCCTCGACCAGGGCCGGGACATCGCCCGTGCGCCGGTTGATCTCACCCGACTCGCGACCGATGCTGCCGACGACGCCCGGGCCGTCGATCCCGGCCGCCCGGTGGCGTGGGCGCCGGTCGGTCCGGTGGTCGTGACGGGTGACGAGGTTCGGCTCCGGCAGGTGTTCGGCAACCTCATGCAGAACGCCTTGCGTCACACACCGCCCGGCACACCGGTGCACCTGCGGGTCGCGGCCACGGGCTCCGATGCAGTCATCGAGGTGCGCGACGAGGGGCCGGGCATGGACGCCGAGACCGCCGCGCACGTCTTCGAGCGCTTCTACCGGGCCGACCCTTCGCGAGCTCGGGCGAACGGCGGTACCGGACTCGGCCTCGCGATCGTGGCCGCGATCGCCGAGGCGCACGGTGGTCGGGTCGAGGTCGAGACCGCGCCGGGGGCGGGGGCCACGTTCCGGGTGCACGTGCCGGTCGCCCCGACACCGGATGCGCCGCCGGACGAACCGGCGCTCGCCTAACCCGAGACCTTGACCGCCAACTTGCCGAGGTGGTCGCCGGCGAAGAGCCGCACGAGTGCCTCGGGGGCGCGCTCCAGACCGTCGAGCACGTGGGTGCGGGCGACGACATCACCCGAGGCCACCCAGCCCGCCAGGCGCGTCGCCGCCTCCTGGTAGACGTCCCAGTGGTCGAGGGTGTTGAAGCCCTCCATCCGGGCCCGCTTACCCATCAGGTAGCGGACGTTGTGCAGCGCCGGCGGCGGACCGTCGAGCTCGTAGGTCGAGATGTCGCCGCAGAGCACCACCCGGGCCCGCATCGCGAGCCGACGGAGCACGGTGTCGAGCAGCTCGCCGCCGACGTTGTCGAAGAAGACATCCACTCCCTTGGGTGCGAGCTCCTTCAGTCGGGCGGCGACGTCCTCGCGCTTATAGTCGATGCAGGCGTCGAACCCGAGCTCGCCGGTGACCCACTCACACTTCTCGGGCGAGCCCGCGATGCCGATCACCCGGGCGCCCTGGAGCCGGGCGATCTGCCCGGCGATCGACCCGACGCTGCTCGCCGCCGCCGACACGCAGAACACCTCGCCGGGCTGGGGTCGGGCCACCTCGAGCACGCCGACGTACGCCGTGATGCCGATGTGGCCGAGCACGCCGAGCACGTCGAGGAGATCGACCGCCTCGGGCACCATCGTGACCGGCGGGAACGGATTCGACTGGAGCACGCAGTACTGCTGCCAGCCGGTGAGGGCCATGAACGCCCGACCGAGCGGGTACTCCTCGGGGTTGTTCGTCTCGACGACCACCCCGACGCCGTTGGAACGCACCGGCTCGCCGATCGCGACCCCGGCCATGTAGTTGCCCCGCTCGTCGAGCCAGCCCCGGATGGTGGGGTCGATGCCGAGGTAGCGGATCTCGAGCAGGGCCTCACCCTCGCCGAGTTCGGGGACGGGCTGCTCGGCCATGCGGAAGCACGCGTCGGTCACGGCGCCCACCGGGCGCTCGGCGAGCACAACCTGACGATTCACGCGGGACGTCACGGGCGCCGACGATAGCCGTCGTCCGGGTGCAGCCGACCGGGCCGACGACGGCCGAACCGGGTGGCGGGAACCGGGCGTTTCGCCCCGGATCGGAGCCCACCGGTAGCGTCTCGCCACCACCATCGGGGAGGCAGAACATGTCGGTATACGAGATCGAGATCGCAGGTCTGGACGGCTCGGCGGGGGCGCTCGCGGCCCAGGCGGGCAAGGTGACGCTGGTCGTGAACGTGGCGTCGAAGTGCGGGCTCACCCCGCAGTACACCGCGCTGCAGGAGCTCCAGGACCGCTTCGGCGGGCAGGGCTTCACCGTCGTCGGCGTGCCGTGCAACCAATTCCTCGGCCAGGAGCCGGGCTCACCCGAGGAGATCGCCGAGTTCTGCTCGACGAGCTACGGGGTCACCTTCCCGCTCACCGAGAAGATCGAGGTGAACGGCGACGACCGTCATCCGCTCTACGCCGAGCTCACCCCGAACGCCGACGCCGAGGGTCACACCGGCGACATCCGCTGGAACTTCGAAAAGTTCCTCGTGGCGAAGGACGGCTCGGTGGTCGCCCGTTTCGCCCCGCAGACGACGCCGGACGACGCGGCGGTGATCAGCGCGGTCGAGCAGGCGATCGGCGCCTGAGCACCACCGGTTCGTGATCCTCGACGACTTCCGGCTCGACGGCCGGGTCGCCATCGTCACCGGTGCCGGTCAGGGGATCGGCGCGGCCGCGGCCCGGGCCCTCGCCGAGGCCGGGGCCGATGTCGTGGTCGCGGCCCGCACCGCAACCGACATCGACGCCGTGGCCGACACGGTGCGGACCCAGGGCCGCCGGGCTCTCGCCGTGCCGACCGACGTCACCGTTACCGCGCAGCTCGCCGCGCTGGTCGAGCGCACCGCCGACGAGTTCGGCCGCATCGACGTACTGGTGAACAATGCCGGCGGCTGGCTGCCCCGCCCGCTCCTCGCGACGAGTGAGCGGTCGTTCGAAGCGGCGCTGCGGTTCAACGTCACCTCGGCGTTCCTGCTCACCCGGCTCGTCGTGCCCCACATGGTGGCGGCCGGCGCGGGATCGATCGTGAACATCTCGTCACGCGCCGCGAGCATGGTGCAGCCCTGCTTCACCGCCTACGCGACCGCGAAGGCCGCGCTCTCGATGATGACGCGGTCCATGGCACCCGAGCTCGCCCCGAAGGTGCGGGTGAACGCCATCGAGGTCGGTGGGGTCGAGACGGCCGGCCTCGCCCAGGTGCTCACCGACCCGACGGTTCGGGAGCGACTCGAGGGCAACACGCCGATGGCCCGGGTCGGCCGCCCCGAGGACGTGGCTGCTGCCGTCGTCTACCTCGCCTCGCCCGCGTCGTCGTTCGTGACCGGCAAGATCCTCGAGGTCGATGGGGGCGTCGAGGCCCCGGCCTTCACGATTCCCTTCGACCGTCTCTGACCGCGGCCCGACCGGCGGTCGGCTCGTGAACGATGCCGTGATCGGCGAGCAGAGCCCTCAGTTCATCGGCGGATGAGGCCAAGCGCGACTGCCTTCCGGTGGAACTCGATCTCAGTCTTCAGCTCGTCGAGCCCGGCGGCGAGCCGATCGGCGTTGGCCGCAGCAATGGCTGCTTCCCGTTGCTCGTCGCTTCCCGGCTCATCGGTCTCGGCGGCGACCAGCGCTGCCGCCTGGCGGGCTGCGATGCGACGATCCTCGTCGCTGACGCCGTCCACGGGTCAAGGATACGTCTGCCGACCCGGGGCCGGGACGAGCGCGGTCAATCCCCGGAAGCGGCGCGACCGGCGATGAGCGGGAGGTCGAGGTACGTGCGGATGCCCGGCTCGGCCGCGACGACGTAGGGGATCGCGTTCACGCAGTGCATCGCCGGAGCGATGAGCCCGATCTCGGGCTGCTCCCCCACCACCGGCGGGTGGAGCCCGTGGAACGTGCACGACACCGGCGGATCGGCAGCGAACGCCACCTCGAACCGCTCCTCCCCGAGCGTCCACGCCGGGTCGAGGTGATCGTCGCCCATCATCCAGTTCACCCGCACCGTGATCACCGGTTCGCCGTTGACGGTGCCCTCCCAGGTGAACCGCTGCGCGGCCACCGTGCCCGCCGCGATCGTGCCGACCGGCGTCTCGAGATCACGGGTCGCAACCGCCATCTCGTGGTGCGCGCGCTTCTCGGCGTCGAGCGCGAAACCGAGCTCGGCGGCCAGCATGTCGATCGACTGCATGAAGCCGTGACCGAGCACGCCGACCATCGGACTCCCGGCCGCGACCTCGGGGGTCTTGCCGAAGAGCATGATCTCGCGCACGACCGCCTCGGTCGGGTAGTTGCGGATGTCGGAGAACTCCTCGGCCCGCACGTGGCGGATCTCGCGGCACAACGCCGAGAGCATGAGCGGGAACCGCTCGGTGATGCCCCCCGGGTTGATACCGGTGCCGTGGAGGGTCGTGCCGCCGGAGATGCACGCGGCCTGGAGCGCAGCGATGCCCGCCGACTCCCCCGGGTAGATCCAGCCCACGGGTGTGACGACGTTCTTCCCCGACTCGAGCAGCCGCACGACGTCACGGGTACTCGCCAGTACCGGGGCGTACACGACCGCGTCGGCCTCCAACGCACAGATCTCGTCGAGGCTGCCGCTCGCGGCCACGCCGACCGGGCCGATCCCGCAGATCTCCCCGACATCACGACCGACCTTCTCGGGGCTGTGCACCCAGGCCCCGACGAGCTCGAGCTCGGGGTGGGCGAGCACGCCCTTGATCGCCTCGACGCCGACCAGGCCGGTCGCCCACTGGATCACGCGGTACGTCATCTTCCCTCCGTCAGCCGATGAGGAGCGGGACGTTCGCGTAGCCCCGCACCGTCGAGGTGTGCACCATCTCGCAACCCGCCACGTCGACCTCCCACTCGGGGAACCGCCGGAGCGTCTCCTCGAGCGCGATGCGGCCCTCGAGCCGAGCGAGCGCGGCACCGAGACAGAAGTGGATGCCGTAACCGAAGGCGACGTGCCGGGCGATCTCACGGCGCACGTCGATGCGGTCGGGATCGGCGAAGGCCCGATCGTCGCGGTTCGCCGAACCGGTGAGCAGCGCCACCTTGGCGTCGGCCGGGATGACCGTGCCGTGGAGCTCGACCGGGCGCGTCGTCCAGCGCCCCTGGATCGGTGACGGCGCCTCCCACCGCAGGATCTCCTCGACCGCACCCGGGATCAGCGCGGGCTCGTTGACCAGGGCCCGGCGCTCGTCGGGGAAACGGGCCAGGCCGATCGCGGCCCAGCCGAGGAACCGGGCGACCGTCTCGTTCCCCGCGCCCGACAGGAGACCGGCGAAGGCGTGGATCTCGGCGTCGTCGAGACCGCGGGTCGAGCCGTCCTCCTCCTCGATGCCGGCGGCCATGAGATCGCTGAGCAGGTCGTCGCGCGGCCGGGCCCGCCGGTCGTCGATGAGCGCCTGCCAGTAGTCGTGCACCGCCTGCCGGATCGCGCCCGCCCGGTCGCCCAGCATCTCCCCCGGCTCGATGTGCAGCATCTCGTCGGTCCACTCACGCAGGCGGGCCTCGTCCTCGCGCGGCGCCCCGAGGAGGGCCGAGATCACCATGACCGGCAGGCGCGCCCCGAAGTCGGCGACGTAGTCGAATCGGCTCCCACCGAGCTGCTCGTCGAGAAAGCCCGCCGCGAGCTCCCGCACGCGAGGTTCGACCTCGGCGATCCGCCGCGGGGTGAAGGCCCGGCTCACGAGCTTGCGGTAGCGGGTGTGGCGCGGCGGGTCCATGAAGATCATGAGCGACTGCGAGTACGGGTCGATCTCGGGGGCCATGAGCTCGAGCACGGTTGCGTGGGCCGAGCTGAACGTCGCCGGGTCGAGGTGCGCGGTGAGCACATCGTCGAATCGACTCAAGGCGTAGAAGTCGTGCTCCTCGTTCCGGTAGACGGGCGCTTCGTCGCGCAGCCGCTTCCAGACCGGATGGGGATCGGCGTCGATCGCGTAGTCGTAAGGGTCGTAGACCAGATCGGTGACGGCCACGCCGCGACGGTACCCGCCGGGCTCAGGCGTCGACCGGGGCCGACCCGGCCCCGTCACCGTCGGCGTGGTGCGTGATCCACGACTCGTAGAGCGCCGCGTACCGTCCGCCCGCCGCGACGAGCTCGGCGTGGGGTCCGACCTCGGCGAGCCCACCCTCAGCAACGACCGCGACCCGGTCGGCCCGGGCCGCGGTCGAGAGCCGGTGCGCAACCACGAACACGGTGCGATGCTCGGTGAGCCGCTCCAGGGCCTGTTCCACCTGGTGCTCGGTGCCGGGGTCGAGGTTCGAGGTCGCCTCGTCGAGCACGAGGATCTCCGGGTCGGCGAGCGCAGCCCGGGCGAGCGACACGAGCTGCCGCTCCCCGGCCGAGAGCCGGGAGCCGCGCTCGCGCACCTCGGTGTCGAGCCCGTCGGGGAAGGCCGCGAAGCGCTCGAGCAGGCCGAGCGCGGCAAGTGCGTCCTCGACCTCACGATCGGTGGCCTCGGGTCGTCCCACCCGTACGTTGTCCCGCAACGTGCCCGCGAAGAGGAAGCCTTCCTGGGGTACCACGACGATGCGCTCCCGCAACGATCGCATCGTGGCGTCACGGAGGTCGGTGCCCCCCACCCGCACAGTGCCGGCGGCCGGGTCGTAGAAGCGGGCGACGAGCTTGGCGAGCGTCGACTTCCCGGCCCCGGTCGGGCCGACCAGCGCGATCCGCTCCCCGGGCGCCACGGTGAGCGAGACGTCCCGCAGCACGGGGGGCCCGTCGCCGTACGCGAAGGTCACCGTGTCGATCTCGACCGCGCCCCGGGCGGGCAGGTCCACCGCACCGGGCCGCTCGGCGACCGACGGCTTCGTGTCGAGCACGCCGAACACCTTGGTGAGCGCGGCGCCCGCCGACTGCACGACGTTGTACAGCTGGCTGAGCTGGTTGATCGGCTCGAAGAGATTGTTCAGGTAGAGGACGAACGCGCTGATCGTGCCGCTGGTCAGCACCTCACGCGTCTCGAGCCAGCCGCCGTACCCGATGATCACCGCCGTCCCCGCGATCCCTGCGTACTCCACGATCGGGAAGTACCGCGCCGAGATGCGGGTCGTGTACATGTTCGCCCGGTACTGCTCCTCGTTGGTCTCCTCGAAGCGGCGGGTGAACGCCCGCTCCTGACCGAACGCCTGCACGACCCGCACGCCCTCGAGGCTCTCCTGCAGCGTCGACAGGTTGGCCGAGATCCGGTCACGCACCTCGAGGTAGCCCTTGTTCGACACCCGTCGGAACCATCGGCTGGCGAACACGAGCGGCGGGACGATCACGAGGACGCCGAGCGCCAGATGCCACGAGAGCACGAGTAGCAGGGTCACCGCGCCGACGAAGAGGAAGACGTTCTGCACGAGCAGCACGAGGCCCTGGGACACGAGCTCCTGGAGCGCATCGATGTCGGAGGTCATCCGGGCGACGATGCGGCCGGCCTTCTCCCGCTCGAAGTAGTCGAGCGACAGGCCCGTCATGTGGTCGAACAGCCCGCGCCGCAATCGTCGCAGGAAGCCCTCGCCGACCCGGGCCACGAGGATGATCGCCACACGCCCGAGTCCGAGTCCGAGCACGGCCGCCATCAGGTAGAGCACGACCGCCCGGTTCAGGGCCGCCGCATCACCGTCGGAGCCGGTCGCCCGGTCGGGCAGGCCGCGGTCGATGCCGTAGCGCACCAGCCACGGGCCGGCGAGGAGGGCGAGGGCCTGGGCGAGGAGCACGAGGGCCGTGAGGACGATGAGCCGTCGCTCGGGCCGGAGCATCCGCACCAGACGCCGCATGACGTGCGCGGCTTCGGCCCGGCTCAGATCCTCCTCGGGAACCGCCTCGAACCAACCCACTACCGAGCCTCCTGCTCGGCGTCCGGGTGCGGCTCCTCGTCGTCGATCACGCCGTCATCGAGCCCGAGCGCAGCCCGGGCCAGTACCTCGCGGTACCGCTCGGATTCGGCGAGCAGCTGCTCGTGCGGACCGTCGGCGACGACCCGACCCCCGTCGAGCAGCACGACCCGGTCGGCCAACGCGATCGTCGCCGGTCGGTGGGCGATGATGATCGTCGTGCGGCCGTGCATCACTTCGGCGAGCGCGGCCCGGATCTCGTGCTCCTTGCTCGGGTCGACGGCCGAGGTCGCGTCGTCGAGGATGAGCACCCGCGGATCGGCGAGCACCGCTCGGGCGATCGCGATGCGCTGCCGCTGACCGCCCGAGAGCGAGTAGCCGTGCTCCCCGATCACGGTGTCGTAACCCTCGGGGAGCGCTTCGACGAACTCGTGAGCTCCGGCGAGCCGAGCCGCCCGCAGGACTGCGTCGAGCGGCGCCTCGGGATCGGCGAACGCGATGTTGGCCCGCACGCTGTCGGAGAACAGGAACGTGTCCTCGAACACGATCCCGACCGCCCGACGCACATCGGCGAGCGGTGCTTCCCGAACGTCGACCCCGTCGATGCGGACGCGGCCTTCCTGCACGTCGTAGAAGCGGGGGATGAGCCGAGCGACCGTCGACTTGCCCGATGCCGTAGCCCCGACGAGCGCCACTGCCTCGCCACCCCGGATCTCGAGATCGAGTCCGTCGAGCACCCGACTGCCGAGGGGGTAGGCGAAGTTCACACCCTCGAACCGAACCGCACCGGGGCCGGGCGGGAGCGGCGGGGCGTGGTCGCTCGCCTCGTGGTCGATCTCGGGGTCGGTGGCGAGCACCTCGTGAATCCGACCGGCGGCCGCCGCGGCCCGGGGCATCTGCCCGACGAGCATGCCGATCATCCGGAGCGGCCAGATGAGCATGAGCACGTAAAGGTTCGCGGCCACGATGTCACCGACGCCGAGGTTGCCGTTCAGCACCTGATGGCCGCCGTACCAGAGGATCCCGACGAGGCCGAGCGACGGAAGGAAGTCGAGCAACGGCATGAACCAGGCGCGGAGGCGGGCCTGGTCCATCGAGCGGTCGTAAACCCCGGCGGCTTCCTCGGCCAGACGCCGGCGTTGGAGCCGCTCGGCCCCGAAGCCCTTCACGACCCGGATGCCCGTGACGCTCTCCTCCACGACCCCGGAGAGCTCGGACAGCTCCTGCTGGAGGGCCACCCCGACCGGGTACATGCGGTGGTTGAACCAGGTCGCCGCGACGTTGAGGAACGGCAGCGCGCCGAGCGCGAAGAACGCGAGACCGGGGCTCAACGCCACCAGGATCACGATCACCGCGGCCATCTGGATCGTGCTCGCGATCGTGAGCGGGATGAGGATCACCACGTTGTTGATCTGCTGCACGTCGGTGTTGGCGTGCGCCATCAGCCGACCGGTCTGGGCCTGGTCGTGGTACGCGAAGTGGAGCCGCTGCAGATGGGCGACGAGCTGCATGCGCAGGTCGGTCTCGACCCGCAGCGCCAGCCCGAACGCGGCGTAGCGCCGCAGGCCGGTCATCACGGCCTGCACGATCCCCACCCCGAGGATCGCCGCAGTCCAGCCCATCGCGACCGACCAGTCACCGTCGGTGAGGCCGCTGTCGATCGCGGCGCCGGCGAGGCTCGGAATCGCGACCCGGGCGGCGGCCCAGAGCAGCCCGGCGCCGATGCCGAGGGCCACGATGCGGCGGTACGGCCGCACCGCGGCGCGCATGAGAAGCCAGCCTTCCCGCCGGACGGCGCGCTCGTCGACCCCGTCGGTGTCGACCTGCGCTTCTGCCACGTGCTCCCCGGTTCCGTGCTCCCCGGCGGTGGTGCGTCGAGCAGCCACGGGACGGCTCGGGGGCGGAGGGGAGGCTACCAACCGGCCCGACCGCGCCCCGGGGTCGATCGCGACGCGGTCAGTCGTCCGACGCGGCGCGGTGAAGGGCCTCCGCCTCGCGCAGCACCCAGACGATCTCCTCGCCGACGAGCTCGTCAACCTCGAGGAGCCGATCGCGCAGCGCGATCACGAGGTGCTGGTGCTCCTCGAGCATCCGGTGGGTGTCGGCCTTCGCCTGCTTCAGGATCTGCTCGAGTGCGGCCCGGCTCGCGTCGTCGGCGAGCACCTTGCCCACGATCCCCTGGCTGATCGGTCCCGGCTCCACGGCCTCGAACGACACCAGGGATCCGGCCATGCCGAAGGAGCCGACCATCTGCGCGGCGATCTTCGTGGCGTGCACGAGGTCGCCCGACGGTCCCGTGCCCGACTCACCGAAGAAGATCTCCTCGGCAGTCATGCCCCCGAACGCGATCTTGAGCATCCCCACCAGCTCGGACCGGGTGCGCGTGAAGCGCTCCTCCGAGTCGGTGTGGGCGAGCAGTCCCAGAGCATCCCGCCGCTTCACGATCGAGAGGACCTCGAGCTTGCGGTTCTGACCGACGAGGTAGGCGATCGTCGCGTGGCCCGCTTCGTGGGTCGCGATCGTGCGCTTCTCCTCGACCGCGTACTCGACCGGCTGCTTGAGGCCGATCTCCTCGGTGAGCTTGGCCTGCTGCACGTCGGCCCATTCCATCGAGCCGCGGCCGTCGCGCAGTGCCCACACGAGCGACTCGTCGAAGAGGTGTTCGATCATCACCGGCGTGTAACCGAAGGTCATCGCCGCGAGCTGGTCGCGCCGCTCCTCCTTGTCCAGCTCGGGAACGTGCACCTTGCGGTCGAGGTAGTAGTCGATGATCTCCCGGCGACCGGCCCGGCTCGGGAGGTCGAAGTGGATCGAGCGGTCGAAGCGACCGGGGCGCAGGAGCGCCGGGTCGAGGTCGGCCGCCCGGTTCGTGGCCGCGATCACGAGGATGTTGCTCGGCAGGGGTTTCGACTTCTTGATCTTGCGATGGGCCGGGAGCCACCGGTTCATCTGGTCGACCATCGCGCCCGAGATCCGCTGGCCCGTCGTCGGCTGGTCGAACGACTGGAGCTGGATCAGGAGCTCGTTGACGACGCCGGCCACGCCCTCGTTCATCGAGGAACGGGAGACGACCGGGCCGCTCGCGGCGTCGACCTCGGTCCACGGCGTCGCGCGCATGCCGCTCCGGGCCGCGGCGATCGCATCGATCTCCTCGATGAAGCCGATCGCTCCTCCCTCGTCGCGCGCCGCCTTGCGCAGCTGCTTGAAGAAGCTGCGGATCTTGCGGCCGGTCATGCCGTAGAAGTGCGACTGGAAGGCAGTCGAGGAGACGAACAGGAACGGCACGTCGGCCTCACGGGCCATCGCCTTCGCCATGTAGGTCTTGCCGGTGCCGGGCGGCCCCTCGAAGAGGATGCCCCGCCGTGGATTGCCACCCATCGTGTCCCGGAAGGTCTGGTAGCCGAGGAAGAGGTTGAGCGACTTGACGACCTCGTCCTTCACCGGGCCGAGGCCGACGACGTCGTCGAGCCCCACCGTGATCTCACTCGGGTCGAAGCGCACGGCGGGCGAGCGGCCACCGCCGACGAACATCGCCACGGTGCCCGAGAGCACGGCGACGATGAAGGCGATGCTCAGCCAGTCGTTGAACGTGAGGTCGGGGATGCCGGGCTGGAGCGGACGACCGTCGAAGATGCGCAGGTAAGCGAAGGCCGCGATCGGCAAGAGCCAGGCGAACAGTCGCCAGAGCCGACGTCGGCGCGCCCGCTCCCGGATCCGGGCCACGTCGAGGTCGCGACCGCGGACCGAGTCACCACCGAGCGTGGTGAGCTCGGGGGCAACGGGCCGGAGCGGCTCGACCGGCTCGTTGCCCGCCACCTCGCTCCGATCGGGGAACCGCTGCTCGTCTCGGGCCATCGCCGCACGCTCCCTCGGAATCCGCTTGACGGCTACGGAGAGTAGTCGTCCGGCTACCCGAACGGGAAGGCCGGACCCGGTCGGAGCCACCGGTAGCGTTCCCCCGTGCCCGCCGGTCCACCCCCCGATCCCCGGGCCGATCGCCTGAGCCAGGCGGTGATCGGGGTGCTGATCCTCACCGGCTTCGTGTTCAAGATCCCCGCCCTGGTGCCCGCCGTCGGGCTCCTCGCCGGTCTGGTGGCGGTCCTCGGCCCCGGCGTCGACCCGGTCCGGATCCTCTGGCAGGCCCTCGTCGCTCGGCGCCGTCCGCAGACCGCCGACGCCGACCCGACGGAGATCCGACGCCAGCAGACCGCGCTCGCCGCCGCCTGCGGCGCGGCCTGGGTGGCCATGCTCGCGATCCCGCTCCTGGGCTGGCTGATCGCGATGTCGGCCGCGGTCGTGGCGATCCTCGGCGCCGCGAGCGGCGTGGCGCTCGGAGCCGTCGGCCTCCGCCACCTCGCCCACCGCGCGCCGCGGTCCTGACCGGAGGGTCGCCGGGCCGAGGAGCGGGGCTCGGTCAGTGGTCGCTGCGGACGATGCCGATCAGGACCGCCGCGAACCCGACGGCGAGCGATGCCGTGGCGACCGGCGCGGCACCGACCGGCGAGCCGGTTGCGAGGATCGCCCCCGCGAAGAGCAGCCCGTTGCGGATGAAGTCACGACGCCCCGGGGGACGGCTCGACCCCGGCCCGAAGCACGGACACGGCACTCCCCGCCGGGCCGCCCGGCCGAGCACAAAGGTGAAGGCGACGAGGAGCCCGATGGTCAGGATCCCGGGAACGGGCACCCACCACGCCAGGAGCGCGACCGCGAGCAGCACCTCGACGAGCGGGAGCGCTCCGGCGACCACGGGGCCGATCGGCCCGAGCAGCACTTCCGTCCGCGCCGCCGCTGCCCGCCGGTCGGCGAGTTTGCCCGCAGCGGCGATCGCCAACGCCGCGCCCACCACGAGGCGAGCCGCTGCGGCGAGGTCGGCGCCGCCGATCACTGCGACCGGTCAGATCTCGAAGTGGCCGTAGCCGCCCCGGTAGAAGAGCAGCGGTTTGCCCTCGGTGCGGTAGCCGAGCTCCACGACCCGCCCGACGACGATCACGTGGTCGCCCGCGTCATGCTCCGCCACGGTCTCGCAATCGACGAACGCCAGCGCGTCGCGCAGGATCGGTGACCCGGTGCGCCCCGGTGACCAATCGGTCGAGCCGAACCGGTCGGCACCGGGCTGAGCGAAGAGTCGGCTCACCGCCTCGCCGTCCTCCCCGAGGATGTTGGCCGCCCACCGTCCCGCGCGCTGCAACCGGGGCCAGGTCGATGACGACGTCGCCGCGCAGAAGAGCACGAGCGGGGGCTCGAGCGAGACCGAGGTGAAGGAGTTGCAGGCGATGCCGACCGGCTCGTCGCCGTCGATGCCGGTCACGATCGCGATCCCGGTCGCGTAGTGACCGAGCACCGTGCGGAACGCAGCCGCGTCGGGCGCGAGGACCTGGAGCGGCGTCGTCATCGGGCCTCGGTTCCCCCTACGAGCAGCTCGGCGCCTTCCCGCGCCGCCGTCACCTCGGGAATCCCGAGGTGAGCGCCGACGTCGCGCGCCTGCGCCTCGATCCGGTCGAGATCATCGTCGGTATGCGCCGGATCGTGATGGAAGAGCACCACGTGCCGGGCGCCGGCCTCCCGCCCCACGTGCAGGGCGTAATCGACGGTGCAGTGCCCCCAGTGGCGCTTCGGCCCGAACTCCTCGGTCGTGTGCTGGGCGTCGTGGATGAGCACGTCGGCACCGTCACAGAGTTCGAGCACGGCATCGGGCACGTGGTCATCGCCGTGATCACCGCAGGCCTGCCCGTGATCGGGGAGGTAGACGACGACCCGACCCGCCACCTCCACCCGGAAGCCGAGGGTGGGGTCGGTGTGGCGCACCCAGCGCGACCGCACCTTCGCCGGACCGATCGCGAAGTCGTCGTCGGCGACCTCGGAGAAGCAGACGTCGGCGGCCAGGTCGGAAGGTCCGATCGGGAAGAACGGCGAGCCCATCATGCGGCCGAAGACATCACCGAGGCGGCCCGTCTCCTGGGCCGGTCCGTGGATCTCGACCCGCGCGCCCGCCTGGTGCAACGGCGTGAAGAACGGGAGCCCCTGCACGTGATCCCAGTGCAGATGGGTGAGCAGTACGTGCCCGCGGAACGGCTCCGCGCCCGGGGCCTCCCACCGACTCGAGTATCGGCGCAGACCGGTGCCGAGATCGAGGATGATCGGTGGCGCGCCGTCGGACTCGATCGCCACGCACGACGAGCTCCCGCCGAATCGCAGGTACTCGGCGCCCGCGCACGGCGTCGAACCGCGCACCCCGTTGAGCACCACCCGGACCGACGCGGCCATCGGATCAGGTTATCCGGGTGCCGACGATCCGCTCCCGGGGGGATTTGACACGTCCCACCCTCCGGGTCTGTCATCCATCCGTGACCGCCGCGATCAGCACCGAAGGCCTGACCAAGGTGTTCGCCGGTCGGGGTGGTGAGGTCCGGGCCGTCGACGGCCTCGACCTCGAGGTCGAGCGGGGCGAGATCTTCGGCCTCCTCGGACCCAACGGCGCCGGGAAGACCACAACCGTCGGCATGCTCACCACCCGGGTGATCCCGACTGCGGGCCGGGCCCGGGTCGGCGGGATCGACGTGGTGGCCGAGCCCACGGCGGCGAAGCGGATGATCGGCGTCGTCTCCCAGACCAACACCCTCGACCGGGCCCTCGACGTCACCGAGAACCTCGTGTTCCACGCCCGCTACTTCGGGTACGGCGCCCGCGAGGCGAAGCGCCGCAGCGAGGAGCTGCTCGACCGGTTCCGGCTCCGTGACCGGGCCCGCGCCGACGTCGCCACGCTCTCCGGCGGCATGGCTCAGCGCCTCATGGTCGCCCGGGCGATCATGCACGACCCCGACGTGCTGTTCCTCGACGAGCCGACCTCGGGTCTCGACCCCCAGAGCCGCCTCGCCCTGTGGGACGTCATCGGCGAGCTGAACGCCCGCGGCCAGACCATCGTGCTCACCACGCACTACATGGAGGAAGCCGACCGCCTCTGCGACCGGGTGGCCATCGTCGACCACGGCCGCCTGCTCGCCCTCGGCACGCCCGGCGATCTGAAGCGGACGGTGGGCACGGCGGCCGAGGTGCGGATCCAGGCCGCCGGTGACTGCGATGCGCTGCTCACCGAGTTGCGCGCCGCGCCCGGGATCGCGGGCGGGCAGGTGATCGACGGGACGGTGCACCTCTACGTCGGCACCGACGGTCCTTCGCTCCCCGAGATCATCGGCCGGGCCGATCGGGCCGGGTTCGCCGTGCACGACGTCGGCATCAGCGAGACCTCGCTCGAGACGGTCTTCATCTCGCTCACCGGACGGGAGCTCCGCGAATGACCACCGGGATCGCCCGCCCCCGCTCGTCGACCGCACGGGCCTTCGGCGCGTTGCTCCTGCGCGACATCGCCGTGCTCCGCAAGGAGATCTGGATGTTCGTCGGCCGCACCGTGATGCAGCCACTGCTCCTCATCTTCGTGTTCGCGTACGTGTTCCCGAAGATCGGACAGTCGATCGGTGGAGCAGCCGGGGCCTCGCAATTCTCCACGCTGCTCGTGGGCGGGGTGATCGCGAGCGTCCTCATCTTCCAGGG
Source organism: Actinomycetota bacterium (assembly GCA_046086225.1). Taxonomy (GTDB): domain Bacteria; phylum Actinomycetota; class Acidimicrobiia; order IMCC26256; family PALSA-610; genus JBJSXF01. Next base: position 2,004 of record JBJSXF010000069.1, on the reverse strand, counting down.
CATCCAGGCCGTTGCGCTGCCGTTGGTGCAGGACTTCGGCTACACCCGCGAGATCGAGGATCGGGTGCTCGCGCCGCTCCCGGTGTGGGCCGTCGCGCTGGAGAAGGTCGCGTCGGGCACCGTTCAGGCCCTGCTCGCCTCGCTCGTCGTGTTCCCGCTCGCCGCCTTCATCCCGGCGACACCCGTCGACCTGGACGTGCACTGGCCCCTCCTGCTCACGATCCTGCCCCTCTCGGCGCTCATGAGCGCAGCGATGGGCCTCGTGATCGGCACGCGGTTCGAGCCCCGGCAGGTACCGCTCATCTTCAGCCTGCTCGTGATCCCGATGACGTTCCTCGGTGGCGTCTACTACCCGTGGCAGAGCCTGTCACCGTTGCCGTGGCTCAAGTGGTCGGTGCTCGTCAACCCGCTCGTCTACATGAGCGAAGGCATGCGTCTGTCGCTCACGAACGGGATTCCGCACATGTCGGCCGCGGTGATCTACCTCGCCCTGGCCGGGTTCACGACCGCGTTCCTCGTGGCGGGCGCAAAGAGTTTCGCGACCCGCGTGCTCACCTGAGGTGACGCCGCCCGGCGGCTTCCCGCCTACTGCGCCACCGACTGCCCGATCGCGTTCCGGTAGAGGAACGCCAGGCCGACGTACGACACCGGCATGGTGACGAAGACGCCGACGAAGCAGAGCAGGATGCCGAGCGGACCGACGATGGTCACCAGGAACACAGGCAGCGCCAGACGGCGGGCACTCGCCGCCTCGCGCGACGCCGTGAGCGCCTCTCCGACGCTCCGCCGCCCGTCGATGAAGTAGAGGGGAGCGAGCCCGAGGAACGCCATGGCCAGGAGCCCGGGGATGATGCACAGGAAGAAGCCGACGGCGACGATCACGCCGAAGACGAACGAGAACGCCAGCCACTCGCCCCACCGGTCGTACTGGTAGGCGCGGCCGAGATCGGGGGTCTCGCCGGCGGTGATCATGAGCGCCACGCGCCAGACGCCGATCGCGCCCATCGTGCTCGCCACCCAGGCGAGGATCTGGACGATGGCGCCGCCGATCGAGCCCTTGAAGATCGCGCCGCCGAGGGAGACCGCGATGCTCGCGACGATCGGGATGATCATCGCGATGATCAGCACCCCGGCGCTCGCCTGGAACTTCTTGAAGCCGTAGGACAGCGCAGAGCCGGCATCGGCTCCGCTGGGAGCAGGCGAGGCTCCGGGCGGCGGCGGGGGCGGGGGCGGCGGCACGTCGGACATCGGAATCCTCCGGTTCGGGGTCGGCTCCGACGGTAACCCGCCGATCGGCGGGGTTCGCGGACCTCGCCCGAGAATGGGGCGTCCGACCTCCCCGGGCGGCGGCAGGGGCACCCCCAGGCGGTAGCGCCTACTCGGGTGAGGTGTAGGGCCGCTCGCGCGGCTTGGCCGCCTCCCGCTTCAGCACCATCACCCGGCGCCGGAAGTAGCAGACCTCCTCGCCCCGCTGGTTGTAGCCGCGGGTCTCGACCGCGACGATCCCGCGGTCGGGCTTGCTCTGCGACTCCTTCTTGTCGAGCACCTTGGTCTCGGCGTAGATGGTGTCGCCGTGGAAGGTCGGCATCTTGTGCTGGAGCGACTCGACCTCGAGGTTGGCGATCGCCGCCCCGCTGACGTCGGGCACCGACATGCCGAGCACGATCGAGTAGACGAGATTGCCGACCACGACGTTCTTGCCGAACTGCGTCGCCCGCTCCGCGTACCACGCATCGGTGTGCAACGGGTGGTGGTTCATCGTGATCATGCAGAAGAGATGATCGTCGTACTCGGTGATGGTCTTGCCCGGCCAGTGCCGGTACACGTCACCGACCACGAAGTCCTCGAGGCATCGTCCGAACGGCCGCTCATGAACAGTCATGCCCGCAACTTACTGCTGATCGGTGGGCGACTCCCCATCGATGGGCTTGTCAGGCAACTCTCGCGTCGGGTCGGCCACGTATGGATCGATGGGCTTGGGGATCTCCCGCGTGCGCTCGCGCG
>JBJSXF010000068.1:0-6553 GCA_046086225.1 Actinomycetota bacterium | reverse complement strand
GATGCCGCCGGAGGCATACGCATGGGTCGGATCGAGCGCGCCGGCGTTGTGCACGAGCGCGTCGATGCGGGCGTGGCGGCCCCGCAAGGTCGCGGCGGCGGCGCGCATCGCGGCGAGGTCGCCGGTGTCGGCGATCGTGATCCCGACTTCGGCGTCTGGCGTGGCGCGGCGCAACGTGTGGGCTGTCGCTTCCGCCTTGGCCGGGTTGCGGGCGATGAGCTCGATCGTGGCGCCGGCCGCGCTCCACGCCCGCGCCGCCGCGAGGCCGAGGCCCGACGTGGCGCCGGTGATGACGATCACCCGCCCGGCGAGGCGGCCCGTCGGGGGTGACCAGTGTTCGAGCCGGGAGCGCACGACGGGTCCGAGCCGCGTGAAGCTCGGCACTACCGTTGCCTCCATCGCTGCGTCGACGGCGTCGGCGATCCGCACGCCGCCACGATAGGCGCACACGTCCCCTGCTGGGCCGGAAGACCCACCGGGGGGTCGATGGAGGACGGTGCGCGAACGGGGGGTCGACGAGTCGTTAGGCTGCGCACCCGTTCCTGCCGGTTCGGACTCCACCGATCCGGTCGAGTCGACCGAGGAGCTCTCGTGATCGTTCACCGGACCGTCCGAGTCGCAGTGGTGCTGGCGGGAGTCGCCGCGCTGGCGCTCACCGCGTGCAGCACCGAGAAGACCGATGCCCAGAAGGCCAGCGCGACCCTCGACAAGGGAATCCAGGCCCAGCAGCGCAACGACTTCCGGAGCGCCACGAACTTCTACAACGAGACGCTGCGGCTCGACTCGCGCAACAAGTTCGCGTTCTACAACCTCGGGCTCATGGCCCAGACGGCCAAGGACTTCCGCACTGCGGAGACGAACTACGACCTGGCGCTCAGTGTCGATCCGGTGTACCCGCCTGCGCTCTACAACCTGGCGATCGTGGAGACCGCGGTCGAGGACAAGGAAGCGGCGGTCGACCTGTACAAGCGGGCGGTGGCGGCCGACAGCAAGTACGCGAACGCCTACCTCAACCTCGGGCTGCTCCAGCGTGAGCTCGGCGATGTCGCCGACGGGAACGAGAGCCTCCGCAAGGCCGTGGCGCTCGACCCGGCGCTCGCCAAGCGCATCCCGGGTGGGGTGCCGAGCTCGTAACGAGCGGTACGCGACTCAGATCGTCGGGGCGGGCGTCTCGTCGTCCGTCGGCGCCCGTCTCCGGTCTCGGAGCCGAGGCACGGCGGAGAGTGCGACGAGGGTGACGATGCCGACTGCGATGAGCAGCGGGTAACCCGGGTAGGAGCGGTACCGGAACGTCACGGTGTGGCGGCCCTCGGGCACCGCGACGCCGACGAGGCTCGGGGCGATCATCACCGCCTCGCCCGGCGTGCCGTCGATGTCGACCTGCCAGCGCGGGTCGAAGCTCTGCTTGAGCAGCACGTAGGCCGGCCGGTTCATGTCGACCGTCGTCGAGAAGGTGGCCGCGCCCCGGTCGGCGATCTGACCGACGATGGTGCCGGGCTCGCTGTCGCCGCGGCTCGGCGGAGCAGGTTCGCGGCCGTCGAACGCCACGGCGGGGTATCGCCCGGCGAGGGCCCGGTCGGAGGCCCGGAACTCGGCGTTCGCGCTACCGACGGTGGTGCGGTCGGCTTCCACGGCTCCGTCCACGTCGATGACCTGGAAGTAGCCGGTCGTGCTGACCTCGTAGAGCCGATGCCGACCGCGTTCGGCGATGAGCCGGGCCGGCACCGATGGTTCCCGGTCGGCGGGCAGGACCAGGTAGCGGACGTTCATCATCTCGTGCTGGGCGGGGCTCGCGTCCCCGAACTGGGCTTCGGGGTCGGTGGAGAGCGCCTGCACGGTGCGGAAGGAGAACCCGACTGCATCGACGCGGGCGTTGGAGAGCTCGGCGTAGCCCGGCACCTGCCCGATTCGATACTCCTTGCCCCACGTGTTGCGGTGCCCGGCGTAGATGCGGCCGTCGCCGCGGGCCGCCGCGATCTCGACCAGGGCTCGGAAGTCGGCGCCGTCGGTGGCATCGGCGAAGCGCTGCTCGGAGATGAAGCGGGCGTCGCGGCGGTCGAAGCGGGCCTGGGCGAGGATCACCGGCGAGCACACGAGCACGATGAGCAGCGCGGCGATGCCGGTGGCGAGCGCCTTCCCGCCGCGTTCGGGTGCGTCCGGTTCGGCGAGTGAGGCGAGACCGCTGCGTACGACCCCGAAGACGGCGGCGAGACCGACCCCGGCGATGAAGATCCCGGCGAGATGGACTCCCATGATGAACCGATGCATCTGGAGGTCGCCGTTGCCGGGCAGCAGCCCGGTGAGGTCGCCCCAGGTGGCCCGGCCGAAGAAGAGCAGGAGGCTCAGGGTCCAGGCGGCGAGCACGGCCCGCGCCGGCTCGCTCCGCCGGGCCCGGGCCGCACAGACCACGAATCCGATGAGGAACAGCAGGCTCACCACCGGGAGCCGCCCGGCGTCGAAGAGGTCGCCGCCGAACAGCCACCCGAGCACCTTCCGGGCACCGTAGGAGTCGTTGAAGGTCGTGCCTTGGTAGGCCTCGCTCTGGGCCGACCAGTGTCGGTCGGCGAGCAGGGGCACGAGCACCCACGCGGCGGTGAGCGTGCCGCCGACGACGACGATGGCGGCCCGGCCGATGCGGGTGAGGAGCCCGCGGCGCACGAGCAGGGCCCAGAGCGGCACCGTGAGGACGGCGAGGTAGCCCGTCATCAAGTGGGTGGCGATGGTCAGCGCGAGCACGAACGCAGCGACCGCGTAGCCGCGCCCGCGCGAGACGGCTCGCCACGTGAAGCCCCAGCAGAGCGGCAGCAGCCACATGGCGAACATCTGGGTGTAGACGCCGTACCCCTGCCATGTGTACGAGCTGTGCTCGTAGCCGTAGCCCGATGCGCTGACGATCAGCGGGGAGAGGAATGCGGCGGCCGCAGCGGGAGCAGCCCGCAGTCCGAGGAGACGTGCGCCCGCGAACACGGCGATGGGCCAGAACGCGACGAGCAGGTAGATCGTCCAGAGGTAGGTGGTCTGCACGCCGAGGCCGGTGATCCGGTCGATGCCGGCCGTGAGGTTGTAGGGGAGGCTCTGGTAGTGGTGGAAGAACGACGAGCCGAGGGTGAGGTCGGGGAACCATCCGTCGAGGGGGAGGCGGCCCCGGCTCATCTGCTCGGACGCCCAGTGCACCATCTGCAGGTGGAACGAGCTGTCGTTGAGGTTGCTCGCCGGTGTCGTCTCGGGGCGCAGCACGATCAGGTTGAAGAGGCACGCAGCGGCGACGGGAACGAGGCCGATGAGACGATCGCGGTTCGAGGGCTGGGTCGCCGCGCCGGGGTCACCGGATGCGGTCGAATCCGCAGGTTCCGTGGGCTCGCCGGGCTCGGCCGCCGACATCGAGACGTCGCGCTCGGCTCCGTCGCCCGCTTCGTCCCGTGAGAGCCGGGCCACGATCCGGGCCGCAGCGGCCGAGACGGTGGCGAACGTCACGGTGGCGAACGTCACGGTGGCGTCGCGGCTGCGGTCGGCGTCATCGGTCGATCCCGACGGCGACGGCGGAGGCGGGGTCGGCGCGTCGTCGACACCTTCGATCCAGTGGAAGCCGCGGGCGATCACGATCACGCACACCGCGACCATGGCGAGCGACCACAGCTTGCGTTGCCACGGGTCGGTCGCGGCGAGCGGTCCGAAGAGCCAGCCGAAGACGGGCTCGATGCGGAGGTCTCGTGCGCCGGGCCAGGTGCCGACGTACAACGTGAACGGATACCAGAGGTTCAGCACGAACAGCGCGGAGAGCGCCCAGTAGACGCGGCGGAGCGGCTTCAGGAAGACGAGCGGCGCGAAGAGCACGATCGTGGGGAACAGGTAACGCTCGTGCATGCGGGTGAGGAGCGTGTAGCCGGCGAGGCTGCTCGCCGCCGCCACCAAGACCAGCACTCGGGCGAGGTCGTGACCGCGGCGGATCGATCGGTGGGCCCGCCACAGGATCCATGCGGCCGTCACTGCGAAGAGGGCGGTGCCGACCTGGCCGGCCGGGATGCCGGCGACCCGCACGAGCGGGTTGTTCGTGCCGGGCACGTCGGCCTTCCAGAATCCGACGATGCCCCAGAGGTTGAAGGCCCAGACGCTCGTGATCTTGTAGCTGTCGGAGGCCTGTCGGTAGAAGTCGAGGAGCCACGCCGGGTCCTTGCCGAACGGGATGCCGCTGAGCGCCCACACCGAGAGGCCGATCACGCCGAGCGCCACGATCCGGGCCAGACCCTCGACGAGCTCGAGCCCCCGGCGGCCGAGGAGGTGCCGGTGGGCGAGGCAGTAGCCGAGGGCGGGGAAGAGGAAGACCGATTGCGGCTTCATCGAGAAGGCCACCGCGAAGCAGAGGATGGCGCCGATCTCGCGGGCGGTGGATCGCCTGCCGTCCTGCGGTCCGGTCAGGAGGAGGAGGAGCGAGCCGAGCACGAACGCGGCCGGGACGGAGTCGACCTGACCCCACGCCGCGCTCAGGGCGATGAGCGCCGGGTTGAACAGCACTGCGGCGATGACGAGGGCGCGGATCGGGAAGCGCGCGGTGATCTTCGCCGGTGCGATGCGTCGGGCGAACGCGCCGGCGAGCCACGCGATGACGAGGTCGGCGATGATCGGCGGGGTCTTGAGCGCGAGCCAGCCGGGTGAGGACGAGAACCGGCCGATGAGGTCGAGCACGTAGAGATAGCCGGGCGGGTACTGGAAGGTGAGGTCACCGACGTAGAAGTCGCGGAGCGGCACCTCGCTGAGTCGATTGGCCCACGTGTTGAAGTAGCGCAGGTCGCCGACGAACCCGACGTGCGGCGCGATGAGCAGTCGGATCGCCAGCGCGGTCGCGAACATCGCGAGGAGCCCCGGTATCGTCTCGAGCCGTCGAGCGAAGCCGAGGCCCCGACCGCTGCGGGCGGTCAAGTCGAGTGCGTGCTGCGCCGAAGTGTCATAGGCGACATCGGGCCCGGCCGTGCCGGAAGGAGGGGAATGAGGTGGAGAGGCTGAAGTCTCTGTCATGCTTCTTCCCGGCATTCAACGAGGAGGCGAACCTACCGCGGCTCCTCGACGAAGTGGTGTCGACGCTCCCGCGCTTCGCCGAGCAGTGGGAGGCGGTCATCGTCGACGACGGCTCGACCGACCGCACGGCTGAGATCGTGTCCGAGTTCGCGGCCCGTCACCCGGAGGTTCGGCTCGTGAGCCACGACGGGAATCGTGGTTACGGCGAAGCGCTGCGCACCGGCTTCCGTTCCTGCACCGGTGAAGCGGTCTTCTTCACTGACGCCGACCTGCAGTTTCGGCTCTCCGACCTCGAGCGCATCGTGCCTTCGTTCGCCGATGCCGATGTTGTCATCGGATACCGCCTGAAGCGTCGCGACCCGTGGCACCGGCTGGTGGTCGCGGCCGTGTACCACTTCGTCCTCCGAGTGCTCTTCCGGCTCGATGTGCACGACGTCGACTGCGCGTTCAAGCTCTTCGGCCGGCCGGTGGTGGATGCGTTCGTCGGCGAGCTGCGGTCGCGCTCTGCGTTCATCTCGCCCGAGCTGGTCATCCGCTCCCGGCAGGCCGGGTTCGGGCTCGTGGAGGTCGGCGTGCCCCATTACCCGCGGGTGGCCGGTGCCGCCGGGGGGGCGAGCCCGAAGGTGATCCTCCGCACGATCCGTGAGATCACCGCCTTGCGGCGGGATCTCCGGGCTCGCTGACGGCTTCCTGATTCTCGTCCGCTGCCGGCGCTGGGCCGAGCGGCCTATCCGGCGCTGGAGAGTGGTTCGCTCCTGGGTCGAGGGGATAGCGTCCTGGTGTCGGACAGCACGGCGGGGAGCCTCCCCAAAACCGTGTGATCCGGACTGCTCGGGAGCATCGAGAGGGGCACTGCAGTGCGAAGCGTCAACAGGGCGAACCGGTCGGTCGTGCGACGGATTCTCGATTCTCGTGCGCTCCTCCTCGGAATGGCGCTGACGCTCGGCCTCGGTGCGACGTGGGCGTGGGCTGCGATCCCGAGTTCCGATTCCGATCGCATCGTCGGCTGCTACCCGAACACCGGCCCGAAGACGCTGAAGGTCATCGACTACGAGGCGGGCGCACGTTGCGCAGCCGGCGAGAGCATGGTGTCGTGGCCGTCGCAAGCGATGCGATTCCGTGCGTCGTGGGAGGCGAACCGTACGTACTTCCCGGGCGATGTCGTCACCCGCAACACCACGACGTATGTCGCTCGGCTCGAGCACCTCAACCAGGGACCGCCGAACACGTTGTACTGGTATGTGGTTGCCGCGAGCGGCACGGGTGCCACCGGCCCGCAGGGTCTCACGGGCGCCACCGGTCTCACCGGCGCGGTTGGTGCGACGGGTGCGCAGGGTTCGGCGGGTCTGACGGGTGCGACGGGTGCGCAGGGTTCGGCGGGTGCGGTCGGTGCGACCGGCGCGCAGGGTTCGGCGGGTCTGACGGGTGCGACGGGTGCGCAGGGTTCGGCGGGTCTGACGGGTGCGACGGGTGCGCAGGGTTCGGCGGGTGCGGTCGGTGCGACGGGTGCGCAGGGTTCGGCGGGTGCGGTCGGTGCGAC
>JBJSXF010000067.1:0-37039 GCA_046086225.1 Actinomycetota bacterium | reverse complement strand
CGACCTTCCTCGGAGCGCGGGAGCGGGCCCAGGACCGGGCGGCCCAGTCCGACCTGCGCAACGCCCTCACCGCCGAGAAGACGGTCTACACCGACCTCCAGGCGTTCAGCGCCGTGACCGCCGACCTCAAGACGATCGAGTCGTCGCTCGACTGGGGTGGCGCCCTCAAGGTGAAGGTCGGTGACGCGGTCCTGACCGGCGACCAGGACATCGTCTGCCTCCAGATGGCCTCGAAGTCGGGCCGGACCTTCTCCATCGCCGACATTGCGGCGGGCACGCTGGCCGGCACCTACTACGGCAAGACCGCCTGCCCGGGGGCGACGACCGCCGCTGCGGTGTCGGCCCTCGGCACCAGCTGGTAGTCGTCGGGCCGGCTCGGGCCGGACCTCGTTTCGTTGCGACCCAGGGAAGCTTCCCCGGGTCGCAACGCGTCGTCGCCTCGGAGTCCGGGCCTTCGCACCTGAGCGGCCCGCCGTGCGTCCGACGGGCGTCCGGCGGCCGCGCGAAGAAATCTCGGGAGATCGCTTAAGTTCCTCCGGGGTGCGGCCGATGAAGGTCTCGGTGCGAAGAGACTCGGGAGCGGAGCCCGGGGGCGCACCCCGGGGAACTAACGGAGGCAACGCAATGAACACGCTCAAGACCATGGTGGCCCGCAAGCACGACGACGAGCAGGGCTTCACCCTGATCGAGCTCATGGTGGTGGTGCTCATCATCGCAATCCTGATCGCGATCGCGATCCCGACCTTCCTGGGTGCCCGTGAGCGCTCGCAGGACCGGGCGGCCCAGTCCGACCTGCGCAACGCCCTCACCGCCGAGAAGACGGTCTACACCGACAGCCAGGCCTACAGCGCCGTGGCCGCCGACATGCTCGAGGTCGAGTCCTCGCTCGACTGGGGCGGCGACCTCACGGTCGTGGTGGGTGACGCGGTGACCGCCGGCGACGCCGGCGTCGTCTGCCTCGAGACCACCTCGAAGTCGGGCACGATCTTCTCGATCGGCGACGTGGCCGCCGGTGCGAACGCCGGGACCTACTACGGCAAGGCTGCCTGCCCCGCCGCCCCGACCGCCGCCAACGTGTCGGCGCTCGGCACCAGCTGGTAGCAGCCGCCCGGCTCCGGCCGGAATGACGAACGGTCGAGGCCCGGGGCACCCGCCCCGGGCCTCGCCGCGTCGGGTGACCGGGGTTCCCGGTCGCCGAGCAACCCGTCGGCGATCGTTAGCCTCTCCCGCCAGTGACCGCCTTCGTCGCCGTGATCTGCGGCCTCATCGGGTGCAACGTCGGATCGTTCCTCAACGTGGTGATCTGGCGGGTGCCACGCGGCCTGTCGGTGGTGTCGCCGCCGTCGCACTGCCCGGGTTGCGAGCAGGCGATCGCGCCGTACGACAACATCCCGATCCTGTCCTGGCTCGTGCTCCGGGGCCGGTGTCGGCGCTGCGGAATCCGCATCTCCGGCCGGTACCCCTTGGTCGAGGCCCTGACCGGACTGGTCTTCGCGGCGGTCGGCTGGCGCTTCGGGGCCGACTGGCCGCTCCCGGCCTACCTCCTGCTCGCCGGGGGCCTGATCGCGCTGTCGGCGATCGACCTCGAACTGATGATCCTGCCGACGCGCATCGTGGTCCCCCTCGGAACCGCCGGTCTGGCGTTGCTCGCCGTCGCCTCGTGGGGGGAGGGGGACTGGGGTGCTCTCGGTCGGGCCGTCGTCGCCGCCGCAGTCAGCTTCACCGGTTTCCGGCTGCTCCACCTCGTGAAGCCGGGAGGGATGGGCTACGGCGACGTGCGGCTCTCGGCCGTGCTCGGCCTCAACCTGGGTTGGCTCGGCTGGGGCTACGTCCCCTTCGGCCTCTTCGCCGGCTTCCTCTACGGTGCCGTCTTCGGCATCGCGTTGCTGGCGGTTCGGGGCCGGGAGGCCCGGCGTACCCCGGTGCCCTTCGGACCGTTCCTGGCCGCGGGCACGATGACCCTCGTGCTCGTCGGCGCCCCGATCCTCGACTGGTACGGCCGACTGGGTACCTGACCCGACGGGTCCCGAACCCCGAGTCGGGAAATCGCCCGGACTCGTTCAGGTCGGCCGCCGGTCGGCCGATGGAACGGGGGACCGGACCGACTCGATCACCAGGGAGCGCACATGGCCCGCCGTCTCTTCGGACTCGACGTGGGCACGAGCGCGGTCACGATCGCCGGGGTCGTCCCGGGTGATCCGCCGACGCTCGAGACCTTCGGACAGGTCGCCCTGCCGCCCGGGGCCATGCGCGAGGGCGAGGTCGAGGATCCGGCCGCGCTGACCGAGGCGGTGCAGCGCCTGCGGGCCGAGGTCGGCATCAAGAAGGCATCGGTACGGCTCGGCGTGTCGAGCCCGCGGGTCGTGGTCCGGCGGATCGAGATGCCGGAGATGACCCGCCAGGAGGTGGCGGGCGCGCTCGACTTCCAGGCCGCCGACTTCATCCCCTTCTCGCTCGACGAGGCCGTGCTCGACTTCGCGATCCTCGGCCCGACCGAATCGCCGAGCCCGGGTGACGACGGCCCCGACGCCCCGGCAACCATGCACGTCCTCGTGGCGGCGGTGCCCGAATCGGTTGTCGCCCCGATCGTGGCTGCGGTCGAGGCGGGTGGGCTCCAGGTGGCCGCCGTCGACCTCGTACCCCTCGCCCTCGCCCGAGCCGTGCGGCCCCGCGTGCCGGCGCTGGTCGGCGCCGATGCGATCGAAGGTGACGGACCCGGCGGTGCCGAGGCGATCGTCTCCTTCGGTGGTGGCGTCACCTCGGTCGTCGTCCAGCACGCGGGTGAGCCCCGCTTCGTCCGGGTGATCGGTGGCGGCGGCGCCGCGCTGACCGAAGCCGTGGCCGCGTCGCTCGGGGTCTCCGAGCAGACCGCCGAGGCCATGAAGCGCACGCTCGGAGACGCGCTCGACGAGGCATGGGCGACGCCGGCGCTCGCGGCACTTTCGACGCCGGTCGCCGCGCTCCTCGAGGACGTGCGGACCTCCATCTCGTTCTTCCGGCACCAGCCCGACGCGCCCCGGATCGATCGCATCGTGGCGGTCGGCGGCACGGCCTGCCTGCCCGGGCTCGCCGACCGGCTGACGACGCTCGTCGGCATCCCGGTCGAGTCGGTCGGCTTTGACGACGTCTGCCGGGTCGGATCCATCGGATTCGATGCCGACGAGCTCCCGCTCATCGCACCGTTCGTGCCCGCCGCCGTGGGCCTGGCGCTCGGTGGTGCCGGACGCGGCGCCGTGGTCGACCTCCTGCCCGGCGCCCGCAAGGGCACGACGCGCAAGCGGCGCGTCAGCCCGAAGGTGGCGGTCGCGGTCGGTCTGGTCGTGCTGCTCCTCGGCGGGATGACGGTCATGAAGCGCGGTCAGGTGGCGTCGGCCAAGGCCGATCAGCGGACCGCCGAGGCCGAGACCACCCGTCTGCGCACCGAGCTGACCCGGCTGCTCGCCGAGGCCACGGCGGGCGGTGCGACCGCGCAGGTCGGGGCGTCGGTCACCGCGCTGCTCGGCGACGACGTCGGGTGGACGAGCATGCTCGACGGCATCGGTACGGCGCTCCCGGCCGGAACCTGGCTCACTTCCTTCCAGGCCCAGCGCCCGGCTGCGGCGCCACTCGGGACCCCCGTCGCGGGCACCCCGGTGGCCGGATCGCCCGGCGCCGAAGGTGCGGCAGCGGCTCCGGCCGTCCCCGTGACCGGCTCGGCGGCCTGCGCCGCGGTCCAACGGCCGATCGTGGGTGACGTCACGATGTCGGGCATCGCGCTCGACGTCCCGACGCTCGCCGGCTTCCTCGACGCGCTCGAGCGCGCCGGTGGTGGCGACACCCCGCTCGTGCACGACGTGTGGCTCACGAGCTCGCAGAAGTCGACGTTCGGGACGTCGGAGGTCGTGGCCTTCACGCTCGGCGCCACGCTCGGTGAGGGTGCCCGCAGCGCCCGCTTGCAGTCGTTCTTCGAGGAGGCGTTGTGTCGGTGAGGACGAAGAACATCGCCGCGGTCGTCCTGGCCGGGCTGCTGCTGGTCATCGGCTGGCAGCGGTTCGTGCTCGGACCGATGGGCGCAGCCGAGGCGAAGGCGAATCGGGTCACCCTGGAGGAACGCGCCCGCGCCCGAACCCTCGACGCCGAGCTCCGGCGGGCGGCGAGTGGCGCGGGCAAGGGGCCGTCGGCTCGGGAGCTCCAGGCCGCCATCCCCGAGTCGCCCGCCGTGTCGTCGTTCCTGCGGGCCGTCGACGGCATCCGCGACGAGACCGGAGTCGCCTTCCAGGCCCTCACGCCGAGCCCGGTCGCGGCCGGTGCGGCCTCGCCCTCGATCGGCGTCGACCTCAGCGTCCAGGGTTCCTGGGAGCAGGTCCGTGCGTACCTCGGCCGCCTCGTCCGTCTCGATCGGCTCGTGGTCGTCGACAACGTGTCGCTCTCGGCCGCGTCGGCCGCCGCCGGCCCGACGGGCGGCGCGAGCCAGGTCTCGGGTGCGCCCACCGGCGAGCTGTTCGCCGGCGCGGGCTCGGCGCCGATGATGTCGATGCAGCTCACGGCCCGGGTCTTCACCCAGCAGGCACCGGCCGGTGCGGTGACCGCACCGGGTGCCGGGGCGGCGGGAACTCCCGGCTGACGCCGCCGGGGGTCGTAGAATCACCCGACCCCCACCCCAGGAGAGCCCCGACAGTGCTGCGGTTCCTGACGGCGGGCGAGTCCCACGGACCGGCGTTGGTGGTCGTCGTCGAGGGCCTGCCCGCCGGACTCCCCGTCCTCGCCGATGATCTCGCCGACGAGCTGGCGCGCCGACGCCTCGGCTACGGCCGCGGCCCGCGCATGCGCTTCGAGCGCGACGAGCTCGAGCTTCTCGGGGGCATCCGGCACGGCCGCACGCTCGGCTCGCCCGTCGCGGTCCTGATCCGAAACAGTGAGTGGGCGACGGGCAAGTGGGCGGAGGAGATGGCCGCCGCCCCCGGGGAGACGGCCACCCCGCTCACCCGACCCCGGCCCGGTCATGCCGACCTCGCCGGCATGCAGAAGTACGGATTCACCGACGCCCGGGACGTGCTGGAGCGGGCGAGCGCCCGGGAGACCGCCGCTCGGGTCGTGGCGGGCGCGATCGCCAAGGCGCTCCTGGCCCGCATCGGGGTGTCCGTCCTCAGCCACGTCGCCGAGCTCGGGGGTGTCGTCGCCGACCCCGCCCGACGGCCCGGTCCCGACGACCTCGACCGAATCGACGCGTCCGAGGTCCGCTGCACCGATCCCGACGCCGAGGCGGCCATGATCGCCACGATCAAGGCGGCCGCCAAGGACGGCGACTCCCTCGGCGGGGTCGTGGAGGTGCTCGGCTTCGGCCTGCCGCCCGGCCTCGGATCCCACGTGCATTGGGACCGACGGATCGACGCGGCGCTGGCGCAAGCGATGATGAGCATCCAGGCGATGAAGGCCGTGGAGATCGGGGACGGGCGCGCCGTCGCCGGTGTGCGGGGCAGCGAGGCGCACGACGGCATCCGGTGGGACGACACGACCCGCACCTACGTGCGCACGAGCGATCGGGCCGGCGGGGTCGAGGGCGGCATGACGACCGGCGCGCTCCTCGTGGTCCGCGGGTCGATGAAACCGCTCGCGACCCTCAACCGACCGGTGCTCGAGACCGTCGACGTCGACACCAAGGAAGCGACCGTCTCGTTCAAGGAGCGCACCGACGTCACCGCGGTGCCGGCCGCCGGCGTCGTGGCCGAGACGATGGTGGCCCTCGTGCTGGCGGACGAGGCGCTCCGGAAGTTCGGTGGCGATTCGGTCACCGAGTTCGTGCGGAACCATGACTCCTACTGCGCCGGCCTGTGACGGTTCGGTGACGGCGCGGTGATGGCCGGGCACCTGGTGCTGGTCGGGCTCATGGGATCGGGGAAGTCGACGGTGGGTCGGGAGTGCGCTCGGCGGCTCGATCGGCCGTTCGTCGACACCGACGAAGTGGTCGAGCAGGAAGCGGGTCGCCCGGTGCGCGAGATCTTCGCGGTCGAAGGTGAGCCGGGTTTCCGCGACCGAGAGCGGCGCGCGGTCGCCGCGGTCTGCGCCGCCGCGGTCCCGACCGTCATCGCGTGCGGCGGCGGCGCGGTCCTCGACCCGGCGAACCGGGCCGAGCTCCGGGCGGCCGGGGTCGTCGTGTGGCTGCGCGCCCCGGTGGCGGAGCTGGTGGCCCGGGTCGGCACGGGGGCGGGACGGCCTCTCCTCGCCGACGATCCCGTCGGCGCCCTCGCCCGGCTGGAACGCGAGCGCGATTCGGCCTACGGGGCCGCAGCCCACCTCGTCGTCGACACCGCCGGGCTCGGGGTCGACCCGGTGGTCGATCGGGTGCTCGTCGAGTACTCACGGGCCGGAGGCGAGCAGTGATCACGGTTCCCGTCGACCTCGGACCCCGGGGGTACGAGGTCTCGGTCGGTCGGGGTGCCGTCGCCGGACTCGGTCGGGTGCTCGCCGATCGCCGTCGGGTCGCCATCGTCACCCAGGCCGGGATCCCCGACGGCGTGCTGGCCGAGGTGCGGACCGCGCTCGACGCCGGGGGTGTGCGCCACGCGACGACCCTCATGGACGACGGCGAGGAGGCCAAGACCCTCGGCACCGTCGACGCGCTCGCGCGCGGGTTCGCCCGGGACGGGCTCCTGCGCGGTGATGTCGTGGTCGCGGTCGGTGGCGGGGTCGTCGGGGACACCGCCGGGTTCACCGCGGCGACATACCACCGCGGCATCGACGTCGTGCAGGTGCCGACCACCTTGCTGGCCATGGTCGACGCCGCGATCGGCGGCAAGACCGGGGTCAACCTGCCGGAAGGCAAGAACCTGGTCGGCGCGTTCCATCAGCCCCGGGCGGTGCTCGTCGATCCCGGGTTCCTCGCGTCGCTGCCGGATCGCGAGTTCCGGTGCGGACTCGGCGAGGTGGCCAAGTACGCGCTCATGGAGGACCCGGCCCTGGTGGCCGATGCCGCGGCGGTGCGCGACCGGGACCCCGACGCTCTCACCCCGGTCATCGCCCGCTGCGCGGCGATCAAGGCCCGCTTCGTCGTCGCCGATGAGTACGAGCGCTCCGGGACCCGCGCCGTCCTCAACTACGGGCACACCCTCGCTCACGCGCTCGAGACCGCGACCGACCATGCGCTCCTCCACGGCGAGGCCGTCGCGGTCGGACTCGTCTTCGCCGGTCACCTCGCCGGTGCGCTCGGGCGGATCCCACCCGCCGCCGTCCGGCGCCACGGTGAGATCGTCGCTGCGCTCGGGCTCCCTGATCGGGCCCCGGAGGGACTCCGAGGAGCCGATCTCGTCGCCCTCATGGGGCGCGACAAGAAGTCGGGCGGCGGGCTCACCTTCGTCCTGCCCGGGCCCGACGGCATCACCCGGGTCGACGATCCCGATCCCGCGGCGCTGCGTGCCGCGTTCGCTGCCGTCGGCGTGGGAGGCTGATCACATGGCGACGATCCTGCTCCTCTCGGGCCCCAACCTGAATCTCCTCGGCGAACGGGAGCCGCAGCACTACGGCACCGCGACGCTCGAGGATCTGGTGACGCTCGCCCGGACCACCGCCGCGGCGGCCGGCCACGAACTCGAGCACGTCCAGTCCAATCACGAAGGCGACCTCATCGACGCCATCCACGGGGCCCGGGGCCGGTGCGCGGCGATCGTCTGCAATGCCAGTGCCTTCACCCACTACGCGTCGGCGCTCACCGACGCGCTCGCCCTGTACGACGGCGTGAAGATCGAGGTGCACCTGTCCAACCCCTACGCCCGCGAGGAATGGCGTCACCGTTCGGTGATCTCGCCGGTGGTCGACGGGGTCGTGGCCGGCCTGCGGGCGACCGGTTACCGGGTCGCGATCGAGGCCGCGGTCGAGCTGATCGCCGCCCGGTCGTGAGCGCCGACCACCTGGCCCCGCTCGCCACCGCGGGCCGGATCGATCGGCTCCGGACGGCCATGGCCGCATCGGGAACCGCTGCGCTGCTCGTCACCAAGCTCGTCAACGTGCGCTACCTCACCGGGTTCACCGGCTCGGCGGGCATGGTGCTCGTGACCGCCGACGACGCCTGCTTCGTCACCGACGGGCGTTACACCGAGCGGGCGGGCGAGGAGATCGAGCGGGCGGGCGCCCCGGTCCGGGTCGAGATCGGGGCCTCGGCCGTGAATCAGCGGGAACTCCTGCGCGATGTCGCCGCCGGCGCACCCGTGGCGCTCGAGGACCACAGCGTCACCTGGGCGACCCAGCGGGAGCTCGCCGACGTGTTCGGGACGGTCGAGCCCGCGGGAACCCCGGTCGAGGAACTCCGGCGGACGAAGGACGCCGGCGAGATCGACCGGATCCGGCGGGCCTGTGCGATCGCCGACGAGACGTTCGCCGAGGTGTGCGAGCTGCTGCCGTCGGGCCCGACCGAGGTCGAGTTCGCGATCGCGCTCGAGCGGGGAATGCGCGAGCGCGGTGCGAGCGGCAACAGCTTCGATCCCATCGTCGCGGCCGGACCGAACGGATCCCGGCCGCACCACACGCCGGGGAACCGGCCGATCGGTCGCGGTGAGCTCGTGGTCTGCGACTTCGGCTGCGTCGTCGACGGGTACTCCTCCGACATGACCCGCACGGTTGCGTCCGGCGATCCCGGCCCCGACGCGCGTCACCTCTACGAGGTCGTGCTGCGCAGTCAGGCGGCGGGGGTCGCCGCGGTGACCGCCGGGGTCACGTGCGCCGAGGTCGATCGGGCGGCGCGCGACGTCATCGTCGCCGAAGGCTGGGGCGAGGCGTTCTCGCACTCGACCGGTCACGGCGTCGGCCTCGAGATACACGAGGCGCCGCGGGTGGCCGCGGCGGGCGGTGATACGTTGCGAAGCGGCGACGTCGTCACCGTCGAGCCCGGCGTCTACCTGCCCGGTATCGGCGGCGTCCGCATCGAGGACACCGTCGTCGTCGGCGGTGCCGGGTGCGAGCCGCTCACCCTCACTCCCAAGGATCTCGCGCGGTAAGGAGCCCGTCCGATGAGCATCTCGACCAACGACCTCAAGAACGGTATGAGCCTCGATCTCCCCGAAGGGCTCATGCAGGTCGTCGAGTTCCAGCACGTGAAGCCGGGTAAGGGCGGCGCCTTCGTCCGCACGAAGCTGAAGAACCACCGCACCGGCGCCGTGCTCGATCGCACCTTCCGGGCCGACGAGAAGGTGCCCCTCGCCACCATCGACAAGCGGGAGATGCAGTTCCTCTACCGCGAGGGTGACGACTACGTCTTCATGGACAACGAGACCTACGACCAGATCCAGGTCGCGTCCGCATCCATCGGCAGCGCCGTCGACTACCTCCGTGAGGGCGATACCGCCATCCTCCCGATGTACGGCAGCGAGATCATCGGGGTGGATCTCCCGGCGTCGGTCGAGCTCGAGGTGCGCGAGACCGAGCCCGGGATCCAGGGCGACCGGGTGTCGGGGGCCCGCAAGCCGGCGACGCTCGAGACCGGCCTCGTCGTCCAGGTGCCGCTCTTCGTCGAGATCGGCGAGCGGATCAAGGTCGACACCCGCAGCGGCGAGTACCTCTCCCGGGCCTGAGGGTCGGGCCGGGGCGCGAGGCGACGACGAGCGATGGGCGTCTCCCGGCACGCGGCCCGTGAGCGCGCGCTCGAGCTCGCGTACGAGTCGGAGCAGCGGGGCCTCGATGCCGCGGCGCTGCTCGCCGAACTCCCGGTGCCGCCCGACGACTTCGCCCGGCTGCTCTTCGCGGGGGCCGAGGAGCACCGCGACGAGATCGACGTGCTCATCCGGCGCTATTCCGAACATTGGGCGCTCGAGCGCATGCCCGTACTCGACCGGGCCCTCCTCCGGCTCGGCGCGTTCGAGCTGGGCTGGGTACCCGAGACGCCGACCGCCGTCGTCATCACCGAGGCGGTGGCCCTCGCCCGTGAGTTCTCCACCCGGGACTCCGGTCGCTTCGTGAACGGGCTGCTCGCCCGGCTCGCCGACGACCTGCGCGGACCCGGAGCCGCGGAGGCTTCATGAGTGCGCCGGGTGTCGAGGAGATCGTCGTCCCCGACACCGTCGAGGAGCTGCTCGGCGGCACCGACGTCCGGCTCGACCGGCCCTGGGTCGTCATCGTCTGGAACGATCCGGTCAACCTCATGAACTACGTCGTGATGGTGTTCCAACGGCTCTTCGGGTACTCGCGGGCCAAGGCGACCCGGCTCATGCTCCAGGTGCACAACGAGGGCCGGGCCGTCGTGGCCAGTGGCCCGCGGGAGAAGTGCGAGGCGGATGTCGCCCGTCTGCACGCCCACGGGTTGTGGGCGACCCTCCAGCGCGACGACGCGCCGTGAGCCCGGCGGTGGCGGGGGAGCCCGGTGCGCTCGAGATGCTCATGGCGACCGAGGTGATCGCCGAGCTCGACCGGATCTTCGCCGAGCTCGAGGGACGCGTCACCGATCCCGACGGCGCAGTGGGGGAGCGACTCTTCCCCCGGGCGTACCTGGACCCCACCGAAGACGCCGCCGAGACCTTCTGGCGTCTCTCGCGGCGCGACGGTCTGGTGGCCGACCGCCTTGCGGCGATCGCGGCCGTGCGGGGTGATCTGGCCGCCGCGACGCGCGCCCGACGAGGTGCCTACGCGGTCCCGCTCGGTGACGGGGCCCGTTGGATGACCGTGTGCAACGACGCCCGGCTGTGGATCGGCACCGAGCTCGGGCTCTCCGACGAGGACCTCGAGGTCGGGCGCGGCGACCCCCGGGAGCCCGGCTACCAGCGGTACGTGCTGCTCACCGCGGTGCTCGGCGAGATCGTCGACGTCGTTCTCGGGCTGATGCCCGAAGCGGGTGAGGACGACGGCCCGGACTGACCCGGGCGACCCGAACGGGCACCGGATCGTCACCTAGCCTCCCACCCCATGACCGCGCCCGTCGATCGCGCCCCGGGTTCGATCCGGCGGGATCCGCGTGACGTCGCGGTGGCGGTCTTCGGTGCGGTGTCCGGGGCGATGCGCGGCGCCGACGATGCGGTCGGGATCGCCGTGGTCGCGCTCCTCGCCGGTGGGCACCTGCTGCTCGAAGGGGTGCCGGGGACGGGCAAGACCCTCCTCGCCAAGTCGCTGGCCGCCGCGATCGGCGGCCGGGTCGGTCGGGTCCAGTGCACCCCCGACCTCCTCCCCGCCGATGTCACGGGCACCTCGGTCTACAGCCCGGCCTCGGGTGAATGGCAGTTCCGCCCGGGTCCGCTCTTCGCCAACGTGGTGCTCGTCGACGAGGTCAACCGCACGTCGCCGCGTACCCAGTCGGCCCTGCTCGAGCCGATGGAGGAGCGCCAGGTCACCGTCGACGGCACCTCGCACCGCCTCCCCGACCCGTTCCTCCTCGTCGCCACCCAGAATCCGTTCGGGGCGTCGGGAACCTTCCCGCTCCCCGAGAGCCAGCTCGACCGATTCTCGCTGGTCTGCACGCTCGGGCGTCCGCCGCGGGCCGCAGCTCGCGAGATCCTCGCCGGGAACGGGGGGACGGCCGGGCTCGCCCGCATCGTGCCGGTCACCGATCCGGCCGAGATCGCGGCGACGATCGCCGCGGTCGGCGCCGTGCACTGTGCGCCGGCGGTCCTCGACTATGTCCTCGATGTCGTCGACGCGACCCACGCCCATCCCGAGGTGACGCTGGGGGCATCCCCCCGAGCAGCCATCGGGCTGCTCGCTGCGGCCCGAGCCCGAGCCACGGTCGTCGGCCGCGACTTCGTGACCCCCGACGATGTGAAGGCGGTGGCGGCGCACGCGCTCGCGCACCGAATCGTGACGAGCGACGGGCCCGACCTCGTGACCGGTTCGCGGGTGGTGGGCGACGTCGTCGCTGCGGTCGCCGCGCCCGTGCCGTGAGTCGCCGGACCGTCCGGCGCACGGCGTCGGCCTCCGGTCCCGGGGAGTTCACGGTGGTTGCGGTCTGCTGCTTCGCGCTCGCCGTCTACGGCATCGCGGGTGGGGCGGCGGTGGGCGAGCCCGCGACCACGGCGGTGGGGGTCTTCGCCTTCGCGTGCTTCGTGGCCGGGGTCTGGTGGCCGGTTGCGGCCCTCGCGCGGGTGCGGGTCACGGCGACCGCGCCGGCCGATGCGGTGGCAGGCGCGGTGGTTCCGCTCCGGGTCGAGCTCTCGGGTCGCGGTCGGGTCGAGATCAGGTCGGCCGATGTCGTCGGTCCCTGGCGGCGCACGGCCCTCCCGGCGACGGTGACGGTGGCGTACCGCCCGGTGACCCGAGGCGTCGCCCGGACCGTTCGGGTGCAGCTGCGATCCTCGGCGCCGCTCGGCATCTTCGTGCGGGTTCGGACGTACACCGTTGTCCTGCCCCGACCGATGCACGTCGCGCCCCGACTCGAACGGTCCGCCGTGGCACCGGGACTCGCGCCCGACGATCACGTGCGGTCGGCATCCGGTCGCGGCGGGATCGGCCGTGGCGACACCGTACGGTCCGTGCGCGAGTACGTCGCCGGCGATCCGGCGCGCGACGTGCACTGGCCGACGAGCGCACGGCGCGGCGCGCTCCACGTTCGTGAGGTCGAGCCGCCTCCGGCCTCGGGGATCGCGATAACGGTCGGTCTCGGTGGACCGGGGGACGAGGCGGCGGCCGTCGATGCGATGAGCGTCGGTGTGGCCGTGCTCGAGGCCGGGGGTCGCGTGTGGCTCGGCACGGCCGAGGATGCGGGCCCGGTCGGCGCCGAAGTCGCCGACCGCCGGGAGCTCGGGCGGCGCCTGGCCCGGGCCGGACGTGGCCCCGTGCCCATGCCGCCCCCGGGCTGGACCGTGCACCGGGCGGGAGCGGCGACGTGACCGGGGCCACCCGGGAGGGACGGCTCGCGGTCGCGATCCCGGCGGCAATGGCGTTGGGGGCCGTCGGGGCGATGGCGGCCGAGCGCATGGGGGTGTCGTCGCTGCTCGGGATCGGAGCGGGGTCGCTTGCCGCCCTGCTCACCGTCCTCGCGCTCCCGTCGGTGCCGACCCGGCGCTCCGTCGTGCTGCTCCTCGTCGCCGGAGGGCTCGGCGTGCTCCGCCATGCTTCGGGCAGCAGTCCGCATCGGAGCGCCCTCCTCGTGGTGTGGGCGGCAGCATCCCTCGTCACCCTCGTCGTGCTCGAGCGCCTCGGAGCCGAATCGATGCCGACGGTCGCCGGGGCACGGCCGTTCGCGACACGGGGTCGCGAGGTGCTGCGGGCCTCGGTGCTCGTGGGGGTGGTCGCGACCGTGGCGGTCGCGATCGGGGTGCCGCTCGCCTCGGAGCATCTCGGGCGCTCGGTCGTGGCGGGTCGCGAGCCGGGTGTCGGTGACGTCGTGCGGGGCGCGGCGTCGCTCCGCACCACCGAGGAGCTCGACATGACCACCCGGCCCCGGCTCACCGACCGGGTGGTCTTCACCGTCGAGGCCGAGCGCCCCGACTTCTGGCGGGGCGAGACCTTCGACACCTGGGACGGACAGCGGTGGCGGCGCAGCGACGCCCGCCTGTTCGCCCTCCGGCGTCCGTCACCGACGACCGTCCTCGTGCCCGCGCTCGAGCCCGGCGCCGAACGAGGTGAGGATCTCCGGCAGACCTTCCGGTTCGAGGGCGGGTTCTCGAATCTCGTCTTCGCTGCGCCGAGTGCCCGGATCGTGGAGACCGACCGCTACCTCCGGGCCCGGGCCGACGGCTCGGTGTTCGTGGCCGGTCTCGACGCGAACGCGTTCGGGCAGGGCGCGGTCTACACGGTGACGAGCCGGCGGATCGCGGCGACCGAGGCCGACCTCCGGGCGGCGACGGGCGCGCCGCTCCCGGACTGGCTCGCCGACCGGTACCTGGCGGTGCCGGCGGCGACCTCGGCCCGGGTGCAGGCCCTCGCCCGACGTCTCGCCGCGCCGCTCGCCAACCGCTACGACCGGATCCGGGCGTTCGAGGCCTGGCTGGGGGAGAACACGACGTACTCGATCGACGCGCCGACGGCCCCGCCGGGAACGGACGTCGTCGACGACTTCCTGTTCCGCAGTCGGATCGGCTGGTGCGAGCAGATCGCGAGCAGCCTCGTGGTGATGGCTCGCAGCGTCGGCATCCCGGCCCGGCTGGCGACGGGGTTCGTGCCGGGGATGCGCGACCCGCTCACCGGTCGCTTCGTGGTGCGCGAGCGCGACGCCCACGCCTGGGCCGAGATCTGGTTCCCGGGCATCGGGTGGCAGGGGTTCGACCCGACCGCGGCCGTCCCGCTCGCGGGGGAGGCGGTGGGCGACCGTTCCTGGTCGGGTGCCGTGCGGCGTGCCCTCCCGGCGCTCGCGGTGGTCGGCGGGCTCGCCCTCGGGCTCGCACTGGTGGCGCCGGCCGTGCGGCGGCGCGGGCGGATGCGCCGGACTCGGGCCGCGAGCTGGGGGGCGACGACCCTCCATCGACTCGAACGCGTCGGCCGGCGGGTCGGGCGACGGCGGCGCGCCGACGAGACCGCCCCCGAGTACGTCCGGGCGTTGGCCGACCGGCTCGAGCAGCCCGAACTCGTCGCCGTCGGAGCGGCGCTCGATTCCGAGGCCTTCTCGCCCGGTGGGGTGACGTCGGCCGATCGGCGCGAGGCGGAGCGCCTGGTATCCTCGGCGGAAGCCGTGAAGGGGATCCCGTGAGGTCCCTACGGAGGAGCCCATGGACGCGAGCGAACACGCGGAACCGGTCCTGCGGACGCGGGTGTTCGACGCCGACGACCTGCGTCGGGCCCTGACTCGTATCGCCCACGAGATCGTCGAGCGCAACCACGGCGCCGAGCAGGTCGTGCTGGTCGGCCTCTACACCCGGGGCGTCGCCGTCGCCCGTCGGCTCGCCGCAGCGATCGGCACCTTCGAGACGGTCGCCCCGCCGGTGGGTGCGCTCGACGTCGCGTTCTTCCGTGACGACATCGGGCTCCGGCCGGTCGCGCCGCTCGGACCGAGCGAGGTCCCCGACTGCGCCGGGCGGGTCGTCGTACTCGTCGACGACGTGCTGTTCACCGGTCGCACCGCACGCGCCGCGCTGAACGCGCTGGGCGAGTTCGGGCGTCCGGCGGCCGTGCAGCTCGCCGTCCTGATCGACCGCGGTCACCGCGAGCTCCCGTTGCGGGCCGATTACGTCGGCAAGAACCTGCCGACCCGCCTCGCCGAGGACGTCCGGGTCCGGCTCGCCGAAGTCGACGGCGGGATCGACGGCGTCGAGCTCTGGGGGGATGCGGCGTGAGGCACCTCCTCTCGATCGGCGACCTCGGCGGTCGCTCCGGCATCGAGGCGATGCTCGACCTCACCGCCACCTTCGCCGGGGTGATGCAGCGGGAGGTGCCGAAGGTGCCCGCCCTGCGGGGTCGCACCGTCGTCTCCCTCTTCTACGAGGATTCGACCCGGACCCGACTCTCGTTCGAAGCCGCGGCGAAGCGACTCTCGGCCGACACCATGAACTTCTCGGTGGCGACTTCTTCGGTGAGCAAGGGCGAGTCGCTGCTGGACACGATCCGGACGATCGAGGCGATGGGCGTCGACGCGATCGTGGTGCGGCACCGCTCGTCGGGTGCGCCGCACCGCATCGCGGCCTGGGCCGACGCGCACGTGGTGAACGCCGGTGACGGTCGCCACGAGCACCCCACCCAGGCCCTCCTCGACGCCTACACGCTCCGGGCCCACCGCGGTCCGTCCCTCGACGGATGCCGAGTCGCCATCGTCGGTGACATCCGGCATTCACGCGTGGCCCGCAGCAATGTGCACGCGTTGCACGCCCTCGGGTGCGAGGTCGTGCTCGTCGGACCCCCGACGCTGATGCCCGAGCGACTCGAGGGCTGGCCGGTCACCGTCGTCCACGACCTCGACGAGGCGCTCGGCGCGATCGACGTCGTCTACCTGCTGCGCCTCCAGCGCGAGCGGATCGCCGAGGCGCTGTTCCCGTCGATCCGCGAGTACACGAGCCGCTGGGGCCTCACCGCGGAGCGAGCGGCCCGGCTCGCACCCGACACCCTCGTGATGCACCCGGGTCCGGTGAATCGCGGGATCGAGATCGCGGGCGAGGTCGTGGACTCGGCGCGGTCCCTGGTGACCGAGCAGGTCGCGAACGGCGTCGCCGTACGCATGGCCGTGCTCTGGTCGCTCCTCGGAGGAGGCGAGTTTGTCTGAGTTCCTGATCCGGGGCGGCACCGTCGTCGATGCCGGCGGCGAACGACGGGCGGACGTCCGCATCGTCGATGACACCATCACCGAGGTCGCGGTCGGGATCGCGCCCGGTCCCGGCGTCACCGTGCTCGATGCCGAGGGCTGCGTCGTGACGCCCGGTCTCGTCGACATCCAGGTGCACTTCCGGGAACCGGGCCGCGAGGACAGCGAGACCATCGAGACCGGCGCGCGTGCCGCCGCGCTCGGCGGGTGCACCGCGGTCGTGTGCATGCCGAACACGACGCCGCCGATCGACGAGGCCTCGGTGGTGCACTCCGTGATCGAGCGGGCCCGGGCCGCTGGGCTCTGCGAGGTGCGGCCCGCCGGCTGCATCACGCGCGGTCGGGTGGGGGAGGAGCTCGCCCCGATCGGCGAGCTCTACGACCTCGGCGTGCGGATCTTCACAGACGACGGCGACTGCGTGGCCGACGCCCGCGTGATGCGCCGCGCGCTCGAGTACGCGTCGGCTCTGCCCGGCGCGGTGATCGCCCAGCACGCCGAGGATCCCGACCTCGTGCGGGGTGGACACATGCACGAGGGGGCCTGGTCGGCCCGGCTCGGCATCGCCGGGCGACCGGCGACCGCCGAGTCCGTGATCGTCGCCCGCGACCTCCAGCTCGCGGCCCTCACCGGTGGCCGCTACCACGTGCTCCACCTGTCGTGTGCGACCTCGGCCGAGCTGGTGCGGGCGGGCAAAGCGGCCGGCATCCGGGTGACCGCGGAGTGCACGCCCCAGCACCTCGTGCTCACCGACGAGGCCTGCGCGGGCTTCGACCCGGTGTTCAAGATGAACCCACCGCTGCGCGAGCCCGCCGACGTTGCCGGGCTGCGCGCCGCGCTGATCGACGGCACGATCGACGCGATCGCGACCGACCACGCCCCGCACTCACCCGAGACCAAGGACGTGCCGTTCGAGGAGGCGCCGCCGGGCATGCTCGGGGTCGAGACCGCGCTGGCGGTCGCCCATACGACGCTCGTCCGTGAAGGCGTCCTCCCGTTCGCCCGGCTCCTCGCCGCGCTCTCGTGGCAGCCGGCGGCCATCGTCGGTCTCGACCGTGACGGGCCCGAAAGCGGCGGGCACGGCGGGCCGGTCGCGATCGGCCGCCCGGCCAACCTGTGCGTGTTCGATCCAGAGCACCGTTGGATCGTGGCGGGGGATCGGCTCGCGAGCCGCAGCCGGAATACGCCGTGGGAAGGTCGTGAGCTCACGGGCCGGGTTCGGCACACGATCCTGCGCGGGCTCCCGACGGTACGCGACGGAGAGGCGACCCGATGACCGCAGCACGCGAAGCGCTGCTCGTCCTGGCCGACGGCGAGACGTTCGTCGGTGAGGCCGTCGGGGCCGAGTCCGCTGACGGTGTGACGGCCGGGGAGGTGGTGTTCAACACCGCGCTCTCGGGTTACCAGGAGATCGTGACCGATCCCTCGTACGCGGGCCAGATCATCACCTTCACGTACCCGCACATCGGCAACTACGGCACGAGCGACGGCGACGCCGAGGCGGCGGCGCCTCACTGCCGGGGCATCATCGTGCGCGACCTGGCTCGGCGAGCCTCGAACTGGCGGTCCGCCGAGCCCCTCGACGGGTTCCTGCGCCGGACGGGCGTCGCGGGCATCACCGGGATCGACACCCGGCGCCTCACCCGGCACATCCGGTCGGCGGGGGCGATGCCCGGCGCGTTCGGCCCGGCGGATCGCGACACTCTGCTCGCCGCCGCCCGGGCCGACGGCGGAACCGACGGCTGCGACCTGGCGTCGCGGGTGACCACGCCCGAGCCGTACACGGTCGGGGCGGCCGACGCTCCGTTCTCGGTCGTCGCCTACGACTTCGGGATCAAGCGCTCGATCCTCGATTGCCTCGTCGCCGTCGGCTGTCGCGTGGAGGTGGTGCCGGCGAGCACCCCGGCCGGCGAGGTGCTCGCCCGGCGCCCCGACGGGGTGTTCTGCTCGAACGGCCCCGGGGATCCGGCGGCGGTGGCCGGCGCGGCCGCGAACGTGGCAATGCTGCTCGGCGAGGTGCCGGTGTTCGGGATCTGCCTCGGTCACCAGATCATGGCGCGGGCACTCGGGGCCGAGACGTTCAAGCTCCGCTTCGGCCATCACGGAGGCAACCATCCGGTGCGGCACGTCCCGACCGGTCGGGTCGAGATCACGAGTCAGAACCACAATTATGCGGTGGCGGTCGATTCGCTGCCGCCGGGCACCGAGGTCACGCACGTCAACCTCAACGACGGTGACATCGAGGGAGTGCGGACGCCGGCACTACGGGCGTTCAGTGTCCAGTACCACCCCGAGGCCGGGCCCGGTCCGCACGACGCCCGGTACCTGTTCGACGAGTTCGCTGCGCTCATGGGAGGTCGCTGAACCGTGCCCCGCCGGGACGACATCGAGTCGGTGCTGATCATCGGGAGCGGTCCGATCGTCATCGGCCAGGCCTGCGAGTTCGACTACTCGGGCACCCAGGCCTGCCGGGTGCTGCGGGAGGAGGGGTTCCGGGTGCTCCTCGTGAACTCCAACCCGGCCACGATCATGACCGACCCCGAGTTCGCCGACGCCACCTACGTCGAGCCGCTCGATGTCCCGACCGTGGCCCGGATCATCGCCAAGGAACGGCCCGACGCGATCCTGCCCACGCTCGGGGGTCAGACCGGCCTCAACCTCGCCATCGCCCTCCACGAAGCGGGTGTGCTCGCCGAGCACGGGGTCGAGATGATCGGCGCCGACGTCGACGCGATCCGGACCGCCGAGGATCGCCAGAAGTTCAAGCAGGCGATGCTCGAGATCGGGCTGCGGGTGCCGCCGTCGGGGATCGCGTACGAGGTCGGCGAGGCCCGGCGGGTCGCGGCCGAGGTCGGCTACCCGGTGATCGTGCGGCCCGCGTTCATCCTCGGCGGGGGCGGCACCGGCATCGCCCACGACGACGAGGAGATGAAGGGTGTCGCGGCCCGGGGACTCGCGGCGAGCCCGATCTCGGAGATTCTCATCGAGCGCTC
Source organism: Actinomycetota bacterium (assembly GCA_046086225.1). Taxonomy (GTDB): domain Bacteria; phylum Actinomycetota; class Acidimicrobiia; order IMCC26256; family PALSA-610; genus JBJSXF01. The sequence continues at coordinate 17,932 of JBJSXF010000067.1, read as the reverse complement.
CGTCACGGGATGGAAGGAGTACGAGCTCGAGGTCATGCGCGACCGGGCCGACAACGTCGTGGTCATCTGCTCGATCGAGAACCTCGACCCGATGGGGGTGCACACCGGCGAGTCGATCACCGTCGCCCCGGCCCAGACCCTCACCGACCGCGAGTACCAGGAGATGCGCGACGCGGCGTTCGCGTGCATCCGGCGCATCGGCGTGGAGACCGGCGGCTCGAACGTGCAGTTCGCCGTCGACCCCCGCACCGGCGAGCAGGTCGTCATCGAGATGAACCCGCGGGTGTCGCGGAGCAGCGCGCTCGCCAGCAAGGCGACGGGCTTCCCGATCGCGAAGATCGCGGCCCGGCTCGCGGTCGGCTACCACCTCGACGAGATCCGCAACGACATCACCCGGGAGACCCCGGCGAGCTTCGAGCCGACGATCGACTACGTCGTCACCAAGTTCCCGCGCTGGGCCTTCGAGAAGCTGCCCGGGGCCTCGCCGGTACTCGGCACCCAGATGCAATCGGTGGGTGAGGCCATGGCGATCGGGCGCACGTTCCCCGAGTCGCTCCAGAAGGCGATCCGCTCGCTCGAGACCGGTCGGTCCGGTCTCAACTGCGACCCGGCCGAGGCGGCGACCGATCCGATCGCCACCGACGACCTGGTGCGGGCCGCGGCCGTTCCCACGCCCGAGCGGATCTTCCAGGCCGAGGCGGCGCTGCGCCGGGGGGTGTCGGTCGAGCGGCTCCACGAGGCGACGGGCATCGACCCGTGGTTCGCGGACCAGATGCTCGCCATCACCGAGGAGCGGGCCCGGCTCGCCGACCTCGGCTCGATCGGCGCGTTCACCCCCTCCGACTGGCGCCGGGCGAAGCGCCTCGGCTTCTCCGACGCCCAGATCGGCTGGCTGCTCGACGCGTCGGAGGACGTCGTGCGTGCGGCCCGGCTCGCGGCCGGGGTGCGGATCACCTACAAGACGGTCGACACCTGCGCGGCCGAGTTCGAGGCCTTCACTCCGTACCACTACGGCACCTACGAGGACGAGGACGAGATCGGGCCGCTCGCCAAGCCGGCGGTGGTGATCCTCGGCAGCGGCCCGAACCGGATCGGCCAGGGTGTCGAGTTCGACTACTGCTGCGTACACGCCGCCTTCGCGCTGCGCGCGGCGGGCTACGAGACCATCATGGTCAACTGCAATCCGGAGACGGTCTCGACCGACTACGACACGAGCGACCGCCTCTTCTTCGAGCCGCTCACTCGCGAGGGAGTGCTCAACGTCTGCGAGGCGCTCCGGGATCGGGGTGAGCTCGTCGGGGTGATCGTGTCGCTCGGCGGTCAGACCCCGCTCAAGCTCGCCCACACCTTGGAAGCCGCCGGCATACCGGTCCTCGGCACGAGCCCGGCCTCGATCGACGCGGCCGAGGACCGCGAGCGGTTCAACGAGCTCTGCGACCGCCTCGGCATCCCTCAGCCCCCGGGCGGCACGGCGACCGAGGCGGCCGGGGCCCGGGCGATCGCGGAACGCATCGGATACCCGGTGCTGGTTCGGCCTTCGTACGTGCTCGGCGGCCGGGCGATGCAGATCGTGTTCGACGGGGCCGACCTCGACCGGGCGATGGCCGAGCTGGAGGCGACGGGTTCGCTCGGACGCGAGGGCGGCCTGTCGGCGGAGCGTCCGGCGCTCGTCGACCGGTTCCTCGAGGACGCGATCGAGGTCGACGTCGACGCCTTGCGCGACCGCACGGGCGAGGTCGTGATCGGCGGCGTCATGGAGCACATCGAGCAGGCGGGCGTACACTCGGGCGATTCGGCCTGCGCCATCCCGCCGCCGACGCTCCCGGCCGGGGTGGTGGCCGTGATCGAGGCGCACACCCGTGCGCTCGCCGAGGCGCTCGGGGTCGTCGGGTGCTGCAACGTGCAGTACGCGGTGAAGGACGGCGACGTGTTCGTCATCGAGGCCAATCCGCGTGCGAGTCGGACCATCCCGTTCGTGAGCAAGGCGACGGGCGTGCCCCTCGCCAAGGTGGCGGCCCGCATCATGGTGGGTGCGACGTTCGCGGAGCTGCGGGCCGAGGGGCTCCTCCGCCCGGCCGCCGAGGGCGGGCACGTGGCGGTGAAGGAAGCGGTGCTGCCGTTCAACCGGTTCCCCGACGTCGACACGGTGCTCGGCCCCGAGATGCGTTCGACCGGCGAGGTGATGGGGATCGATCGCACGTTCGCGCTCGCATTCGCCAAGAGCCAGGCCGGTGCGGGCAACCGGCTCCCCGAGACGGGCACCGTGTTCCTGTCGCTCGCCGATCGCGACAAGCCCGCGGGCCTCGTCGCGGCCCGACGTTTCGTCGAGCTCGGATTCTCCCTGGCCGCGACCGTCGGCACGGCCCGGATGCTCGAAGCCGAGGGGATTCCCGTGGCGACCGTGGTGGCCAAGGTCGGGGAGGACGTAGGCGAGGACGCCGTCGGCCTGATCTCCTCGGGTCGGGTCGACTTCGTGGTGAACACCCCGCGGGGCCGGGGCTCCCGGGCCGACGGCATGCACATCCGCCGGGCCGCGATCACCCACGGGGTGGCCTGCGTCACGACGGTCGCGGCCGCGCTCGCCGCCGCGGCCGGCATCGCCGACGAGGCCGAACACGAGCCCGAGGTCCGTTCGCTGCAGGAGTACCACGCCGACGCTCAGCTCCGGTTCGGCCTGTGACGGTCGACTGTTCGGTCGCGCTCGGGCCGCTGGTCCTGCCCGGCCCGATCGTCACCGCGTCGGGCACGTTCGGCCACGGGGCCGAGTTGGCCCGACTCTGCCCGCCGGAGCGGCTCGGCGCCGTCACCACGAAGTCCGTTGCCGTCTTCGCCACGAACGGCAATCCGGCCCCACGGGTCACCGGGGCGGCCGGGGGTGGGATGCTCAACTCGGTCGGTCTCCCCGGACCGGGGATCGACGAGTGGATGGCCGGCGATCTCCCCGACTTGGAAGCCCACGGTGCCCGGATCATCGCGTCGATCTGGGGTCACAGCGTCGACGACTACGAAGCGGCGGCCGCCGCGCTCGTCCCGGTGTGCGAGCGGATCGTCGCGATCGAGGTCAACCTGTCGTGCCCGAACGTGAAGGATCACGCTCACGTGTTCGCGCACGACGCCGAGCCGACTGCCGCCGCGACGGCGGCGGTCGTGGGTGTGCTCGCCGGGCGGGTGCCGGTGTTCGCCAAGCTCTCCCCGAACGTCACCGATCTCGCCGTCATCGCGGGGGCGGCGCTCGGGGCCGGCGCCACCGGGCTCACGCTCGTCAACACGGTCCGGGGTCTCGTGATCGACGCCGAGCGCCGCACGGCTCGCCTCGGGGCCGGGACGGGGGGTCTGAGCGGTCCGCCCATCAAACCGATCGCGTTGCGCTGCGTCCGCGAGGTGACCGCCGCCCACCCCGGCGTGCCGGTCATCGGCACCGGCGGGGTGAGCAACGGCGAGGATGCCGTCGAGATGCTCCTCGCCGGTGCGAGCGCCGTGGGGGTCGGCACCGCGACCTTCGCCGATCCCCGGGCGCCGCTGCGGATCGCCGAGGAGTTGGTGGCCTGGTGCGCCGAGCACGGGGTGGCCCGCGTCCGTGACCTCACCGGAGGGCTCCGATGAACGTCAGTGATTCCGTGGTTCGCGACCGGTTGGCGATCGCGCTCGACGTCCCCGATCTCGATGCGGCCCGGCGGCTCGCCGCGGCCGTCGCCCCGTGGTTCGGGGTGGCCAAGGTCGGACTGGAGCTCTACGCGGCGGCCGGACCCGACGCGGTCCGGGCGCTCGGCGACCAGGGGCTCGCCGTGTTCGTCGATCTCAAGCTGCACGACATCCCGACCACGGTCGGCCGGGCGGCCCGGGTACTGGGCGGACTCGGCGCGCGCTACCTCAACTTCCATGCTTCGGGCGGGGTGGCGATGCTGCGCGCCGGGGTCGAGGGGCTGGCCGACGGAGCCCGGGCCGCCGACTGCCCCGCGCCGGTCGCCTTGGCCGTCACGGTGCTGACGAGCGACGCCGACACCTCGGCCTTCGCTCCGCGGCTCGAGGCCGCGATCGCGGCGGGCTGCGGCGGTGTCGTGTGCGCCGCGGCCGAGGTGGGCCGGGTGCGCGCGGCCGATGCCGGGTTGGTCACGATGGTTCCCGGGATCCGCTTCGCCGACGGTGCCGCCGACGACCAGGTGCGGGTGGCGACGCCGGGATCGGCAGCTGCCGCGGGAGCGAGCGTCCTCGTCATCGGCCGCTCGGTCTCGGGTGCCGACGATCCGGCGGGGGCGGCCCGCCGGGCGTACGAGGAGGTCGCGGCGGCGGTCGGGGCCTGATCCCTGCTGGCTATGCTCACCCGCTCATTCCGGACGGAACGTCCGTCCCTCGGTGGAGTGCGGGAGGTGCGCGAACGATGGTCACCCCGCCCGACCTGACCGAAGAGCAGCGACGCGTCGCCCTCGAGAAGGCGGCCCGGGCCCGGCGGCTGCGGGCCGAGGTGAAGGAGCGCCTGAAGATCGGTGTCCTCACCCTGCGCGAGCTCCTCGACGAGATCGACGGTACGGGCGAAGACGCCGAGGTGCTCGGCAAGCTGAAGGTCGTGAGCATGCTCGAGTCGCTGCCGGGAGTCGGCAAGGTCCGCGCCCGTCAGTGCATGCGCGAGTTCGAGATCTCCGAGACCAGACGGCTGCGCGGCCTCGGCCCCAACCAGCGGCGCGCGCTGCTCTCCCGGTTTGGCTAGCGAGTCGTCCCGGCCCGGTGTGCTGCTCGTGCTCGCGGGCACCTCGGGCGCGGGCAAGGGGACGCTCGGCGCGCGTCTGCGCGAACGCGAGCCCGGGCTCGGGTGGTCCGTCTCCTGGACGACGCGGGCGCCCCGGCCCGGCGAGGTCGACGGCGTCGACTACCACTTCGTCGACCGGGACGCCTTCGAGGCGCTCCGGGTCGCCGGAGGGTTCCTCGAGTGGTTCGAGGTATACGGCGACCTGAAGGGCACCCCGGCGGCGTACGTCCGCGATCGGCTGGCGGCGGGCGCTGACATCCTCCTCGAGGTCGACGTGAACGGGGCCCGGGCCGTGCGGGCCGCGCGGCCCGACGCCCTGCTCGTCTTCGTGGCCGCACCGAGCCGCGAGGAGCAACGGCGGCGGCTCGAGGGGCGGGGGACCGAGACGCCCGAATCGATCGAACGGCGGCTGCAGGAGGCCGATGCCGAGGAGGAGATCGCTGCGAGCGTCTTCGACGCCGTGGTGGTCAACGACGACGTGGAGCGGGCAGTCGACGAGATCTCGGCTATCCTGCTGCGTCGCCGCGGAGGAGAGGAAGTCCGATGACCGACCGACGGCCGTCGCTGATGGAGCCCCGGATCGAGCAACTCATGGAGCGGGTGGACTCCAAGTTCACCCTCGTGACGCTCTCGGCCAAGCGGGCCCGCCAGATCAACGACTACTACAACCAGCTGGGCGAGGGCCTCGGTCGCATCGTGCCGCCGCAGGTCACCTCGGTGTCCCGGAAGCCGCTCTCGATCGCACTCGAGGAAGTCGGCGCGGGCAAGATCACCTACGAGCCGATCGTGCCGGGCGAAGACGAGGTCGCCGAGGACGAGTCCGAGGCTGCGTCGGAGATCGAGCCCGAGACCTCGGCCTGATCCGCGCCCGACGATGGCCCGCGTCGTCCTGGGCGTCTGCGGCGGGATCGCCGCGTACAAGGCGGTGGAGGTGTGCCGTCGGCTCGTGGACGCCGGGGTGAACGTCGCTCCGGTCCTCACCGAGGGCGCCACTCGTTTCGTCGGTCCGCTGACCTTCTCGGCCCTGGCGTCGGAACGGGCTCGCACCTCGTTGTTCGACGACGACGACCCCATCCCGCACACCCGCCTCGGCCAGTCGGCCGATCTCGTCGTGATCGCCCCGGCCACCGCCGGACTGCTCGGTCGCTACGCGGCCGGCATCTCCGACGATCTGCTGACCGCCACGCTGCTCGCCACCCGGGCCCCGGTGATCGTCTGCCCGGCGATGCACACCGAGATGTGGGAGCACCCGTCGGTGGCCGACAACCTCGCCACGCTGCGGCGCCGCGGGGTCGAGGTGGTCGAGCCCGAGTCCGGGCGCCTCGCGGGCGGAGACATCGGTGCCGGGCGGCTCGCCGATCCGGCCCGCATCGTCGAGGCCGTCCTCGCCCGGCTCGGTAAGCCGGGTCCGCTCGCCGTCCGCCGCGTCCTCGTGACCGCGGGCGGTACGCGCGATGCGATCGATCCCGTGCGCTTCGTCGGCAATCGGTCATCGGGGAAGATGGGCCACGCCGTCGCCGCGGCCGCGGCCCGCCGCGGCGCGTCGGTCACTCTGGTGACCACCGCCGACCGGGCCGTCCCCGACGGCATCGAGGTCGTGCGGGTCGAGAGTGCCGCCGAGATGCACGAGGCGGTCATGGCCCGACGAGCCGCCGACGTCGTGGTGATGGCCGCGGCGGTCGCCGACTTCCGGCCCCGGCTCGTCGCCGCCGAGAAGTTGAAGAAGGCCGATGGCGTGCCCGAGATCGTCCTCGAACCCACGGTCGACATCCTCGCTGCGCTCGGTGCCGCTCGCGAGCCCGGCCAGGTCGTGGTGGGCTTCGCGGCCGAGACCGGGAACCTGCGGGAGCGGGCGGCCGGGAAGCTCGCGGCCAAGCGGGTCGACCTGGTCGTGGCGAACGACGTGAGCGCGGCCGACGCCGGGTTCGAGGTCGACACGAACCGGGCGGTCCTGCTCGACGCTGCCGGTGGGGTCGAGGAGATCCCGCTCCTCACCAAGGCCGCGCTGGCCGATGTCGTGCTCGACCGGGTGGTCGCGCTCCTCACTGCTGCTCCGGGGGCCACCGCCTAGGATCCGGCGGTTGCCGGAAGGAGCCGCAGTGAGCAGTCACATCTTCACCTCGGAGTCGGTCACCGAGGGTCATCCCGACAAGATGGCCGACCAGATCAGCGACAGCGTCCTCGACGCAGTGCTGGCCGAGGACCCCACCGGGCGGGTCGCCTGCGAGACGATGGTCACGACCGGTCTCGTGGTCGTGGCCGGGGAGATCTCGACCAACGCGCACCTCGACGTCGCCCGCCTGGCCCGCGACACCGTGTGCGGGATCGGCTACACCGACGCCGCCTTCGGCATCGACGGCAAGACCTGCGGGGTCATCGTCTCGCTCGACGAGCAGTCACCCGACATCGCCATGGGGGTCGACAAGGCGTTCGAGCAGAAGCGGGGCGACGGCGACTCCTACGACGAGGTCGGGGCCGGCGACCAGGGGATGATGTTCGGCTACGCCTGCGACGACACCGCCGACCTCATGCCCATGCCGATCTGGCTCTCGCACCGTATGGCGGCCCGGCTCGCGCAGGTCCGCCGGGACCGCACCGTCGACTTCCTGCGGCCCGACGGCAAGACCCAGGTGTCGATCGAGTACCGCGACGGCGTCCCGACCCGGCTGCGCACCGTGCTCATCTCGACCCAGCACGGCCCGGGGGTCGACATCGAGGGCGAGCTCCGGCCCGCGCTCATCGAGCACGTCATCCGACCGTCGCTGCCCGAGCAGTTCGCGGGTGACGACTTCGAGGTGTTCGTGAATCCGACCGGGCAGTTCGAGCTCGGCGGTCCCCACGCCGACTGCGGTCTCACCGGCCGCAAGATCATCGTCGACACCTACGGGGGCATGGCGCGCCACGGGGGCGGTGCGTTCTCGGGCAAGGACCCGACCAAGGTCGACCGGTCGGCGGCGTACGCCGTCCGGCAGATCGCGAAGGCGGTCGTGGCTGCCGGTCTCGCCCGGCGCTGCGAGGCCCAGGTGGCCTACGCGATCGGTGTGGCCCGGCCCGTCTCGATCATGGTCGAGACGTTCGGCACGTCCGAGGTCGCGCCCGAGCGGATCGAGGCTGCCGTACGCGAGGTCTTCGACATGCGACCGGCGGCAATCATCGAGCGGCTCGACCTCCGGCGCCCGATCTACAAGCGCACCGCCGCGTACGGCCACTTCGGCCGTACCGACGGGGAGGGGTTCACCTGGGAGCAGGTCGAGCCCTACGCCGACGAGCTGCGCCGCGCGCTCAGTTGACGGGCGTCTGCCGCGTCGTCCCCGACGTCACGGCAGTCGACCGCGCTTTCGATTACCGCCTCGATGACGATCTCCCGCTCGGCACGATCGTCCGCGTGGGTCTCCAGGGCCGTCGGGTCCGGGGCTGGGTGGTCGACCTCGACGTCGACCCCGAGGGCCGTGAGGTGCTCCCGATCATCGGCGCGGTCTCGGCGGGGCCGCCGGCCGACGTCGTCGGCCTGACGGCCTGGACGGCACGGCGGTGGGCCGGGCCGCGGGTCGCGGTCCTGCGCTCTGCTTCGGCGCCGAACAACGTGCCGCTCGGCGCCGCTCCGAGACCTCGACGCATCGAGCCGTCCGGCCCCGGCCACGAGACGGTGGTGCGGATCCCACCCCTCGTCGACCGGCTCGACTTCGCGCTCGACGCGTGCGCGGCGGTCGGCTCCACGGTGCTGTGCGTCGCCGACGCCGGTCGGGCCCGCAACCTCGCCGAGCGCCTCGCCCGGAACGGCAAGCGGGTGGCGCTGCTCCATTCGGCCGCGTCCGACGCCGAACGTACGACGGCCTGGCGACGCGCCGCCGCCGGCGATTGCGTCGTCGTCGGCGGGCGGATCGCGGCGCTCGCCCCGGTCCCCGATCTCGCGGCCGCCGTCGTGTTCGACGATGCCGACGAGGCGCTGCAGGAGGAGCGGGCACCGACCTGGCACGCCCGTGACGTCCTCCGGGAGCGGGCCGTTCGGCTCGGCGTGCCGTTCTCGGTCTGCTCGGCGGCGCCGACCGTCGACGCGCTCGCGGTCGCGGCGACTCCGGTGACCGCCCCGACGCGCGACGAGGAGCGTCACGGCTGGCCCCGGGTCCGGGTCGTCGACCGCGGGGCCGAGCCGCCGGGTGCCGGGCTCCTCACCGAGTCGCTCGCCGAGGCGCTGCACGCAGCGAACGGTCCGGCAGTCTGCGTCCTCAATCGGCGCGGGCGCTTCCGCCTCCTCGCGTGCGCGACCGGCGCCCATCTCATCCGGTGGGATCCGGACGCGGACCGGCCGCTCGTCTGCCCGGAGTGCGGGTCGAGTCGACCCCGGCTGATCCGGGCGGGCGTGACGCGCATCGCCGAGGAGCTCGCGGCGTTGCTACCCGGACGGACCGTCGTCGACGTCGACGCCGCAACCGAGGCGACCACGGGCGCCGACGTCTACATCGGCACGGAGGCGGTGCTCCACCGCACGGCGGTCCGCCGCAGCCGTCCGGCGCTCGTCGCCTACCTCGACCTCGACCAGGAGCTGCTCGCGCCGCGGTATCGCGCCGCGGCCCAGGCCCACTGGCTCGTGACCCGGGGCGCCCAGCTCCTCGCCGGCCGTCCACGTTCGGAGACGCTCCTGCTCGTGCAGACCCGCATCCCCGATCACGTCGTCGTCCGCGCGCTCGTCGACGGAGACCCGGCCCAGGTCGCGGCGGCCGAGGCGGAGACCCGGCGCATCCTCGGCTATCCGCCCTTCGGGGGATTGGCCGAGCTCCAGGGTGACGACGAGCCGCTCGCGGTCGCGGCCGCCGCGGCCACCGGACTCGGACTCCGCGTCTTCGGACCCGACGGCGGCCGGGCGCTCGTGCACGCCGTCGACTGGGACGACCTCGGCGCCGCGCTCGGTCCGGCGGTGGCGGCGGGCCGCGCGGTCGGTCGCGTGCGCGCCGCCGTCGACCCGCCTCGAGTCTGAGGTCGGGTCGGGCGCCGGTACCATTGTCCGGATGAGTACGCAGGAGATCCGCATCTTCGGTGATCCCGTCCTCCGACGGCCGACGACGCCGGTCACCGACGTCGACGGCGCGTTCGTGAAGCTCGTCGAGGCGATGTACGACACGATGCACGCGGCGCCCGGTTCGGGCTTGGCCGCGTGCCAGGTCGGTGTGCAGAAGCGTTTTTTCGTCTACGACGAGTACGACGGGACCGGGCCGGGCGTGATCCTCAACCCCGAGATCGTCGACTCACGGGGCTCCTCGCCCTACGAGGAGGGGTGCCTGTCGATCCCCGGTTACGGCTTCGAGGTCGTGCGGCCCGAGGTCGTGACGATCTCCGGCCTCGACCTCGACGGCGAGGAGATCGTCATCGAGACGGGCGGACACCTCTCCCGGGTCTTCCAGCACGAGACCGACCACCTCGACGGCATCCTCGTCCTCGACCGTCTCTATCCCGACCAGCGCAAGCGGGCGATGCGGGCGCTGCGGGAGCACGGTCTCGCCGGCGAGACGCCGGGCGGCCGCCGTCACGCCCTCTGAGCCGACGTCGGTGCGCGTCGCGTTCCTCGGCTCGCCCGACGAGGCGGTCGTCGCCCTGCGGGCGATCGTCGCCGCCGGTCACGACGTCGCGGTGGTCATCACCCGACCCGACCGGCGCCGTCGGCGCGGCGCGACCCCGGAGGCCACGCCGGTACGACGGGCGGCCGATGGGCTCGGCATTCCGGTGGTCACCCCCGAGACCAACGATGCGCTCGTCGCCGCGTTGCGCGAGAGCGGCGCGAGCGTCGGCGTGGTCGTCGCCTACGGCCGGATCCTCCCACCCGACGCACTGTCGGCGCTGCCCGGCGGCTTGGTGAACGTGCACTTCTCGCTCCTGCCCCGGTGGCGCGGCGCGGCTCCGGTCGAGCGGGCGATCCTCGCCGGCGATCCCGAGACAGGGGTGTGCCTCATGCGCGTCGACGAGGGTCTCGACACCGGTCCGGTCTTCGCCCGCGCCGTCGTACCCATCGGCCCGACCGCGACGGCGGGATCCCTCCGCGTCGAGCTGGCCGCCGTCGGCGCGACGCTGCTCGTCGAGCAGCTCCCGCACTTGGCCGACCGCACCCCTGCGCCCCAGGTCGGTCCGGCCCGGTCGGCGCCCAAGGTGACGGTCGACGAGTTCCGGATCGATCCGTACCGTGACGATGCCGGCACCGTCGATCGTCTCGTGCGGGCCGGTGATCCGCGACCGGGAGCCTGGACGGTGATCGACGGCGAGCGGGTGAAGGTGCTGCGCGTCGCGGTGGTCGCGGATGCGGGAGTCCCGCCCGGTGTCATCGATCGGGCCGGCGTGCTCGGCACCCCGGTCGGCGGGGTCGACCTCCTCGAGGTCCGGCCCGACGCCCGCCGGGCCATGACCGGACGGGCGTTCGTCGCCGGTCGCGGCGGCGCGGCGACCGTCGACGAGACTCGATGAGCTCCGCCCGGGCGGTCGCGCTCGAAGCCCTGCTGCGGGTCGAGGCCGGTGCCTACACCAACCTCGCCATCCCCGAGCTGCTCCGGGATTCCCGGCTGGAGCCGCGCGACCGCGCGCTCGTGACCGATCTGGTGAACGGCACCGTGCGGATGCGCCGGGCGCTCGATCATCTCCTGGCCGCGGTCTCCAGTCGTCCGCTCGGCGACCTCGATCCGACGGTGCGCGCCGCGCTGCGGCTCGGTGCCTACCAGCTGTGGTCGGGGGTGGCGCCCCACGCGGCGGTCGGCGAGACCGTCGGTCTGGTGCCGACCCGGGCCCGGGGCTTCGTGAACGGGGTGCTGCGGGCGCTCGACCGTTCGGGGCCGCCGTGGGCGTTGCCGACCGGTTCCGGCGTCGGTGACACGGCGGTGCGGACCTCGCATCCCGATTGGCTCGTGGCGCTGCTCATCGCCGAGCACGGGGCGGCCGCCGCCGCCGAGGTGCTCGACCGCGACAACCTCCCGCCCGCCGTCACGCTCCGGCCGAACCCGACCCGCACCGATGCGGCGGCGCTGACCGCCGAGATCCGAGCCGCGGGTGGCGAGGTGACCGGAGGCTCGCTCGTTCCCGATGCGCTGCTCGTCCGGCACGGCGGGGATCCGGGGCGACTGGCCGCCGTCCGCGAAGGGCGGGCCACACCTCAGGATCAGGCGAGTCAGGCGGTCGCCGCGCTGGTGGACGCCCGGCCCGGCGACCGGGTGCTCGACGTGGCGGCGGCGCCGGGGGGCAAGACGACCGCGATCGCCGAGGGCATGGACGGTCGTGGTCTCGTCGTCGCTGCCGATCGCAACTCGGGGCGGCTCCGCGCAGTGCGGGCTGCAGCTCGGAGGCTCGGTCTCGACGGGGTCGTGCGCACCGCTGCCGCCGACGGCACCGCGCCGCCGTGGCCGCCGGGGACCTTCGATCGGGTGCTGCTCGACGCGCCGTGCTCCGGACTCGGCGTGCTCCGCCGCCGACCCGACGCGCGCTGGCGTGTGCGGCCGGCGACGATCGTGGAGCTCGCCGCCCTCCAACGCGAGCTGCTCGCAGCGGCCGCCGACGCCCTGCGGCCCGGAGGTCGGCTCGTCTACGCCGTGTGCACGCTCACGGCGGCCGAGACGATCGAGGTGGACGCCTGGGCGGCCGAGCACCTGCCGCACCTGGTTGCCGAGCCGCTCCCGGAGCCTTGGCGGTCGCACGGACGCGGTGGGCTCCTCCTCCCGTCCGACCTCGACACCGACGGCATGTTCATCCTCGTCCTCCGCTCGGAGGTGCCCGCGCCCGCCGCTACGCTCGATCAACGATGAAGGTCGCCCCGTCGCTGCTCGCCGCCGACTTCGCGCACCTCGCGGCCGAGGTGGCCCGGGTCGCGCCCGAGGCCGACCTCCTGCACGTCGACTGCATGGACGGTCACTACGTGCCCAACCTCTCGATCGGACCGCCGGTCGTGAAATCGCTGCGCAAGCACACCGACCTCTTCTTCGACTGTCACCTCATGATCGACAACCCGGGCACGCTGCTCGAGGCGTTCGCCGAAGCCGGCGCCGACGGCATCACCGTGCACGTCGAGCTCGGCGATCCGAGTTCGCTCATCACGCACATCCGTGACCTGGGCCTTCGGGTCGGCCTGTCGTTCGAGCCCGAGACCCCCTACGCCGCGGTCGCGCCCTACCTCGCCGATATCGATCTCCTGCTGGTGATGAGCGTGCGCACCGGGTTCGGCGGCCAGCCGTTCATGCCCGAGGTGCTCGACAAGGTGCGGGCGGCCCGGCACGAGATCGACAGTCGGTCGCTCGCGGTCGAGATCGAGATCGACGGCGGCATCAAGCCCGCCAACGCGCACCTCGCCATTGACGCCGGGGTCGACATCCTCGTGTCGGGCACCGGGATCTTCGGAGCCGACGACCCCCTCGCCGCGGCCCGGGCGATTCGCACCGGCGCGGCGCGTCCGTGAGCCTGCGGGCGAAGGTGCTCACGGTCAGCGACGGGGTCGCGGCCGGCGTCCGTGACGACCGCAGCGGTCGGGCGCTCGTGGAGCGTCTCGCCGCCGCCGACTACGACGTCGTGGAGCATCGGGTCTGCGCCGACGGCATCGATGCGGTGGCCGAGGCCCTGCGCGAACTGTGCGCCGGGTTCGCGGGGTTGGTCGTCACGACGGGCGGTACGGGCTTCGGGCCTCGGGATCTCACCCCCGAAGGCACCCGGGCCGTGATCGAGCGGCCGGCGCCCGGGATCCCCGAGGCGATCCGGCGGGCGAGCGACGCCGACGGTCGCGGCTTCGGCATGTTGTCGCGCGCGGAGGCAGGCACGGTGGGGCGCAGCCTCGTGTGCAACCTCCCGGGCTCGGCGAGCGGCGCGATCGAGGGGCTCGAGGTCGTGCTGCCGGTCGTCGGCCACGCGCTCGATCTCCTCGCCGGTGGCCGGCCGCACTGATCGGCGGTCGACCCGGGTCGGGCCTCCCCGGCCGGGCAGGGTTACGCTCCGGCCCCGCGCCCGGCCGGGTCGGCGGAGGATCATGACCGGACACGACCAGGTGCACGACGACGGGCCCGATGCAGCCCTGATGGGCCGGGCCGCCGCGCTCGGGCGCTCGGCGCGTCGGCGCACGGCCCCGTGGCCCGCCGTCGGGTGCGTGATCGTGCGCGACGGCACGGTCGTCGGCGAGGGGGCCACGGGTCCGCATCCGGTCGGTCCCCACGCGGAGCCGGCCGCGCTCGCCGTCGCCGGGGCCGCAGCCCGGGGGGCCACGGCGTATGTGACCCTCGAGCCCTGTGATCACCACGGGAACACGCCGCCGTGCACCGAGGCGCTCATCGCGGCGGGGATCGGGCGCGTGGTCGTCGCCTGCCCCGACCCCGATCCGCGTGTCGCCGGTCGGGGCGAGGCGCGCCTGCGGGCGGCCGGGATCGATGTAGTCGTCGGGGTCGGCGCCGGGGGAGTGGCCGACGACCTCGGGCCCTATCTGCACCACCGGCGCACGGGCCGGGCGTTCGTCACCGTGAAGACGGCGATGAGCCTCGACGCGCGCATCGCGGCGGCCGACGGCTCCTCCCGGTGGATCACCGGTGCCGAGGCCCGAGCCGACGCCCATGAGCTCCGGGCCGATGTCCAGGCGATCGTGATCGGTTCGGGCACCGCGCTCGCCGACCGCCCGGCGCTCACCGTGCGGGAGGTGGCCGAGCCGCCGACGGTGGCACCGACGCGGGTGCTCCTCGACGGTCGGGGGCGGGTGCCCGCGCTCGGCCCGCTCTTCGACGGCACGGCGCCCACCCTGGTGGTGACCACGACGGCGGCGCCCGCGACGGCGGTGAGCGGCTGGCGGCGGGCCGGGGCGGCCGTGGCGACCGTCGCCGCCGCGGAGCGGGGCGTCGACCCCGCGGCGGTCTTCGCGTTGCTCGGGGAGCGAGGGGTGCTCCACGCCCTGGTGGAGGGCGGCGGCGAGGTGATCGGATCCGTGCTCGCCACGGGCTTGGCCGACCGGATCGTCGCGTACGTCGCCCCGGTGGTCCTCGGACCGGATGGTCGCCCGGCTTTCCCGGGGCCGGGCCCGGCGTCGCTCGCGGCTGCGCCGCGGCTCGGGCTGCGCAGCGTCCGGTCGGTGGGCGAGGATGTGCGACTCGAGTACTCGTCTGCGCCCGGGGAGGGCTGATGTTCACCGGAATCGTGGAGGAGACGGGGGTCGTCCGAGCAGTTCGGGCCCGGGACGGTGGGGTGACCTTCGAGATCGGCGCCGCCGTCGTCCTCGACGATGTCACCCTCGGCGCCTCGATCGCGGTGAACGGCTGCTGCCTCACGGTGACCGGCTTCGACGCCGGCTCGTTCACCTGCGACGCGGTGCCCGAGACGCTCGCCCGCACGAACCTCGGTGGGCTCGGCTCCGGCGACCGGGTGAATCTGGAGCGGCCGCTCCGCCTCGCCGACCGCCTCGGCGGGCACCTCGTCCAGGGCCACGTCGACGCCACCGGTGCGGTCCGGTCCCGGGTGGCGCAGCCCGACGGTTCCGTGGTCATGGGGTTCACCGCCCCGCCGGAGGTACTGCGCTACGTCGTGCACAAGGGCTCGGTGACGGTCGACGGCATCAGCCTGACCGTGGCTGCCGTGGCGCCCGACGGATTCTCGATCGCGGTGATTCCCCACACGCTGGCGGTGACGACGCTCGGGGCCCGGGGCGAGGGCGCCGTCGTGAACCTGGAGGCAGATACGGTCGCGAAGTACGTGGAGCGTCTGCTCCCGGATCGGAGTGCGCAGTGACGTTCGACAATGTCGAGCGGGCGATCGCCGCGGTTGCCGCCGGCGACTTCGTCGTGGTGGTCGACGACGAGGACCGCGAGAACGAGGGCGACCTCATCATCGCGGCCGAGAAGATGACCCCCGAGAAGATGGCGTTCATGATCCGGTGGACGAGCGGGGTGATCTGCCTCCCGATGGAGGGGCCGCGACTCGACGACCTCCAGTTGCCGCTCATGGTCGCCGGCGCCGAGAACACCGAGGGTCAGCGCACGGCGTTCACGGTGTCGGTCGACGCCCGCACCGGGGTGTCCACGGGCATCTCGGCCGCTGACCGCAGCCTGACGATCCACGCCATGCTCGACCCGACGACCGCCCCGGCCGATCTCGCCCGCCCCGGTCACATCTTCCCGCTCCGCTACCGCGACGGTGGGGTGCTGAAGCGAGCGGGTCACACCGAGGCGGCCGTCGACCTGGCCCGGGCCGCCGGGTGCTTCCCGGCCGGGGTGCTCGCCGAGATCGTCAACGACGACGGCACGATGCAGCGGATGCCGGAGTTGGAGCGCTTCGCGGCGGAGCACGGCCTCGTGCTCGTCACGATCGCCGATCTCATCCGGTACCGCCGCCACCGCGAGAAGCTCGTGCGGCGGGTCTCCGAGGCCCGCATCCCGACCCGCTACGGCGACTTCACCGCTCACGTGTTCGAGTCGCTCCTCGACGGCACCGAGCACCTCGCCTTCGTGCGGGGTGAGGTCGCCGGGCACGCCGAGGTGCTCGTGCGGGTCCACTCCGAGTGCCTCACCGGTGACGTCTTCGGCTCGCTGCGGTGCGACTGCGGCGTGCAGCTCGACGCGGCGCTCGAGCGGGTCGCGACCGCGGGGCACGGCGTCGTCGTCTACTTGCGCGGTCACGAGGGTCGGGGCATCGGCCTCGGTCACAAGTTGCGGGCCTACAGCCTGCAGGACGAGGGACGCGACACGGTCGAGGCGAACCTCGAGCTCGGTTTCCCCGCCGATTCCCGCGAGTACGGCATCGGCGCGCAGATGCTCGTCGACCTCGGGATCACGACCATGCGGCTCATGACGAACAACCCGGCCAAGTACGGCGGCATCGAGGGCTACGGACTCGAGATCGTCGAGCGGGTCCCGATGCAGATCGAGCCCAACGCCGAGAACATCGCCTACCTGCGCACGAAGCAGGAGAAGCTCGGGCATCTCCTCGACCTCGAGCCCCGAGCGGGTGACGACGGCGGGAGCGCCTGATGGGGGAGTACGTCGCCCACGACGGCCCCCTCGACGCGACCGGGATGCGCTTCGGGGTGGTCGTCGCCCGCTTCAACCGCGACGTCACCGACCGGCTCCTCTCCGGAGCCGAGCGGGTGCTCACCGATCACGGGGCCGCATCGGTCGACGTGGCCCGGGTGCCCGGCGCGTACGAGCTGCCCTTGGTGGCCAAGCGACTCGCGGCTTCGGGGGCCGTCGATGCGGTCATCTGCCTCGGCGCGGTGATCCGGGGTGAGACCGCCCACTTCGAGCACGTGGCGGGCCAGGCGGCGAGCGGGATCACCCGGGCCGCGCTCGACACGGGCGTCCCGGTCATCTTCGGGGTACTCACCGTCGACGACCACGTCCAGGCCGACGATCGGCTCGGCGGCCGGAAGGGCCACGCGGGCGAGGAAGCGGCGGCCACCGCGATCGAGATGGTGACGCTGCTGCGCGCGCTCCCCTGAGCGGTCCCGGGGCCCGGCCCCGGCCCGCATCGGGCGTCGCGACGATTCCGAACTCCGCCGCCGGGGCGGGGGCCGGCGACTACCCTGACGCCTCGATGTTGCGCGTCGTGCTGCCCAAGGGATCGCTCGAGCGTGCGACGCTCCAGCTCTTCGCCGACGCCGATCTCGCCGTCGTGCGCTCGTCCTCGGTCGACTACCGGGCCGACGTCGACGATCCCCGGGTCGCCGAGGTGCGGATCCTGCGGCCGCAGGAGATCCCGCGCTACGTCGCCGACGGGCTCTTCGACATCGGGATCACCGGCCGGGACTGGATCGACGAGACCGACTCCGAGGTCGAGACCCTCGCCCAGCTGCACTACTCGAAGGAGTCGGCCCGCCCGACCCGGATCGTGCTCGCGGTCGCGAACGACGCGCCCTGGCAGTCGGTCGCCGACCTCCCGGCGGGGGTGCGGGTCCAGACCGAGTATCCCGGTCTGACCCGACGGTTCCTCGATCGTCACGGGGTCGACGCCCGGATCTCCCTCTCGTACGGGGCCACCGAAGCCAAGATCCCCGACATCGCCGATGTCGTGGTCGATCTCACCGAGACCGGCCGGGCGCTGCGAGCCGCCGGTCTGCGGATCCTCGACACCATCCTCATCTCCTACACCGAGCTCGTGGCCAATCCGGCCGCGGCGGCCGATCCGGCCAAGCGCAAGGCGATGGAGCAGTTGCGCACCCTCCTGCTCGGTGCGCTCGAGGCCCGCGGGCGGGTCCTCGTGAAG
>JBJSXF010000066.1:0-35905 GCA_046086225.1 Actinomycetota bacterium | reverse complement strand
GCTCGGCGCGGCGATTCTCGCCGGGGCTGCGCTCGACTGGCTCGTCGCCCGCAACGCGGCGTTCGGCGCCCCGGTGCGGGTCGCGGCGGTCGGGGCTCGGCTCGTCGTCGACCTGGCGATCTTCTCGATCGTGTTTCGGGTGCTGACCGCGCGCCCGCTCGGTTGGCGTGCGGTGCTGCCCGGCGCCACGGTGGCGACCGTGGGCTGGGAGGCGCTGCAGTCGGTCGGGGCGCTCTACGTCACCCGGGTACTCGCTCAGATGAGCCCCACCTACGGCGCGTTCGCGCTCGTGATCGGCCTCCTGCTGTGGATCGCGCTCCAGTGCCGCGTGCTGCTCTACGCAGCCGAGGTGAACGTGGTGCTCGTCGAGCGGCTCTGGCCGAGGTCGCTCGTCGGTTCGCCGACCGCGGGCGACATCCGGGCGCGGGCCCTGCGCGCCGCGGGCGTGGGTGCCGCGCCCGGGTGAGTTCCACCCGACCCGTCGACCCGATCGATCGGGAACCGGTCGGGGCTCACTGAGCGTGAGCGGGTGGCCCGGGTCGGGATGCCGCGTACCATCCGCTTCGGCGGCGACCGGGGAGAGGAGACGCATGCCGAGAGAGCGGCCGGCGGCCCGCATCCTGCAGGGCTGGGCTCGGACCGCCCTCCGCGTGCTCCTGCGGCGGGTCGATGTGACCGGCCTCGAGCGCATTCCGGTCGAACGGCCGGTGATCCTCGCCGCCAATCACACGAACGCGATGGCCGATGTGGCGGTGATCGTCGCCTTCGCGCCCCGCTTCCCGCGCTTCCTTGCGACCGCGACCTGGCTGCGGTACGCCCCGGTGCGCGCGCTGTTCCGATTCGCGAGCGTGCTGCCGGTCCACCGGCGACGCGACGGCGATCCGGCCCGCAACGAGCAGATGTTCGCGGAGTGCTCCACTGCGCTCGCAGCGGGCGACCACCTCGCCGTGTTCCCGGAAGGGGAGATGCACGACGGTCCGGCGTTGCTCCCGCTGCGGACGGGGGTGGCCCGCATCGCGCTCGGTGCCGCGGTCCACGCCGGGGTGAGGGGCACGGTGGTGGTCCCCGTCGGTCTCGTCTACGACTCGGGCGGGCTGTTCGCGAACGTCGCGGAGCTCCACGTCGGCGAGCCGATCGAGGTCGACGACTGGGTCGAACGGGCGCGGGTCGACGAGGCCACCGCCGTGCGCGGCCTCACCGCCGAGCTCGGTGAGCGACTCGCGACCGTCACGGTCAACGATCCCTCCGAGAGGGTCGCGGCGCTCATCGATCGCGCCGCCGGGTTGGCCCTCGCCGACGACGCCGACCACCCCGACGACGTGGCCCTCGCGCGCCGCAACGTGCTCCGGCGCGCGCTCAGTCGGGCGGTCGAGCATGACGGCGGGGAGACGGGCGCGACCTTCGGCGCGCTGGCCTCCGAGGTCGCCGGCCACGGAGCGGCGCTCGCCGACCTCGGGCTCGATCCGGCGCGGGCGGTGCCGGTGCTCGCGCCGCCCCCCGTCGTGGATCGGGTCCGGCGCCGGGTCCGGGTCGCGGTCGGGGCTCCGGTCGCCGCGATCGGGGCTGTTGCCAACGCGCCGACGCTGGCGCTCATGTCCGGCGCGCAGAGGCGGGTGCGGCGGCCCGGATGGCGCCTCACCGTGCTCGGGGTCGGTGCCACCGTGGTGAGCCCGGTGGTCTGGGCGGTCGAGCGATCGGTACTCGCCCGGCGGATCGGCCGGGCCCGCGCCACTGCGGTCGTCGCCGCCGGTGCGCTCGCTGCGCCGGTCGCGGTCTCGTGGGGTCACGACCTGGCCCGGTTGCGGGCGTACCAGTGGTTCGACCGGACCGATGCGGCCCGTCCCGATGCCGTGCGCGCGGCGCGGGCCACCCGGGCGGCGGTGCGCACCCGGGTCGCGGCCATCGTGGGGACGCGATCACGCGCCGGCCTGGTGGAGATCGACCGCCCGTGAGCCGACGGTCGGTCGTGACCTTCGTCGTCGTGGGGGTCGGGGGTGCGGTCGGAACCCTGGCCCGTTACGGCGCGGTGCGCATCCATCCAGCGGACGGCGGCACGTTCCCGTGGGCGACGTTGGCGGTGAACCTCCTCGGGGCGGCGCTCATCGGCGCGCTCGCCGCACGCGGGCTCGCCGACGCGACCTCGCCCGCGCCGCTGGCGGTCTCGGCCGGCTTCTTGGGCGCGTTCACCACGTTCTCGGGTCTGGCGGTCGAGACGGTGCTGCTCGTCGATGCCGGACGACCGGCGGTCGCGGGTGTCTACCTGCTGGCCTCGGTGATCGGCGGGCTCGCGACGTGCGCCGCGGCGTGGCGCGTCTCGTCGCCACGTTCCGGCCGGGGCGTGGCCGCCACGGGGGCGGATCGGTGCTGATCGTCGCGCTGGCCGCGGCGGGCGCGATCGGTGCAATCGGCCGTCACGCGATCACGGGGGCGGCCGGGGCCGGGCCCGGGCGGCGCGCCGCCGCCGTGCTCGCGATCAACGTCATCGGCTCGGCGGTGCTCGGCGCGGTCGTCGGTCTCACCCGGGCGCACGGGCTCGGGCGCGACGCCGTCGTGGTGATCGGGGCCGGGCTGTGCGGGGGCTTCACGACCCTCTCCGCCTTCGCCTTCCTCACGGTGCTCCTCGGCCGGGGCGACGCGGCGTCACGGCGTTCGGCGGCTCGGTACGCGGTGTCGGCGCTGGTGCTGCCGCCGCTGGCCGCGGGCCTCGCCTTGGCGGTGGCGTCGGCCTGAGGCCGATCGACGAGCGCCCTCGGCAGGATTCGAACCTGCGCACACGGCTCCGGAGGCCGATGCTCTATCCCCTGAGCTACGAGGGCGGGGCGGAAGGCGGGTGACCCCGCGCATCCGTGAGTCCGTCAGCGTACCGTCCGGCCCGGACCCGGCGGCGGGTCCGGTCCGGCACGGGTACGGTTCGCGCGCGGTCGGGGCGCGAACGTTCCCCGGGCCCGGCGGAAAGGACTGCGCATGCACACCCCTCTGTGTGACGAGTTCGGGATCGAGTACCCGATCTTCGCCTTCAGTCACTGCCGTGACGTGGTGGCCGCCGTGAGTCGGGCGGGCGGGCTCGGTGTGCTCGGCGCGGTCGGCTTCACCCCCGAGCAGCTCGAGGTCGAGCTCGACTGGATCGACGAGCACGTCGGGGGCAAGCCGTACGGCGTCGACACCGTGATGCCGCAGAAGGCGGTCGATGTGCACGGCGCCGACCCGGCCGAGATGCTCGACCAGATCCGCTCGCTGATCGACGCCGCCCACTGGGGCTACGTCGACGAGCTCATCGAGCGCTTCGATCTCCCCGCCCTGCCCGAGGGGGCCGAGCCGCACGGGGTGCTGGGCTGGACCGACGACGTGGCCCAGCGGCACGTCGACATCGCGCTCGCGCATCCGATCGCCCTGATCGCGAACGCGCTCGGATCGCCGCCGCCCGACGTCATCGAGCGGGCCCACGCCCACGGGGTGAAGGTCGCCGCGCTCGCCGGGCGCGCGGTGCACGCCCAGCGTCACGTGGCGAACGGGGTCGACGTCGTCGTGGCCCAGGGCTACGAGGCGGGTGGGCACACCGGCGAGATCTCGACCATGGTCCTCGTGCCCGAGGCGGTCGACGCAATCGCCCCGGCCCCGGTGCTCGCCGCGGGCGGCATCGGCACCGGCCGCCAGATCGCCGCGGCGCTCGCCCTCGGCGCCCAGGGGGTGTGGCTCGGCTCGATCTGGCTGACCACGGCCGAGAGTGACAGCTCGCCGGCGGTGCTCGGCGCGTACCTCGACGCGACCTCGGCCGACACCGTCCGGTCGCGCTGCTACACGGGCAAGCCGGCGCGGATGCTGCGCAACGCCTGGACCGACGCCTGGGCCGATCCCGAGGGTCCGGGGCCGCTCGGCATGCCCCTCCAGAACATCCTCACGTCGGAGGCGAACGCCCGGATCGTGCGCTCTGGCCGTAAGGACCTGGCGTTCGCGCCCGTCGGTCAGATCGTGGGGCGCATGAACGAGGTGCGGAGCGTGCGCGACGTCATGTTCGGGCTCGTGGAGGAGTACGTCGAGGCGGTCGAGCGGCTCGACGCCGGCCTCGCGGGCTGAAGCCGCCCGCCGACCGGCGGGCCCGATCGCTCAGGGGCGGGTGAAGCGGCGGTTACAGGCGTCGAGCGCCGAGCGGGCGGCCGCGTCGATCGGGCTCGACCCCGCGGCGAGCCCGAGGCTCGTCTCGCCGTCGCCCTGATCGATGGCGACGGCAACGGCCACCCGGTCGTCCCGGTCGTCCCGGTCGTCGTCGAGGATGCGAGCCCAGCGCACCCGCGCCCGGGTCCGGCCGTCGAGTTCGTGGAGCGCGGCGGCGGTCGCTTCGGCCGCCGCGGCGAGGCCGCCACCGGCTCGGGCGCGTCCCACGACCCGCCGACCGGCATGGGCGAGGTGCACCTCGATCTCGTCGGTCTCGGGGAAGGCGAGCACGGCGAGGAGCCGCGGTCGTGCGGTCGACTCCGTCGACTCGGTGGACGCCACCGGTGCGGGTTGCGTCGGTAGCGCCGACGCGGACCGGGCGCCCGGGCGGACGAGCTCGATGGCGATCGGCCGGTCGGCCCGGCGGACGGCGAGGCGCGCCGCCGTGGTCGGCAGGTCGGGAGCGGCGGCGTCCCCGTCGACGTGGATGCGGACGAGGAGGAGGTCGACGGTCGTGGTGAAGCCGACGGCGCGCACGCCGGGGAGGCGACGCAGCTCGAACTCGAGGTCGTCGAGCGCGGTAGCGGTGGCCGGACCGGGTCGCTCGGCGGCGACGGTCATCGGTGCGCCTTCGCCGCGTAGAGGCGCTCGTCGGCGATCCGGACGAGCTCGTCGCGGGAGGTGCCGTCGGTCGGGCAGCTCGCGATGCCGTACGAGAACGACGGGCAGGCCCGGTGGTCGTCGCCGGCGTCGCGGATCCGGGCGAGCAGGCCGGGCACGAGGCCGGGCACGGCCCCGGGGAGGATCACCGCGAACTCGTCGCCGCCGATGCGGGCGGCGTCGTCACCGAAGCGCAGAGCGCGGGCGAAGCGGGCGCCGAGGGCTCGGAGTGCATCGTCGCCGGCGAGGTGCCCGCGCGAGTCGTTGATGGCCTTCAGATCGTCGAGGTCGATCAGCACGAGGGTGAAGGCCCACCCGTACCGGACGCTGCGGGCCACGGCGCTGTCGAGGAGTCGGTCGAAGCAGCGCCGGTCGTGGAGTCCGGTGAGCGGGTCGTGCCCCGACTCGTAGCGCAGAGCATCGGTGCGCAGCGCGAGGGCGCAGAGCGCGAGGAGGAGCGAGCGGTCGAAGCCGGGGTCGTCGACGTTCGGGCGCGTGTAGCAGCCCGGCTCGGCGCAGAGGAGCGAGTCGTCGTCGAGGTCGATGGGGCGGCGCCCGGCCCGGAAGACCTGCCGACCGAGACCGGCGACGTCGACGACGGCGGCGGCGTCGTCGAGCCCGTAGCGGGCGACGAGTCCGTCGAGCGCCTCGTAGATGATGCCGAGGCCGGATTCGGCGAGGTCGGCGGTGGCGCCTGCGAGCGCCCGCACGACGCGGAGATTGCCTCGGGCACCGTCGGTCGACGGTGTGGCCTCGGTCTCCGGCGCAACCTCCAACGAATCGATCTCCTCGCTCACCGTTGCATCAGTACCCGCATCCGTACCCATTACGTCGCCCGATTCCCTCGCCCGCAATTCCCTCGCCCGCAACTCCTTCCCGCACCGGTCGAGTGGTCCCACCGGTCGTCGGCCCCCGGTTGCGAGCGGTTCCGGCCGGGTCGACGGTCGGGGTGTCGCCGGGTCGAAGCATGCCGTGGCCGCTCCGGCCCTCCGAGGATGCTTCCCGGTGCGGGCGACCGGGAATCACCGCGCTGCGCAGCATACCGGGTGCGGAGCGCGCGAACGGGACCGGAGGCCGGAACTGTGCGGCCGGTACGCTCGGCGACCCCGATGATCCGCGACGACCTCCGTTCCGCCCTGCTCGAGGCGCTCGCGGCTGCGGGCCTGCCCGTGCCCGAATCCGGGGTGGTCGTCGAGCCGCCTCGCAATCCCGAGCACGGCGACTGGTCGACCAACGTGGCGCTGCAACTCGCCAAGCGGGTCGGTTCGCCACCGCTCGAGGTGGCCGGCCGGATCCGGGACGCGCTCGCCGCCGCCGGGGTCGCCCACGTGGCCGCCGTCGACGTCGCCCCGCCCGGCTTCGTGAACATCACCCTCGCCCCCACGTGGCTCGGCGCGCTGCTCCGCGAGTTCGTCGTCGCCGGCGACGCCTTCGGCCGCTCGTCGGCGCTGGCCGGACGCCGCATCAACCTGGAGTTCGTGTCGGCCAACCCGACCGGGCCGCTCCACGCCGGGGGTGGTCGGTGGGTCGCGGTCGGCGATGCCATTGCGAACCTCCTCGCGGCCCGGGGGGCCGAGGTCCACCGCGAGTACTACCTGAACGACGCGGGCAACCAACTGCGCACCTTCCGCGATTCGCTCCACGCCCGCTACCGCGGCGAGGAACCGCCCGAGGGCGGGTACCAGGGCGAGTACCTCGTCGAGATGGCGAGCCGCCTGCGGGCCGAGTTGGGCGACGACGTCGATCCCGACGTTGCCTGCGAGTGGGGTTACCGCGAGATCGTCGCCGGACTGCGTGACGATCTCGGCCGGATCGGCGTCGAGTTCGACACCTGGTTCTCCGAGCGGGTGCTGCACGAGCGGGGCGACGTCGCCGCGGTGCTCGGGATCCTCGACGGTGCCGGGCGCACCTACGACCACGAGGGTGCCCGCTGGCTGCGGTCGAGCGATTTCGGCGACCCGCGCGACCGGGTGCTCGTGCGCTCCGACGGCTCGACCACCTACCTCTGCAACGACCTGGCGTACCACCGCGACAAGTTCGCCCGCGGCTTCGACCACCTCATCGACATCTGGGGGGCCGACCACCACGGGCAGGTGAAGTCGCTCCAGGCGGGGCTCGAGGCGCTGGGCTTCCCGGCCGGTGAGCCCGAGGTGCTGCTCGGTCAGTTCGTCCGGATCGTGAAGGGCGACACCGAGGTGAAGATCTCGAAGCGGGCGGGCACGATCGTCACGGTCGCCGATCTCCTCGACGAGGTCGACCCCGACGTCGCCCGCATGACCTTCCTGCTCCAGGGCATCGAATCGCCGATGACGTTCGACCTCGAGGCGGTGGCGAGCCGTTCGATGGACAATCCCGTCTACTACGTGCAGTACGCGCACGCCCGGGTGATGTCGATCGCCCGGCGGGCCGCAGCGGAGGGTGTGATCCGGCGTCCGCTCGACGGAGTCGACCTGGCGCCGCTCGTGCACGAACGCGAGGTGGAGCTGCTGCGGGCCCTCGCCGTCTATCCCGACGTCGTGGCCGAGGCGGCCGACCTGCGCGCCCCGCAGAAGATCTCCACGTGGGTGCGTGACTTCGCCCGCGCGTTCCACGGCTTCTACCGCGACGTCCGCGTCCTCACCGACGACGATGCCGCGACCCAGGCCCGGCTCTGGCTCGTCGAGGCGTGCCGGATCGGGCTCGCCGCCGCGCTCGGGCTCCTCGGCGTGCGCGCCCCCGACGAGATGTCCCGGCTCGACGACGACGACTCCGACGCGCCGTGAGCGCGCCGTTCGACCCGTCGCTGCTCCCGGCCTCGGCCCGGATCGATGCCGCCGGACGGGTGAGCGTCGCCGGGGTGGAGCTCGCCGCGGTCGCCGCCGAGTTCGGCACGCCGTGCTTCGTGTACGACGAAGCGGAGCTGCGGCGGCGCTGCGCCGAGTACCGGGACGCGTTCCCGGGCGGCGCGGCGTACGCGAGCAAGGCGTTCCTCTGCACCGCGATGGCCCGGCTCGTCGCCGAGGAGGGTCTCGACCTCGACGTGGCGACGGGCGGCGAGCTCTTCGTCGCGTTGCGGGCGGGGTTCCCGGCCGACCGGATCGTCTTCCACGGCAACAACAAGTCGACGGCCGAGCTCGAAGCCGCACTCGCCGCCGGGGTGGGTCGCATCGTCGTCGACTCCGACGCCGAGATCACGCGACTCGAGACCCTCGTCGCGGCCGGCGCAGCACCGCCCCGGGTGCAGGTGCGCGTCCGTCCGGGGGTCGAGGCACACACCCACGAGTACATCGAGACCGGCGGCGAGGATTCCAAGTTCGGCTTCGGTCTCCACAGTGGCGAGGCGCTCGCTGCGGTCCGGCGGGTCATCGCCCACGGCGCGCTCGACTTCGCGGGCATCCACTGCCACATCGGTTCGCAGGTCTTCCGGCTCGACGCGTTCGGGCGGGCGGTCGAGCGGATGGTCGGCCTCGTAGCCGCGATCGAGGCGGAGGCGGACACGACGGTCGCCGAGCTCAATCTCGGCGGTGGCCTCGGCATCCGCTACCTGCCCGACGACGATCCGCCGACCGTCGCCGACTACGCGGCGGCGCTGCTGCCCGCCGTCGACTCGGCGCTGGTCGACGCCGGGGTGCGGTCGCGGCCGCGGGTGATGGTCGAGCCCGGGCGCTCGATCGCGGGCCCCGCCGGGTTCACGCTGTACACGATCGGCACGGTGAAGGACATCCCCGGCATCCGCACGTACGTCGCGGTCGACGGGGGGATGAGCGACAACCCGCGGCCCGTCACCTACGGCGCGCGCTACGAAGCGTTCGTGCCGACCCGGGCGACGGCGGCGAGGCCGTTGCTCGCGACGATCGTCGGCAAGCACTGCGAGCAAGGCGACGTCGTGGTGCGCGATGCGCATCTCCCCGCCGATGTCACCGTCGGTGACCTCCTCGTCACTCCGGTGACGGGCGCGTACGGCCACTCGATGGCGTCTACCTACAACAAGGTAGGGAGACCGCCCGTCGTCTTCCTGCGCGACGGTGCGGCCCGAGCGGTCGTTCGGCGCGAGACCGACGAGATGCTTGTCAGTCGGGACCTCGATCTGTAGGTTCGACCGCGGCATCGCCCTCCTGCTCTTCCCCCGAGTCCGCGAACTGCTGCCCCGGGGGGAGAGCGATGCCACTCGACGAGTCCCGTCTTCAGCCCGATCGGGCGATCGGCGCGCTCCTGGCCGGACAGCACGGCGTCGTCACGCGCGCGCAGGCCGTCGCGGCCGGCTACTCGGTCGGCGGCATCGATCGTCGGCTGCGCACCGGTGTGTGGCGACGCATCCTCCCGTCGGTCTACGCCGAGGCGCGACGGGCGCCCACACCGCTCACCGAGCTCGCCGCAGCGGCGCTGTGGGCCGCGCCGCACGGTGCGCTCTCGCACACGAGCGCCGCGGCGCTGTGGCGGCTGCTGCCGCCGACCGGCTCGCCCGAGGTGATCGTGCCGGTGGGTCGGGCCGCGACCGCACCGGGGGTGATCGTCCGGCGCACGCGACGCGAGCTCGCCGCCACCGACATCGCCGAGGTGGCCGGGTTGCGCGTCACCGCCCCCGCCCGCACCGTCATCGACCTCGCGGCATCGCTCGACGAGCGCCCGCTGGCCCAGGTGATCGAGCGGGCGCGGGCGGCCGGGCTCCTGCGGCGAGCCGACCTCCTGGAGCGCCTCGACCGGGTCGGCACGCGCGGCCGGACGGGAGCAGCCCGCCTGCGCCGGGTCGTCGCCGACCTCGGTCCCGGACCCCGCACGGGTCCGCGGCTCGAGGTCGAGGTCGCGGCGGCGCTGCGGGTGCTCGGGCCCCCGATTGCGGCGGCGGATCCCGGTTCGCTCGTCTGGCCGTCCGTTCGGCTGCTCGTGGAGTGCGACGGCCGCGACCCGGGCGAACGCCGCCGCAACCGGTCCGTCGACCGCGAACGGCGGGCCCGGCTCCTCGCCGCCGGATGGCGGTTGGCGGTGGTCACGTGGGACGACGCGGCCCGGTTGCCGGCCCTCGCCGGGCATCTCGTCGGCGAGCGGGCGGGCCGAGCGCGAGACTGTCCCCCGTGAACGAGGTGGCGCCGGTGCGCGTGGGGATCCTGGGGTGCGGCAACGTCGGGGCCGCGCTCGTACGTGCGCTCGCCGACGACGGTGATCTCGTCGCCGGGCGCACGGGGGTCCGGCTCGAGGTGGCCCGGGTCGCGGTGCGCGACGTGAGCCGCTCCCGAGCGGTCGAGCTCGCGCCCGGGGTGCTCACCACTGATGCGGCCGCGGTCGTCGCCGATCCCGCAGTCGACGTCGTGGTCGAGGTCGTGGGCGGGATCGACCCGGCCCGCGAGCTCGTGCTGACGGCGCTGGCGGCCGGGAAGCCGGTGATCACCGCCAACAAGGAGCTCCTCGCCCGGCACGGGGCCGAGCTGTTCGCGGCGGCGGCCGAGGCCGGCGTCGACCTGTTGTTCGAAGCGGCAGTCGCGGGTGGCATCCCGCTCATGCGGCCGCTGCGCGAGTCGCTGGTCGGTGAGCGCATCCGCCGGGTGATGGGAATCGTCAACGGCACGACCAACTACGTGCTCACCCGCATGACCGAAGCGGGGAGCGACTTCGCCGCTGCGGTGGCCGAGGCCCAGGCCCTGGGGTACGCCGAGCAGGACCCGACCGCCGACGTCGAGGGCTTCGACGCCGCGGCGAAGGCGGCGATCATCGCGTCGATCGCGTTCGGGGCCCGGGTCACCGCCGACGACGTGCACCGCGAGGGCATCACCGCGATCACCGCCGACGACATCGCCGCGGCCGGCGACCTCGGCTACGTCGTGAAGCTGCTCGCCGTGGCCGAGGCCCGCGACGGCGCGGTCGGGGTCCGGGTGCACCCGGCGATGGTGCCCGTCGCCCACCCGCTCGCGTCGGTGCGCGGCTCGTTCAACGCGGTCTTCATCGAGGGCAGCAACGTCGGCCAGCTCATGTTCTACGGCCGGGGTGCGGGCGGCGGCCCCACGGCGAGTGCCGTCCTCGGTGACCTCATCGACGCCGCCAAGAACCTGCGGGCCGGTGCCCGGGGCGCCACGATCGGGGCCCTCGTCGACCGGCCGATCGCGTCGATCGCCGATACCGAGTCCCGCTTCTACGTGAGCCTCGACGTCATCGATCGGCCGGGGGCCCTGGCCGCGATCACCGGGGTGTTCGGGCGGTACGGGGTGTCGATCGAGTCGGTGCGCCAGGAGGGTCGGGGCGAGGGCGCCCGGCTCATCTTCGTGACCCACGTCGCTCGCGAGGCCGACCTCGGGGCGACGATCGCCGAGATCGGCGGGCTCGAGGTCGTGGGTCGGGTCGGGTCCGTGCTGCGGGTCGTGGGCGGCGAGGACGAGTGAGGGGTCGGTTCGCATGACCGGATGGCGCGGCATCATCGAGACGTACCGGGCGCGCATGCCCGTCTCCGACCGCACGCCGGTCATCACCCTGCTCGAGGGCAACACGCCCCTCGTCGAGGCCCCGCGGCTCTCCGACGAGACCGGCGCGCGCGTGTTCCTGAAGGTCGAGGGCGCGAATCCCACCGGCTCGTTCAAGGACCGCGGCATGACCGTGGCGATCTCGAAGGCGGCCGAGGACGGCGCGAAGGTCGTCGTCTGTGCCTCCACCGGCAACACCTCGGCGAGCGCGGCGGCGTACGCCGCCCGGGCCGGGATGCTGGCCGCCGTGATCATTCCCGACGGCTACGTCGCCCTCGGCAAGCTCGCCCAGGCTCTGATCCACGGCGCCCGCGTGGTGTCGGTGCGGGGCGGTTTCGACGACGCTCTGCGCATCGTGCGCGAGCTCGGCGAGCGCGGTGGGGTGACGGTCGTGAACTCCATCAACCCCTACCGGATCGAGGGTCAGAAGTCCGGGGCCTTCGAGGTGTGCGACGTGCTCGGCGACGCGCCCGACGTGCACTGCATCCCGGTGGGGAACGCCGGGAACATCACCGCCTACTGGCGCGGCTACTCCGAGTACGCGGCCGATGGGCTCGCCACGCGGCGGCCCCGCATGCTCGGGTGGCAGGCGGCGGGTGCGGCGCCCCTCGTCCACGGCGAGCCGGTTCCGCACCCCGAGACGCTCGCGACCGCGATCCGGATTGGCAACCCGGCGAGCGCCGACGGTGCCCGCGCCGCGCGCGACGAGTCGGGTGGCACCATCGGCGCGGTCACCGACGAGGAGATCCTCGACGCGTACCGCACGCTGGCGGCGGCCGAGGGCGTGTTCGTTGAGCCGGCGTCGGCGGCCTCGGTCGCCGGGCTCCGCAAGGCGGCGGCGGGTGGGCTCGTCGCCCGCGGCGAGACCGTGGTGTGCACGGTCACCGGCCACGGCCTGAAGGACCCCAATCAGGCGGTGGCCCAGATCGAGGCCCGGCCGGCGGTCGACGCGTCGATCGACGCGGTGCTCTCGGAGCTCGGCCTGTGAGTCCAGGGCGGTCGCGGATCCGGGCTCGGCGTCCGGTGGTCGCGGCCGGGCTCGTCTCGGTGACGCTGCTCGGCCTCGTCGGTGCGGGCTGCGGGGGCGGTGGGGGCGGGGACCGCGCCGACGCGCCGTCGACCACGACCACTGCGGCCCCGACCTCGACGACCACCACGACCGTCGTGCTCCCGACCCCCGAGCCGCCGCCGCCCGATCCCTACGCGCCGACCCCCCTCGTCGAGTTCGGGCGCATCGAGATCCCCCGCATCGGCCTCGTGCACACGCTCTACGAGGGCATCACGCTCACGGTGCTCGACCGCGGCCCGGGCCACTGGCCGGGCTCGGCCCGGCCGTGCGAACGCGGCAACGCGGTGTTCCCCGGTCATCGCACCACGTACAGCCGACCGTTCCACGATCTCGACCTGGTGCAGCCCGGCGATCAGGTGGTGATCACCCTTCCCGGCCGCATGTGTGTCTATGAGGCGACCGGCACGCAGGTCGTGCAGCCGACCGATCTCTGGGTGACCGATCAGCGACCCGAGTCGGAGCTCACGCTCATCGCCTGTCACCCGAAGGGGAGTGCGGCGCAGCGCATCGTGCTGAACAGCCGGCTCGTCGCCGACATCCCGATCGCCGTCTGAGGAGGCTCCCGTGGAACCCCGTCCCGTTGCGCTCGTGACCGGTGCCTATGCCGGGCTCGGTGAGGAGTTCGCCCGGCAGTTGGCCCGCCGGAACCACGACGTCGTGCTCGTCGCGCGCGACGCGGCCCGCCTCGAGGCGCTCGCCGCGGATCTGCGGGCCTCGCTCGGCGTCGGTGCCGAGGTGCTCGCTGCCGACCTCACCGTCGACACCGAGCTCGCGGCCGTCGAGGAACGGGCCCGT
Organism: Actinomycetota bacterium; assembly: GCA_046086225.1. Classification (GTDB taxonomy): domain Bacteria; phylum Actinomycetota; class Acidimicrobiia; order IMCC26256; family PALSA-610; genus JBJSXF01. Next base: position 22,801 of record JBJSXF010000066.1, on the reverse strand, counting down.
ACTGTCGACCTGCTCGTCAACAATGCGGGCTTCGGCACGTTCGGACCGTTCCACTCGCTCGACGTCGAAGCCGAGGAGCGCATGGTCCGGCTCAACGTGCTGGCCGTGCTGCGCCTCACCCACGCGGCCGCAGCGGCGATGGCCGAGCGCGGCCGGGGCGGCATCCTCAACGTCTCCTCGCTCGCCGGCTACCAGCCCGGTCCCCGCAACGCCACCTACGGCGCCACGAAGGCGTTCGTCACGAGCTTCACCCAGGCGGTGCACGAGGAGCTGCGGGGGAGCGGTGTGGCGGTCACGGTGTGCTGCCCGGGATTCACCCATACCGAGTTCCAGGCCCGGGCTGCCGCCCCCGCCTCCGATGTCCCCGACTTCCTGTGGCAGGACCCGCCCGAGGTGGTGCGGGCCGCGCTCGACGGCGTCGCCGCCAACCGTGCGGTCGTCGTCCCCGGTGCGGTCAACAAGGTGCTCGGCGCGGTGTCGGGGACGCTCCCGCACTCCGTCACCCGCCGGGTGAGCTCCTTCATCCTCGAGCGGGCCGCGCGCTGAGCCGCGCGGCCGGGCTCAACGTCCGGTGAGGCGCACGAGCTCACCGCGGCCCGAGGTCGCCCAGAGCTCGCCGTCGGGATCCTCGCCGAACGAGGTCAGCTCGTCGATCCGGGCGACCCCTCGGATGTCGACGGCGCGATCGTCGGCAATCGCGAACGAGCGGATCGCCGGATCGCAGTAGTCGCCGAACACGTAGCGCCCGACGAGCGCGGGCTCGGCCCGCCCCCGGTACACGTAGCCGCCGATCACCGAGCACGCCGGGCCGTGGGGGATGGCGAGGATCGGGCCACGTGCGCCGGGCGGCGGCGGTCCCTCGAACGCCCGGTCACCTTCGCGGCGGTCCCAGCCCCAGTTGATGCCGGTGGCGCCGGCCGGGGCGGTGTCGATCTCCTCGCGTTCGGACTGGCCGACGTCGCCGATCCAGATCGCACCCGTTGTCCGGTCGAAGGAGAAGCGCCAGGGGTTGCGGAGGCCGGTCATGACGATCTCGGGGCGGGGCCTCACGGCTGCCGGGTCGAGTCGCACGATCTTCCCGAGCAGCGAGGTGGGGTCCTGGGCGTTGCCCTCGGGGTCGCCCGCCCCGCCGCCGTCGCCGAGGCCGATCCAGAGCCGACCGTCGGCGGCAACGACGATCGATCCGCCGTTGTGGTTCGCGTAGGGCTGGTCGACGGTGAGGAGCAGGCGGCGCGTGGCGGGATCGGCGCGGCGGCCGCGCATCCTCCAGGCGTCGATCCGGGTGTCGCCCTCGGGGTCGGTGGAGTGCGTGAAGAGGGTCGCGCCGTCGGCGGAGAAGGCGAGGCCGAGGAGTCCCTGCTCCCCCCCGCTCGCGACGTCGAACTCGAGCACCGACTCGCGGGCGGTGCGACCTTCGTTTCTGACCGCAATGACCCGTCCGTCCTGCTCGGCGACGAAGGTGCGGTCGTCGCCGGTCCGCCAGGCGACCGCGACCGGAGAGGCGAGATCACGTGCGATCACGGCCGGCGTGAGCGTCGGGACCTCCCGGGCCGGGCCGGTGGTCGGCGTTCCCGTCGATCCGGGGGTCGGTCGGGTGACGCGTTCGGGGTCGGACGCGTCGCCACAGGCGCTCGCGAGCACGGCCGTCGTCGCGACCAGCACGGCGAAGCCGGTGCGCACGGTGCGTCGGACCACGGCGACAGCGTACGGCCGCGACCCCTTCCCTACACTGCCGGACCGATGAAGTACGTGGTGCTCGTCCCCGACGGCTGTGCCGACGTGCCCCTCCCCGAGCTCGGGGGGCGCACGCCGCTCGAAGCGGCACGGATGCCGCGGCTCGCGGCGCTGGCCCGTCGGGCCGAGGTCGGTCGGGCCGCGGTGATCCCGCCGGGCCTGCCGCCCGGGAGCGACGTGGGCAACATGGCGATCCTCGGGTACGACCCCGCCCGCTACCACACCGGTCGGGCCCCGATCGAGGCTGCGGCCATGGGTGTCGAGCTCGGAGCCGACGAGGTCGCCTACCGCTGCAACCTGGTGACCGTCTCCGACGACGACCCGCCGCTCATGGTCGACTTCGCAGCCGGGCATCCGACCGACACCCAGAGTCACGTCGTGGTGGCCGCGCTCGAGGCGAGTCTCGGTGGCGGCCGGGACGGCGTCCGCTTCCATCCCGGGGTCGAGTACCGGCACCTGTGCGTCGTGCCCGCCGAGTGGGCCGAAGCCGAATGCGTCCCGCCGCACGACCTCACCGGCCGACCGGCGGTGCTCCCTGAGGGTCCGGCGGCACCGCGCCTGCGGGCGCTCATGGATGCGTCGCGTCCGGTCGTACTCGACGCGGCGGCGGGCGTGGGGTGCGCGGCCACGCAGATCTGGCTCTGGGGTCAGGGCGTGCGGCCCGCGCTGCCGAACTTCGCGGCCACCTACGGCGTCGAGGGGCGGATGTCGTCGGCGGTGGACCTCGTCCGGGGCCTCGGTGTGCTCTCGGGCCTCGAGGTCGTCGACGTGCCCGGCGCGACGGCGGGCTTCGACAACGACTACGTCGGCCAGCGCGACGCGTGCCTCCGGTCGCTCGGGGACCGCGATCTCTTCCTCCTGCACGTCGAGGCCACCGATGAGGCCGGTCACCAGGGGCGCGTCGACGTCAAGGTCGATGCCCTCGAGCGCTGGGACGCCGACATCATCGGTCCCCTGGTCGACGCGCTCGACGGGGCGGGGGAGCCGTACCGCATCCTGCTGATGCCCGATCACGCGACGCCGTGCGATATCCGGACCCACAGCGCCGATTCGGTGCCGTACCTGCTCTTCGACTCGCAGGTTGACGGCCCCGGCGGCGAGTACACCGAGCCATCGACGGCGGCGTGCCCGCCGGCGCCCGGCCACGCCCTGATGGGGCGACTCGTCGGCCGGGATGGGCCGGTCGTCGGTGGTGGTTTCGGGCCGACCGGAGATGGTGTAGGGTAAACCCACTCTCGAGACCCCACCGGTGCGCCGTTGCGCACGTCCGGCGGGGAGCGGGCGCCCGGTGTGACCTCCGGGGTGTCACCTCCGAACGAGGTGTGACCTTCGAGTTCCCCCGGACCGTCTTCCGAGGGTTCCCTTGATTCCACGCTCCGGCCGCGGGCTCGATTCCGCCCGGCCGGGAGGAGTACCGATGACCCAGACCTTCGACCGTTCCCAGTTGGACGGCAAGGACCGCGAGCAGCTCTCCCAGATCGCGAGCGCGCTCGGAGTGAAGTCGATCAGCCGTCTGCGCAAGGCGGAGCTCGTCGACGCGATCGTGCAGGCGGGGGGCGCAGCGGACAGCGGTGCCCCGGCGCCGCGCAAGGTGCGCTCGGCCCGGGCGTCCGAGGTGGCGGCGGGCGATATCGCGGCCCTCGCCGCCGAGGAGGAGTCCCTCGTCGGATCATCGGGGGGCGAGGCCGACGAGATGGCGCTCATCCGGCCCCGGCGGCGTTCGGCGTCCTCGGGTGACGAATCGGGCGGGACGACCGACCGCGCCGCGACCTCGGAGGGGACGAGCGGCGACGCCGCATCGCCGGCCTCGGGAGCGACCGACGCCGGCTCGGGCCCGCGGACCCGGAACGGCGGGAGCGGCGAGGCTTCCGAGCGCAGCGGCGACGGGGGTCAGGCGGGCGGCTGGAGAGACGACGACCCGGGCAACCGGCGGCGTCGGCGGCGCCGGGGGCGCGACCGTGAGCGCGGACCCGAGGGTCGACCCGACCGGGGCGACCGCGCCGAGGACTACTCGGGCGAGCTCGTGCCGGTCGAGGGGCTGCTCGACCTGCGTGACGAGGGCTACGGATTCCTGCGCACGGGGGGGTACTCGGCCGGTCGCAACGACGCCTACGTCTCGGCGTCCCAGGTGCGCCGCTTCGCCCTGCGCAAGGGTGACTACGTGAAGGGCGCGACCCGGCCCGCGTCGAGCAGTGAGAAGTACCCGGCGATGGTGCGGGTCGACACCGTGAACGGCATCACGCCCGACGAGGCCCGGGGGCGCGTGCGCTTCGAGGACCTGACGCCGCTGTTCCCGGATTCCAAGCTGGGGCTCGAGCTCATCAACGAGCCGGGTGAGATCACCGGGCGGATCATCGATCTCATCTCGCCGATCGGCAAGGGCCAGCGCGGGATGATCGTCTCGCCCCCCAAGGCGGGCAAGACCACGATCCTCAAGCAGATCGTCTACTCCATCGAGCGCAACAACCCCGAGTGCCACGTCATCGTGCTCCTCGTCGACGAGCGACCCGAGGAGGTCACCGACATGCGGCGCCATGTGCTGCGCGCCGAGGTCGTGGCCTCGACCTTCGACCGTCCCTCCGACGAGCACTGCCACATCGCCGAGCTCACGATCGAGCGGGCGAAGCGGCTCGTCGAGTCGGGCACCGACGTCGTCATCGTCCTCGACGGCATCACCCGCCTCGCCCGGGCCTACAACCTCGCGGCCCCGGCCTCGGGCCGGATCATGTCGGGTGGCATCGACGCCGGTGCGCTCTACCCGCCGAAGAAGTTCTTCGGCGCGGCGCGCAACGTCGAGGAGGGCGGCTCGCTCACGATCCTCGCCACGGCCCTCGTGGAGACCAACTCCAAGATGGACGAGCACATCTTCGAGGAGTTCAAGGGCACCGGCAACATGGAGCTCCGGCTCGACCGCCGCACCGCCGAGCGCCGGATCTACCCGGCGATCGACGTCGAGCAGTCGAGCACCCGGCACGAGGAGCTGCTGTTCGACCGGCGCGACCTGCAGCAGGTCTGGAAGCTCCGGCGGGTGATCGGGGCCCTCGAGGGCGCCGCCGGCCTCGAGCTGCTGATCGACAAGCTGCGCACCACGAGGACCAACAAGGAGTTCCTCGACGAGATCGCCAAGGCCCCGGTGGGCATGGGCACCTGATCGTCGCCTAGACTTATCTTTCGATGAAGGCCGACATCCACCCCGATTACTCCGAGTGCCGGGTGCACTGCTCCTGCGGCAACGAGTTCACGACCCGCTCGACGGTCGATTCGCTGCGCGTCGAGCTCTGCTCGGAGTGCCACCCCTTCTACACGGGCAAGCAGAAGCTGGTCGACACCGGTGGCCGGGTCGAGCGCTTCGAGCGCCGGCTCGCGAAGGCGAAGAAGCGGTAGCACGATGAGCTCCGAGGCGCGGTCCATGGGTGGGCAGGCCGTCCTCGAGGGGGTCATGATGCGCGGCGAGCGTCAGTACGCGATTGCCGTCCGTGATCCCGAGGGCGAGATCCGGGTCGAGGTGCGACCGGTGCCCGGCTGGGCCGATCGCTGGCGTGACATCCCGGTGATGCGCGGTGTGATGGGGCTCGGCGAGTCGCTCGGCCTCGGCTTCCGGGCCCTCACCTGGTCGGCCAACCAGCAGGTGCCCGAGGAGGAGCAGATCCCCGACAAGTTCCTCGGGGTGACGGTGGCGATGTCGGCGCTCTTCTTCAGCGCCATCTTCATCGTGCTGCCGGCGCTCGCCGGCCATTTCCTCGGGGGCTGGCTCGACGGCTCGTTCCCGGTGATCGAGAGCATCTTCCGCCTCGTGCTCTTCCTCGGATACCTGGTCCTCGTCGCCCGACTCGAGGAGATCCGGCGCGTGTTCCAGTATCACGGCGCCGAGCACAAGACGATCGCCGCGTACGAGAACGGCGTCGAGCTCACACCCGAGGCGGCGCAGCAGTTCAGCACCGCCCACGTGCGCTGCGGCACCAACTTCCTGCTGACCGTGATGGTCGTCGCGATCCTGGTCTACTCCTTCGTGCCCCGGCCCAACCTGGCCTTCGTGATCGGGTCGCGGGTCGTGCTCATCCCGGTCATCGCCGGGGTGAGCTATGAGGTGATCCGCCTCTCGGCCCGCAACATCCGGCGGCGGTGGGTGCGGGTGCTGATGCGGCCCGGGCTCACCCTCCAGCGCCTCACGACCCGGGAGCCCGACCTCGAGCAGCTCGAGGTGGCGATCGTGTCGCTGCGGGCGGTGCTCACCGCCGAGCAGCGGGCCGAGGTCGACGCCCGGGCGGGCATCCGCACGCCGGCGATCGCCCCCGCCGTCTGAGTCGGACGCACCACCCGGCGGTACGCTCCGCTCCGTGTCGAACCTCGTCACCGAGTGGGAAGCGGACGAGCTTCTCGCGACCGACCCGGTGGTCGAGCCGCTCGTTGTGCGAGGGCTGCGCTGCCACGGCGGCCTCGATGCCGACGGTTCCTACGTCTCGCCCCGGACGCGCTTCCGGATACCGGCGGTGGCCGCGTGGCAGGAAGCACACCGTGAGCGATTCGGCACCGAGATCCTGGATGCGCCGATCGACCTCTGGCCCGAGGTGCATCCGAGCGTGGCCCGCACGAAGTACCTCCTCGCCGAGGGCGTGCGCGAGCCGACGATCGCGATGCTCACCCGGATCGGCACCGTCGAGGGTTTCGGGGGTCTGATCCGAGCCGTCGACGCCGGCCCCGTGCAGCAGCACTTCGTCGACGACGTGGCGGGCACTGCGCTGGCCCACCTGCAGCACGGCCTCTTCGAGGCCCACGCCCGCGATGAGGCCGGTCATGATGATGAAGCCGGTCACGACCGCATGTGGTTCGCGATCCGCGATCTCGCCTTCGAGGATCCGGTCACCGAGGACATGACCCAGGTGATGCTCGAGCGCATGGGCATCACCACACCGGGCTGGCGTTCGGCGCCCGCGCCGGCGGCGACGCAAGGGCCGACTCCCGATCTCCGGTTCCCCGACCTCGACCCCGCCTTCGAGTCGATGCTGCGCCGCATGATCGGCCTGCTCTTCATCGAGGTCTCGGCGTTCCACACGTTCGCCTGGGCCGAGGCGGTCGTGTCGGATCCCGACCTCGTCGCCGAGCCCGGGACGGCGACCCGGCTCGTGCAATGCATCCGCGCCGACGAGACGGTCCACGTCGACTACCTGCGTACGGCGCTCACCGAGGTCCGGGACCGCACCCTCGTCGGGCCGTCGGGGCGTCGGATCCCCGGGTCCGAGGTGATCGCGACGCTGTGGGATGCCGCCCTCGCCCAGTCGCTCGGGCCGAACCGCGTCGGGGCCGTGCGCAGCGCGAACGTCGAGATCGCCCACGCGCTCGCCGACCACCCGCGCCGCGACGCGATCCTGGAGGGCCTCCGGGCCATTCCGGGTGGCGAGGCGACCCCGTGAGGATCGGCATCTTCTACGAGCACCAGCTGCCCCGGCCGTGGGCGCCCGACGCCGAGCACCGCCTGCTGCAGGACGCACTCGAGCAGATCGAGTACGCCGACGCGATCGGGGTCGACTACCTGTGGGAGGTCGAGCATCACTTTCTCGAGGAGTACTCGCATTCGAGTGCACCCGAGGTGTTCCTCGCCGCGGCTTCGCAGCGCACGAAGCGGATCCGGCTCGGGCACGGCATCGTGCAGACCGCGCCCGGCTACAACCATCCGGCCCGGGTCGCCGAGCGGATCGCGATGCTCGATCTGCTGAGCGGCGGGCGCTGTGAGTTCGGGTCGGGCGAATCGTCGTCGGAGGCCGAGCTCGGCGGCTTCCTCATCGATCCCGAGCGCAAGCGGGCGGCGTGGGAGGAGGGCCTGCGGGTCGCGCTCCGGTGTCTCACCGAGGAGCCGTTCACCGGCCACGTCGGGGAGTTCGTCACGATGCCGCCCCGGAACGTGGTGCCCAAGCCCTTCCAGCGGCCGCACCCGCCGCTGTGGCTGGCGTGCAGTCGGCGGGACACCATCCACCTCGCGGCCCAGCACGGCATCGGGGCGCTGGCCTTCGCCTTCGTCGACCCGGAAGAGGCCCGATTCTGGGTCGACGACTACTACGAGACCTTCGCCGCCGAGTGCGTGCCGATCGGCGACGCGGTGAACCCGAACCTGGCGTGCGTCACGACCTTCATGTGCCACCCCGACGAGGACGAGGCGGTGCGTCGCGGCCTCGAGGGGGCCAACTTCTTCGGGTACTCGCTGGCGCACTACTACGTGTTCGGACGGCACCGGCCCGGGGTGACCGACGTGTGGTCGGAGTTCGCGAGCCGGCGTCACGAGCGCGGCTACGACCCCGAGGCGGTCGCCGCGGCGTCGGGTGCCTCCGATCGGCTCGGGGCCAAGGTCGTCACCGACGCGGCCCAGGGCCTGCGGGGTGCGGTCGGCACTCCGGATCAGGTGCGCGAGTACCTCCGGCGCTACGAGGCGTGCGGGGTCGATCAGGTGATCCTGTGCTTCCAGGCCGGTCGCAACCGGCACGAGCACATCATGGAGTCGCTCGAGATCCTCGGCCGCGAGGTGCTGCCCGAGTTCGCCGAACGGGCCGACCGGGCCGAGCGGGAGAAGCAGGCACGACTGGCCCCGGTGGTCGAGCGCGCCCTCGCTCGCAAGCCCGCTTCCGATCATCCGCCGCTGCCGGCCGACGACTACTCGTTCCCCGCGATTCCCCGGGCGATGGCCGATCGGGCCGGGGCCGACGACTTTCACCGCATGCTCGACACGTTCGCCGAGCGTTCGGCGCAGGGTCCGGGCGGGCTCGACGAGCTCCTCCGCGGCGGCTGAGCCGGGCGCGCGGCGGCTGAGTCGCCCCGCCTCGGTGGGCGGGTACGGCTGCGATCAGCGGCCGAGGATCGCGGGGAGCATCCGGCCCGAGGCCCACACCGCGCCGGCCGGGGTGAAGTGGGCGCCGTCGAGCAGACGGGGCTCGAGCCCACCGGCGACCGCCTTCGGGCACGGCGGCCCCTCGGGGCAGAGGTCGGCGGCGACATCGACGAGCCGCACCCGGTTCGGGCGGGTCGCGGCGAGCCGGCGGAGCTCGGCGTTCAGCTCACCGAACCGCCAGTCGAACTCGGGGCTCGTGATGCGTCCGCCCCCGGCGAGTCCGGCGGGGGCCGGCGCGGCCACCGTGGCCATGACCACACGGGCGCCCCCGGCGGTGATCTCGTCGACCACGGCTCCGAAGCGGGCGTCGAGCAGACGTGACCAGGCGGGTGTGCCGGTGACCGCCAGCCGGGGGCCGTCGACGAGGTTCATCCGCTCCCAGGTGCTCAGCCACACGACCACATCGGGGGCGAAGCGGGCGAGCGCCTCGCGGATCCATCCGATCACGACGGGTGGGCAGGTGCCGGTGCGGGCCGGGAAGGGCTCGCGGTCGTCCCATACCGCCCCCGCAATGACGCCACAGCCGATCATGGCCACCTGCTCCACCGAGATCGCGCCGGCGGCGGCGGGCTCGAGTCCGACGGCGAGGCTGCAGGCGAGGGAGTCGCCGATCACGAGCACCCGGAGCGGCGCGTCGGTGCGGCTCCCGCTCGGGGTGTTCCCGAGGCGGGTGACCTCGGCCTCGGCTTCGGCGGTCTCCGCGGCCGTGGCGTCGGGGCAGGCGAAGATCGGGATGACGTTCTGCGCGCCCGGGTCGTCGGACCCGCTGCGGACGGGTACCGGTCGTTCGGGCTCGGGCGCAATGGCGGTCGCCGTGGCGGCCGCGGTCGGCAGAGCGATGCCCCGCAGGTAACCGGGCAGCGGTCGGGCTCCGGTGGTGCCGGCCAGGATCGCGACGGCGGTCAGGGCGGCGGCGGTCGGCGCGAGCACCGCCGAGGCGCGCGGTCCGAGCGCGCCGCGCCGGATCGGCATCTCGACCAAGCGGTAGGACGCGGTAGCGATGGCGAGCGTGGTCACGAGGCGGAGGACGTCGAGGGCGGGGCCGTCGAACCCGATGCGGGGAGGAGTCAGCGCGAGCCCCACGGGCCAGTGCCAGAGGTACACGCCGTACGAGATGCGTCCCAGCGCGACGAGCGGGCGGTGGGCGAGCAGCCGCCCGAGCCCGTCGGGTCGGGCGTGGGCCAGGGTGGCGACGACGGCCGCGGCGGCGACGGCGAACGCGAGCGATCCGCCCCGGTAGTAGGCGGCGCCGGTGTCGGACCAGGTGACCATCGCCCATCCGACGACGACCGCGCCGGCGAGACCGAATCCGGTCACGAGGCGGCGGGCGCGCGGTGACGACACCGGGCGGGCTGTGAGGAGGATGGCGAGGAGCGCGCCGACGAGCACGGTGTGAACCCGGGAATCGGTGCCGTAGTACGCACGCGAGGGATCGTCGGCCGCGTAGGCCCGGGCCATGACGACCACCGACGCGACGGTCCCGGCGACGGTCACCGTCGTGAGGACCCGCACGCCGCGGCGACCGAGGGCGAGACAGCCGACGACCACGACCGGCCAGACCAGGTAGAACTGCTCCTCGATCGCGAGCGACCAGAGGTGCTTCACCGGAGACGGCGAGGCCACGAGGTCGAAGTACGACGAGCCGTCGGCGACGAACCGCCAGTTGGTGACGTAGAAGAGGCTCGCGACGGCATCGCCCCGGAACCGGCCGACCTCGTAGGGCGTCACCCAGAGCGCGCAGAAGGCGGCGACCCCGCCCAGCACGAGGAGCAATGCGGGCACGAGGCGTCGGAGGCGACGACCCCAGAAGGCGAGGAGACCGATCCCGCCCGTCCGGCGGTGCTCGAGGAGGAGCAGCGTCGTGATCAGGAACCCGGAGAGCACGAAGAACGTGTCGACGCCGAGGAACCCGCCCCGGGCCCATCCGTAGTCGTCGTGATAGGCGACGACGGCGAGGACCGCGACGGCGCGCAATCCGTCGATGGCGGGCCGGTAGCCGAGGTGGTCGGGATCCTCGCGGGCGGGCGCATCCGCGGCGGGTGCGATCGTCCCGGGCACGGTCCGGGAATCTAACGGCGGCCCGGTCCGGTCGCGGAGTGCCGTTCGGTCGGCCGGTACCCTCGGCGCACGATGTTCCCGCAGCTCGAGCCGCTCGAAGCCGAGTTCGACGCGCTCGAGGTCGATCTCCCGCGCATCTTCGCGTCGGGCGACCGTCGGGCCGCCCGCGATGCCGGTCGGCGCCACGCCGAGCTCAAGCCCCTGGTCGAAGCAGGGCGCGAGTGGCGGGCGGTCGTGCGCGCCGGGGACTGGGCCCGGGAGGCGCTCGCCGGGGAGGACGATCCCGAGCTGCACGAGCTGCTCGCCGCCGAGGTCGCCGAGACCGACCACCGGCGGGCGGGACTCGAGGACACGATTCGCGAGCTCCTCTTGCCCCGGGATCCGAACGAGGGGCGCAACGCGATCGTCGAGATCCAGGGGGCCGAAGGCGGCGAGGAGGCGAACCTGTGGGCGGGTGACCTGGCCCGCATGTACCAGCGGTACGCCGACCGGCACGGCCTGCGGGTCGAGGTGCTGTCCAGCCAACCGTCCGACCAGGGGGGCTGGCGCGACATCACCTTCGTGGTGAAGGGCGAGGAGGCGTGGGGTCGGTTCCGCTTCGAGGGCGGTCCGCACCGGGTGCAACGGGTCCCGGCGACCGAGGCCCAGGGCCGGATCCACACGAGCGCGGCGACCGTGGCGGTGCTGCCGGAAGCCGACGAGGTCGATGTCGACGTCGACCCGGCCGACCTCGAGATCGATGTCTACCGTTCGACCGGACCGGGCGGGCAGTCGGTCAACACGACCGACTCGGCGGTGCGGATCACCCATCTCCCCACCGGTCTCGTGGTCACGTGCCAGGACGAGAAGAGCCAGCTCCAGAACAAGGAGAAGGCGATGCGGATCCTCCGCTCGCGGCTGCTGCGGGCCGAGCAGGAGCGCCAGCAGGCCGAGGTGAGCGCGGCACGGCGCGAGCAGGTGCGCAGCGGCGGGCGCTCGGAGAAGATCCGCACCTACAACTACAAGGAGAACCGGGTCACCGACCACCGCATCGGTCTCACCGTGCACTCGCTCGACCGGGTGCTCGACGGCGAGCTCGACGACATCGTCGCAGCCCTCGCCGCCGAAGAGCGGCAGCGTCGGCTCGCCGGGGACTGATCGTGTCCTGGCGTGAGCTGCGCGCCGCGGCGACCGCTCGCCTCGCAGCGGCCGGCGTCGCCTCACCGGCGGTTGAGGCCCGGTTCCTCACCGAGGCGGTGTCGGGCTTCGGCCCCGACGAGTGGGTCGAGATCGCGGACGCCGAGCCGACCGCCCGGGCTCGGGCCCGGGTCGAGGCGATGCTCGATCGACGGGTGGCGGGTGAGCCCCTCCAATACGTGATCGGGGCGTGGGGGTTCCGCGATCTCGATCTCATGGTCGACCGTCGGGTGCTCATCCCCCGGCCGGAGACCGAGATCGTGGTGGAGGTGGCCCTCGCCGAGGCCGTCCGGCTCGGCCTGCGCCGGGCGCGCCCACGTCCCGATGTCATCGAGGCGCCGCCCCGGGCCGTGGTCGCCGATCTCGGCACCGGATCGGGCGCGATCGCGATCGCCCTGGCCGCCGAGCTGCCCGACGTCGAGGTCTGGGCCGCCGACGCGAGCATCGACGCGCTCGCCGTCGCCGCCGCCAACGTCGCGGGCTGCGCCGCGACCCGGGTTCGGCTCGCCCCGCCCGGCTCGTGGTTCACGGCACTCCCCACCGGGCTCCGGGGTCGGCTCGCGCTCGTCGTGGCCAACCCGCCGTACATCGCGGAGGCCGAGGTGGCCGAGCTCCCCGCCGAGGTCGCCGACCATGAGCCGTACGGCGCGCTCGTGGCCGGTCCCCTCGGCACCGAAGCGCTCGATCACCTCCTCGCGGAGGGTCGGCGCTGGGTGGCGACGCCCGGCGCGCTCGTGCTCGAGCTCGCGCCGCATCAGGCGGCGACGATGGCGGACCGGGCCCGGGCCCTCGGTTGGGCGGAGGTCGTGGTGCACGAGGACCTCACCGGTCGGGCCCGGGTCCTCGTCGCCCGGGCCGGGTAGGTTCGTGGCCGTGGTCGGAGCAGGGGGTTCGGGCGACGAGCTCGATGTCGACGCGATGCTCGCCCGCTTCCGGGAGCGGGCGGCCGCGGTGCGCGAGCGACCGCTCCCGCCCATCGCCGGCCCCGAGCGCGAGCGGTTCGTCGAGCGGGCCCAGCTCGACTTCCAGGACTTCGCCATCATCGGCGATGCCCGCTGGTCGTTCGCCGACGGCGTGCTCCGACTCGAGGTCGATCTCGGCGGCTGAGCGCCGCCGCCGCACTCAGAATCGGTCGAGCGCCTCGAGGAACGCGAGGTCGACGGCGCACCAGATCGTCTTCGAGAACGGGTAGGCGACGAGCGGGCCGAGGAGCGTGATCGGCACGACGATGCCCAGGATCGCGACAAAGGGCACGTCGGGCACGGTGAGCACGAGGCAGATCACGAGGACGATCGTGAAGAGGCCACCGACGAGGATCGTGTTCATCGCCACCGCGCCGGTCCAGTAGCCCGCTTCGCGTTCGAAGTGCAGCCCGCAGCGCGGGCAGTCGGGGACCATGACGAACCAGCGGCGGAACAGGTGCCCCGAACCGCAGCGGGGACACCGGCGCGTGGCACCCCGGGCCAGCATGCGCCCCCGTGAAGGCGGGCGGGGCGGTCGGGTCGGGGTGCTCACGGGCTGCGGATGATCGGACGGGGTCAGCGCAGCGAGTTGGTCGTGCCGTCGTTGCCGACCGCGACCCGGCGGCCTTCCCACGCCTCGTCGGTCATCGACCGGAGGGTGTCGGGGTCGCGCGTGTTGGCGAGGGCGCGGCGGCCGTCGTCGTCGAGGAGGCTCACGATGGCGGCCGAGGGCTCGCCGTCGCGTTCGTGCGCGACGGCGGTCGCTTCGATGACCGCCTCGCCGTCGATGAGTCCGGCGACCGTGCGGCGGGGGAGCGCGTCGACCTCGGCTTGCGGACGGCGGGTGGCGAAGGGGTGGCGGGGCGGTGTCGCGGACCAGATCGCAGCGGCATGCTTCGTCACGTACCAGCCGAGCGCGGTGGTGAGCCCGAACGCGCCCGGATCGGCCCGGAGGAGCTCGACCATGCGGGCGATGGCGTGGGTCGGGTAGTTGTTCACGGGGCCGCCCGCGAAGCCGAGGCCTCCGGTGACCGTCAGCGGACGCGGGTCGTCGGCGGCGAGTCCGAGCTCGCGTCGGGCGATCTGTACGGCGGCCGGGAAGCAGGAGTAGAGGTCGAGGTGGGCGAGGTCACCGGTGCCGAGCCCGGCGGCGGTGAGTGCCTCGCGAGCGACGGTGGCGATCGCGGGGGAGCGGGTGAGGGAGGCCCGCTCGGTGAAGCGCCAGTGGTCGTGGGCCTCGGCGGCGGCGTGGAGGAACACCATGCGGTCGTCGGCGACGCCGGCATCGCGGGCCGCGGCGTAGGAGCACAGGATGAGTGCGGCGCCCTGGTCGACGTCGATGTTCGAGCACATCAGCTTCGGGTAGGGCGCGACGATCATGCGGTTGCTCGGTCCGACCGTGCGGATCTCCTCGGCGGTGCGCGCCGCTCGGGTCCAGGCCGCCGGGTTGTCGGCGGCCACCTCCGAGAACCGTGCCCAGAGCTCCGACACGCGGATTCGGTGCTCGGTGACCGTCTCGCCCGCCTCGGCCCGCAGCGCGGTCTCGAAGAGCGGATAGACCATGGTGGGTGCGACCGCGAGGTGCGCTTCCTCGTACGGGCTGGTGCCCGGCCGGTCGTCGCCGATCACCCGGGCGCACGGGGGATCGCCGCCGTCATCCCACCGGAGGTCGACCGGCGGTTCGCGGCGGGCCCGCCAGCGCGTGTGCATGGCCTCGGCCCCGCCGATCAGGGCCACGTCGCAGTCGCCACGGGTGATGGCGTCGGCGAGCTCGTCGATGAGCAGCTGCGGGCTGTTGCCGCCGACCGTCGACACCATCGTCGCGGCCGGTTCGACACCGAGTCGGCGGGCGAGGTAGGCCCCGGGGTCGGGGTACGGCCACGAGACGATCGCCACCACGGCGATGACGTCGGCCCGGGCGAGCAAGGGTCGCCCGGCGTCCTGTTCGGCGGCCCGCGCCGCTTCGGCCAGCAGGTCGATCGGGGCGGACGCATCGGCCGGGGCGATCCGCTGGGTCGTCTGGCCGGCACCGACGACGACGGGGGTGCGGGGATCGATCACGGGGTGCGGACCCTAGCCGTCGCCGGTGTCGGCGGGCGCGGCGAGCGCGGCCCATGTCGGCTCGCCCGGGGTCACGCTGTCGCGGCACACCGAGCGGTAGCGGCACCGACCGCAGACGTCGGCCGCGGCGACCCCGGTCCAGGCGTCGTCGTGCCACATTCGCGCGACGGCGGCTCGGAGCTCGTCGGTGATGGCGTCGAGGTCGTCGTCGTCGGGCGCGAAGGGCTCGGGGTCCTCGGCGATCTCGGGCTGCAGGTGCTCGTAGCGCAGGCGGAGGCGGAGGCCCGTGCGGCGCGCGTCGCGAGCGAGCACCCAGGCCTGGACTCGGGCGCGCGGGTCGTCGGCGACCCGTTCGGTGTGCACGGCACCGGTCTTGTAGTCGCGGGCGTCGAGGATGCCGTCGTGCACCCACACGGCGTCGATGCGGGCCGACGCGAGGAACATCGGGGCCGGCCCCCGGTGGAAGCGGACCCGGTCGACCTCGTGGGCGGAGCGATCGGCCTGATCGGGGCATCGCGCCGAGTGGCGGGCGATGAAGCCGCGCATCTGCGGCGTATCGGCACCGGCCCGGGCGAGGATCGTGTCGACGTGCCGGGCGTCGTGACACGAGCCGTCCGTGTGCACGGCCTCGAGCACGGCGTGGACGAGCAGCCCCTGATCGGGCGAGCCGGGGCCGCTGTCGCTCGCCGGGATCCGCAGGATCGTCGACAGGAGGAATCGGCGGGGGCACTCGCGGAAGTCGGCGTACGAGGTCGGCGTGATGCGGACGATGGCGGGCGGACGGGGGCCGGTCATCGCGGCGCCGGCGGTTCCGTCAGGGCCGCGCACCCGGGGATGCACGGGCAGCTGCCGCAGTCTCGGCCGACGACGGGTCGGCTGCGATCGGCTCGCGCCCGAACCACGTCCAGGCGGGCGGCGAGCCATTCCCGGGCGTCGACCCGAGCGGCCCCGTCGAGGTCGTACTCGATCGACCGGTCGGCGACCAGGTCGACGACCGCCACCCGCACGCCGTCCGGCGCCCAGTCGGCGGTGCGCAGGAGCGCGAACCGGAGATCGACGTCGTCGACGAGCGAGCGGGGTCCGGCGTCGCCCGTCGTGCGCAGGATCCGCAGCTCGGGCCGACCGTCGGGGAGGACCACCGCGAGGCCGACCCGGCCGAGGAGCCGCACCTCGGGGTCGGCGAGGTCGGACGACCAACCGAGGTCGTCGACCCGAACCGGCACGCCACCGAACCGGCGGAGGTAGGTGCGGCCGGCGGCGGTGTACACGGCGCGTTGCTCGGGCTCGAGGTCGCCGGGCTCGGGGAAGGCGGCGCCGTCGGCTCCGGCCCGGTGCCAGAGCTCGGCGTCGCTCGCGATGCGGTTGCTCACCGCGAAGGCGTCCCCGCCCGGCGCCGAGGTGGCCCGTGCGCCGGAGTGGTGGTGGTGCAGGCGCCGCGGGCACATGTCATCGGCCCGGCGGAGCATGGCGGCGGTCACGGTCGGCCGGTCGTCACGCGAGTCTTCACGCCGGTCTTCACGCCGGTCTTCACGCCGGTCGTCACGCCGGTCGTCACGCCGGTCGTCACGACGATCGTCACCGGGCCCGTCCGCCACGCTCGCAACGTACTGCCGTCCGGCGACCGGTCGGTACACTCGGCCCACCGCCGAGCCCGTGACCGGGTCCGTCAAGGAGCAGCCAGGCATGTCCTCAGGAACGTCTCCGCTCGACCGCACCGACCCGGTGATCGCCGACATCCTCCGGCGCGAGCTCGCACGTCAGAACACGACGCTCCAGCTCATCGCCTCGGAGAACTTCACGTCACCCGCCGTGCTCGAGGTGCAGGGCTCGGTTCTCACCAACAAGTACTCCGAGGGCTACCCGGCCAAGCGTTACTACGGCGGCAACGAGGTGGTCGACGAGGCCGAGGAGCTCGCCCGCACGCGAGCCTGCGCGCTCTTCGGCGCCGATCACGCGAACGTGCAGCCCCACTCGGGCGCCAACGCGAACATGGCGGCGTTCCTCGCGCTCCTCGACCCGGGCGACAAGGTCATGGGGCTACGGCTCGACCAGGGCGGTCACCTCACGCACGGCTCGCCGGTCAACTTCAGTGGCCGGATCTACGACTTCGTCGCCTACGGCGTCGACGCCGAGACCGAGCGCATCGACCTCGACGCGGTGCGCGACCTCGCCCGGCGCGAGCGGCCGCGCCTGATCATCGCCGGGGCGACGGCGTACGCCCGAACGATCGATTTCGCCGCGTTCCGCTCGATCGCCGACGAGGTGGGGGCGCTCCTCATGGTCGACGCTGCGCACATCGCCGGGCTCATCGCCGGTGGCGCCCACCCGTCTCCGGTGCCCCACGCCGACGTCGTCACCTTCACGACCCACAAGACGCTGCGCGGACCGCGAGCCGGAACCATCCTGTGCCGGGCCGAGCACGCCGCCGCGATCGACAAGGCGGTGTTCCCGGGACTCCAGGGCGGACCGCTCATGCACGTCGTGGCGGCCAAGGCGGTCGCGTTCCACGAAGCGGCTCAGCCCGAGTTCGCCCGCTATGCGGCCGACATCGTGGCGAACGCCGCGGCGCTGGCGGAGGAGCTGGCCGGGGAGGGTCTGCGCATCGTGTCGGGTGGCACCGACAACCATCTCGTCCTCGTCGATCTGCGGCCGTTCGGGGTCACGGGCAAGGTCGCCCAGGAATCGCTCGATCGGGCCGGGATCACCTGCAACAAGAACGCGATCCCGAACGACCCCGAGAAGCCGTTCGTGACCAGTGGCCTGCGGCTCGGCACGGCGGCGGTGGCCACGGCGGGCATGGGGCCGGCCGAGATGGGAGAGATCGCCGCGTGCATCGGCCGGGTGCTGCGGGCGCCCGATGACGCCGGGGTGGCGGCCGAGGTGCTCGACGTCGTGCACCGCCTCTGCGCCAAGTTCACGCCGTATCCCGAGCGGTAACGCGTGACGGTCGGCTACGCGATCGTCTTCGCGGTCGCGCTCGGCGTCACCCTGGCGACGACGCCGGTGGTCCGCCGGTTCGTCGTGCGGGCCGGCGCCGTCGTGCAGCCCTCCGACGATCCGCGGCGGGTTCACACCAAGCCGCTGGCCACGCTGGGCGGCGTGGCGATGTTCACCGGCTTCCTCGCCGCAATGGCAGTGGCGGCGGTGCTCCCCGAGTTCCGCGACGTGTTCCGCCAGAGCTCGGAGCCGCTCGGCCTGCTCCTCGGGGCGGGCGTCATCCTCCTCGTCGGCGCGCTCGACGACCTCGTCGACGTGTCGCCGCCGGCCAAGGTGGCGGGTCAGGTCCTCGCGGCCGGACTCCTGACCCTCTCGGGCATCACCATGTACTTCTTCCGGATGCCCTTCAACCTGTTCAGCACCGACACGGTGGTGCTCGGGTCGGCGTGGGCTCCGCTCGTCACGGCGGCGTGGGTCGTGCTCATGACGAACGCGGTCAACCTCATCGACGGGCTCGACGGGCTCGCCGCCGGCATCGTCGCCATCGCGGGCGGGGCGTTGTTCCTGTTCGCCGATCGACTGCTCGATGCCGGTGCGTTGGCGCCCGGCAACATCGGTCCGCTGGTGGCGGTCATCACGGTCGGGATCTGCCTCGGGTTCCTGCGTGACAACTGGCACCCGGCCCGGATCATGATGGGTGACGCCGGGGCGCTGTTCTGCGGCCTGCTGCTGGCCGTCCCGACCATCACGATCGGCGGCCGCACCGATCAGGGCTTCTCGGGCAACACCTTCTTCTTCTTCGGCCCGCTGCTCATCCCGGTCGTGATCCTCGGGGTGCCCATCATCGACACGGCGTTCTCGTTCGTGCGGCGGGTGGTCCGGCGTCAGAGCTGGCACCAGGCCGACGCCGACCACCTCCACCACCGGCTCATGCGACTCGGCCACGGGCCCCGCCGCACCGTCGCGATCCTCTGGGCCTGGACTGCGCTGCTGTCGGGAGTCGCGCTGCTCCCCACGTACACGAACGAGGGCAACGCGATCGTGCCCTTCGTGGTCGCCGGTCTCGCGCTGCTGCTGTTCGCCTGGTTCCACCCGGGCGTCCGGGTGGAGCGGCAGCGGTCGGAGCGGGCCCGGCATCCGTCGGCGCACCCCCCGTCCGACGACGCGGATCCGGTGGTCGACCTCGCCGAGCGCCGGCGCCGACGCGCATGAGCGTCCGGTCGCGACGGACGGCGCGACCGCCCACCGGCGTCCCCGCGGAAATCCGGTGCTCCGGTTTGACTGCCCCGCTCGGACCCTCCTAGGTTGCGAAACGATTCACAAGCGGCCACCGGCAACGGCGCCGGGCCGTCGAGGGGAGATCGTCGGTGGTTCCGTCGGGGAGTTCTCGAGAGCAGCGGGCCCTGTGGTCCGGGTTCTCGGACGCACTGGGGCGTGCGGTGGAACTCGTGGGCACGACGCTCGTCCTCGTGTTGCTCGGCCTCTGGATCGACGGACGTCTCGGCACTCGACCGGTGTTCACCGTGACGCTCGGCGTGCTCGCCATGGCGGGCCTCGGGGTCAGCGCCTACTACCGCTACAACGCCGAGTTCGACCGGGAGCAGGAAGGGAAGCCGTGGACGCGCAGCCCACGACAGCTCCCGTAGCGGTGCCCGAAGTCGAGCGCGAGGTCGCCCGTGATCTCGTCCGCCGGGGCCTGCTCATCGCTCCGCTCGTCGTGATCGGGGCCGGCCTCGGATGGGGTCGCGACGGTGCGATCAGTGCGGCGATCGGGATCGCCATCGTGGTGGCCAACTTCCTCGTCGCCGCGGCGATCATGTCCCGGGCCGCCCGCATCGGCGGACCCGGCGCCATCGGCGGCGCCGCCCTGGGCGGCCTGATCTTCCGGATGGGCGTCATCGTGCTCGCCCTCTTCTCTCTCCGCGACGTCTCCTTCATCGAGATCGGGGTCCTCGGCGTCACCCTCGTGGGCGCCCACCTCGGCCTGCTCGCTTGGGAGACCAAGCACGTCAGCCTCACGCTCGCCGCGCCCGGCCTCCGTCCGGCCCGGCCCGTCACCCCGGGAGACCGATGATCCCCTTCCTCCTCGCCGAGGTCCCGCCGATCAGCCATGTCACCGTCTGGGGCGCCGGTCCGCTCGGCATCAACAAGACCGGTGTCATCTACGTCGTGGCGGCGCTCCTCACGATCCTGATCTTCGCTCTGGGCACCCGGCGCAAGGAGTCCCTCGTTCCTTCCGGACTGTTCCAGAACGTCGCCGAGTCGGGTGTCGGCTTCGTGCGCACCCAGGTGATCCTGTCGACGATGGGTCCGGCGGGCCTGCCCTACCTGCCCTACCTGACGGCGCTCTTCTTCTTCATCTTCTTCTCGAACATCACCGAGATCCTGCCGGCGGTGCAGTTCCCCGCGAACTCCCGCTTCGCCATGCCGATGACGCTGGCCCTCGTGACCTGGGTGATCTTCAACGCGGCCGGCATGATCCGTCAGGGGCCGCTGCACTACATCAAGAACTCGTTGATCCCGCCCGGCGTTCCCGCCGCGCTCCTGATCATCATCATCCCGATCGAGTTCATCTCGACCTTCCTCGTGCGGCCCTTCTCGCTCATGGTGCGGCTCTTCGCCAACATGCTCGCCGGTCACCTCATCCTCGTGACCTTCGGTGCGCTCACGGCGATGCTCTGGGCGATGAAGGTGACGGTCATCATCGTTCCCTTCTCGTTCGGGCTCCTCGTGGCCATGACCGGCTTCGAGATCCTCGTCAGTTTCCTCCAGGCCTTCATCTTCAGCGTCCTCACCGCCGTGTACATCGGCGGTGCCATCAACCCCGAGCACTGACCGACCAACCGCTCAACCGAGCGTCCATCAACCAAGGAGAAACTCCGTGGCACTGCTCCATCTCCTGCTCGCCCAGACCGAGGCGGCGGCCGACAGCACGAAGGGCCTCACGGCCATCGGCCGAGGCATCGTGTACGGATTGGCGGCCATCGGCCCCGGCATCGGCATCGGCATGGTGGTGAGCAACGCCATCACCGCGATGGCCCGCCAGCCCGAGTCGGCCGGCACCGTGCGCACCACGATGTTCCTGGGCATTGCGTTCA
Source organism: Actinomycetota bacterium (assembly GCA_046086225.1). GTDB lineage: Bacteria > Actinomycetota > Acidimicrobiia > IMCC26256 > PALSA-610 > JBJSXF01. The sequence continues at coordinate 1,898 of JBJSXF010000066.1, read as the reverse complement.
CCGAGGCGCTCGCGCTCTTCGGGTTCGTGCTCGCGTTCATCATCTCGGGCTGACGGGAGGACCCGTGCGTACACGCATGCGCGTGCTCATCGGCGCGCTCGGCACAGTGCTCGCACTCGGCGTCGTCGCCGGACCCGCGGGCGCAGCCGGGGGCAAGGAAGGCGTCTCTCACGCCGCCGAGGAGTGCATCGAGCTCCTCGAGAAGGGTGGCGAGCCCCAGGACTGCCACGAGGCACCGTCCCCGCTCGCGCCCGAGCCGAACGAGATCATCTGGGGATCGCTCGCGTTCCTCGTGCTCCTCGTGGCGATGTGGAAGTGGGGTGTCCCCGCCGTCCGCAACATGGAGAAGGCTCGTGAGGACCGGATCCGGGGTGACCTCGAGGCCGCCGAGCAGGCGCGCAACGAAGCCGAGGCCGAGAAGCGGGGCTACGAGGAGCAACTCGCCGGCTCCCGGGGCGAGGCGGGTCGCATCATCGACGAGGCCCGTGAGGCCGCGGAGCGGGTGCGCCAGGACCTCATCGCCCGGGCCGAGGACGAAGCCCGCGAAATACGCGAGCGGGCTCAGGCCGACATCGCGAACCAGCGGGCGCAGGCCATGGCCCAGCTGCGGGACGAGGTCGCGTCGCTCTCCATCGACCTGGCCGGCCGCATCGTCGAGCGCAACCTCGACGACGACACCAACCGGCGGCTCGTCGAGAGCTTCATCGACCAGGCCGGCCGGAGCAACTGACGTGACTGCCGTCGCCGACCCCCGGATCGACGCCTACGCCCGGGCCGTGCTCGGGATCGCGCGGGCCGAGGGGCGTCTCGCCGAGGTCGAGGACGAGCTGTTCCGGTTCGCCCGCGTCGTCGAGGCCAATGACGAGCTGCGGATGGCGCTCGCGAACCCGGGGCTGCCCCTCGACCGGCGGGCCGCGATCGTCGAAGAGCTCCTCGATCAGCGGGCCCTCGACGTGTCGCGGGCCGCGGCATCGTTCGTCGTCGGCGCGGGTCGGGGCCACGACCTGCCCGCGATCGTCGACCGGTTCGTGGAGCTCGCGGCAGCCGGCCGTGAGCACGTCATCGCCGAGGTCCGGTCCGCCGTGGCGCTCGACGACAGCCAGCAGCAGCGCATCGCCGAAGCGTTGGCCCGGGCCACGGGCAAGCGCATCGAGGTGAAGGTCCTGGTCGATCCGTCGGTTCTCGGCGGGATCGTCGCCACCGTCGGCGACACCGTCATCGACGGGTCGGTCCGGCACCGCCTCGAGCAGTTGAAGGAGACCATCTAGATGGCTGAGCTCACGATCGACGCATCCGACATCGCGTCCGTCCTCCGCAAGCACGTCGAGGGCTTCCGGCCCGCGGTCGACCGTGCGGTCGTCGGCCGGGTGCTCGAGGTCGGTGACGGCATCGCCCGGGTCGCCGGGCTCCCCGGCGCGGCGGTGAACGAACTGCTCGAGTTCGAGGGCGGGGCCCTCGGCCTCGCGCTCAACCTCGAGGAGGACACCATCGGCGCGGTCGTGCTCGGCGCGGCCGAGTCGGTGGAGGAGGGCCAGCTCGTCACCGCGACGGGCCGGATCCTCTCGATCCCGGTCGGCGACGGACTCCTCGGCCGGGTCGTGAACCCGCTCGGCGTCGCGATCGACGGCAAGGGTCCGATCCCGCAGGAGGCGATCCGGCGGCTCGAGATCCAGGCGCCCGGCATCACCGGCCGTAAGCCGGTGCACGAGCCCCTCCAGACCGGGATCAAGGCGATCGACGCCATGACCCCGATCGGGCGGGGTCAGCGCGAGCTGATCATCGGCGACCGCAAGACCGGTAAGACCACCATCGCCATCGACACGATCCTGAACCAGAAGGGTCAGGGCGTGAAGTGCATCTACGTGGCGGTCGGCCAGAAGGGCTCCACGGTCGCCCAG
>JBJSXF010000065.1:0-12714 GCA_046086225.1 Actinomycetota bacterium | reverse complement strand
CTGACGTTCGACGAGCGCTTCACGCGACCGCCCGGCCCGGTCGAGGTATGCCAGCTTGAGCAGGAACTCGCCCCGGACGTCGCGTACGTGGTCGACCGGCGTCGCCAGCCAGCGGCGCGCCGCCACGCGCCCACGCGCCGTCACCCGCACGATCGTGCGGCTCGGCCCCCGTGTCCCGGGCTCCTCCCCGGTCGGCTCGATCAGGCCGGCCGCAGTCAGCGAAGCGAGCGACCGGTAGACGACGGCACGGGGCACCGTCCAGATCGCTCCGAGCGGCCCGTCGGCGCCGAGCTCGTGCACGAGCGCCCACCCGTGCGTCGGCCCTGCGGCGACCGAGCACAGCACCGCCCAGTCGGCGAGCGTGCGGGCCGGGGAGACAGGCGTCGCCACGGGAGGCACGGTACCGACGGACGCCTCACCATCACGCGAACCGCCCGGAACCGACGCGCGACCCGACCGCTACGATCGCCCCGATGACGGTTCGCATCCTGGCGGTCGGCGCGGCGGCGCCCGCCCTCCGACTCGACGCCGCCGAGATCGGCGCCGCGTGGGACCGTGGCGGCCGGGGCACCGTCGCCGTCTGCGGCGCCGACGAGGACACCCTCACTCTCGCGTGGGAAGCCGCCACGCGCGCCCTCGACGCAGCCGGGATCACTGCCGCCGTCGTCGATGCGCTCCACTGGGGCACGAGCCGTCCGCCCTTCGCCGAAGGACCGAGCCTCGCGTTCCTCGCCGCCGCAATCGGCTGCGATCGTCACGTCGGCGGATCCCTCCACGCCGGTTCGGCTCACGCCGGGATGGAGGCGTTGCTCGGTGCGGCCGATGCCGTCGGCGCCGGTTCGGCCCGCCTCGCCCTCGTGATCGCGTCCGACGCCGTGCGCCCCGGTCCCGGCACCGGCTTCGAGGCCCGCTGCGGCGCGGGCGCCGTTGCCTTCGTGCTGGCCACCGACGGCGGCGCCGGCGCCCTCGGCCCGCGCGTCTCGCGCACCCGCCCGTTCGTCGATCGCTACCGAGGCGACGGCGAGAACGACAACCGCGACCTCTACGACGGCCGTCTGTTCCGCGAGGAGATCTTCCTCCCGGTGGTCGGTGAGGTGATCGACGAGCTCGCGGCGCTCTCGCCCACCGCGTGGTCGCTCCCCGATCCCGACGGCCGTCTGGGCAAGGTCGTCGCGGGCCGGGCCGGCACGGGGGCTCCCCCCTCGGCTGCGGTCTACGGCGCCGTCGGCGACACCGGTGCGGCCGCCGCGCTCCTCGGGGCGGCCGCCGCAATGGACGCGGCGGGTACGGTCGCCGTGGTCGGCACCGGCGGGGGTCGCACCACCGGCGTGCTCCTCCACCTCGACGCACCGGTGCCGGGCGCGGCCCGCACCGCCGACGCCCTCGCCGGCGGGCGCCCCACCTCCTACGCCCGCACCCTGCGATCGCGCGGCCAGCTCGTCGCGACCGGCGAAACCGTCGCCATGGGCGTGCCGCCCGAGAGCGCGATGTTCGTGCGGGGGGCCGACGAGATGCTCGGCCTGCTCGGCGGCCGCTGCGAGGACTGCGGCACGGTGAGCACCCCGCCGTCGATCCACCCGGCGTGCATCGCCTGCGGGGGTCCGAAGCTCGAGCCGGTGGCGGTCGCCCGGGCCGGCGCCGTGCACACCTTCGTCGTGAACCACACGATGCCCGCCCCGTTCGAGGCGCCGCTCGGCATCGCCGTACTCGACCTGGACGACGGCGCCCGTCTGATGCTCCAGGTCGCGGGCGACGGCTCCGACCTCGCCATCGGCACCCGCGTCACGCTCGTGCTGCGCAAGTACGCGCACGAGCGCGGCATTCCCGTCTACGGCTTCAAGGCCCGCCCGGAGGTGACCCCGTGAGCTGGAACCGTGTCGCGGTCGTCGGCGCCGGCCTCATCAAGATGGGCGAGCTCTTCGACCAGAGCTACGAGCAGATGGCCGCCGGCGCATTCGAGGCTGCGGTCGGCAGCGTCGACAAGGGCTTCGATCCCCGGCAGGTCGAGGCCGCGTTCGTCGCCACCCAGCGGGGCACGCTGTGGGGCCAGGAGGGCATCGGGGGCAACACCGTGCCGTCGGCGATCGGCCTCACCGGCATCCCCTGCACCCGCATCGAGAACGCCTGCCCGTCGGGCTCCGACGCCTTCCGGGTCGGGGCGATGGCGGTGGCGAGCGGCGTGCACGACGTCGTGCTCGTAATCGGCGTCGAGAAGATGCGTGACAAGTCCACCGAGGAAGGCCTGCTCTCCCGGGCCGCGGCCGGCCACCCGATCTTCACCCGGGGCGAGACCGCGCCGGTGCTCTTCGCCCCGTTCGCCACGCGGCACATGCACGAGTACGGCACCACCCGCGAGATGCTCGCCACCGTGGCTGTGAAGAACCACGAGAATGGCGCGCTCGACCCCTACGCCCACTTCCGCAACGAGATCACCGTCGACGACGTGCTCCGCTCGGCTCCCGTATGCCACCCGCTGCACCTCCTCGACTGCTGCCCGCAGACCGACGGCGCCGCCGCGGTGGTCCTCGTGCCCGCCGAGCGAGCCCACGAGTTCACCGACTCGCCGGTCTACGTGGCCGGGTTCGGCGTGGCCACCGACCACCCCTACCTCCACGAGAAGGACTCGTTCACCGAGATCAAGGCCACCCGCCTCGCCGCGGCCCGGACCTACGCGATGGCCGGCATCGGGCCCGACGCGATCGACTGCGCCGAGGTGCACGACTGCTTCACCATCACGGAGATCCTCGACATCGAGGACCTCGGCTTCGTGGAGAAGGGCCGGGGTGGTTACGCCACCCTCGACGGCGAGACCCGCCGCGACGGCCGCATCCCGGTGAACACGAGCGGTGGCCTGCTCGCCAAGGGCCACCCCATCGGCGCCACCGGCATCGCCCAGATCACCGAGTGCTGGTGGCAGCTGCGAGGTGAGGCCGAGGGCCGTCAGGTCGCGATCCGCAACGGCTTCGCCCTCCAACACAACGCCGGGGGCCGGGGCTCGGGCGTCTCGGTCGTCAACATCCTCACCAACCGCGCATGAGCGACCTACGCGTCGACGTGGACGACGACGGCGTCGGCCGGATCGTCCTCGACCGGCCCGACGCCAAGAACGCCCTCACCGCCGAGATGCGCGACGGGATCACCGAAGCGATCCGCTCGTTCCGCGCCGATCCGGCCGTGCGGGCCGTGCTCGTCACCGGATCGGGCGACGCATTCTGCGCGGGGATGGACCTCTCGGCCTCTACCGTCACCCAGGCCGGACGACCGGGCTTCACGCCCCGGTCCACCTCGGAGGCGCTGCGGGCCGGCGTGCAGTCCTTCATCCGCGAGCTGTGGGAGTTCGACAAGCCCACCGTTGCCGCCGTGAACGGCGCCGCCGTCGGACCGGGTGCCCACCTCGCCCTCGCCTGCGACTTCGTGCTCGTGCACCCCCGCACCCGCTTCCTCTGGTCGTTCGCCAAGTGGGGTCTCGTCGTCGATGCGGGCGGTGCGTACCTCCTGCCCCGGCTCGTCGGCCTGCCCCGAGCCAAGGCCATGGTGATGCTCGGCGAGGGCGCGACCGGCGCCGAGGCCGTCGCGCTCGGACTCGCGTACCGCTGCGTCGACGAGCCCGCCGCGCTGCTCCCGGCCGCCGACGACCTCGCCCGCACCCTGGCGGCCGGGCCGACCCGCTCGCTCGGGATGTCGAAGGCGCTGCTCAACCGCTCCTTCGAGACCGATCTCACCGATTCGCTCGAGCTCGAAGGCCACTTCCAGGCGCTCGCCACCTCCTCACCCGACCTCGTCGAGGGGATGGCGGCCTTCCGCGAGAAGCGCGACGCCCGCTTCACCGGCGCCTGACCCGATTCGATCCGGGCCCGACCGACCGCCGGGTCGAGCACCGCCGCGTAGCCTGCGTGCTTCCGGATCCGCCCGCGACCCGCGGCATCCGATCCCGCCCCGATTCCGGAGACCGACGATGACTGTGCCCATTCCCACCACCGACCTGGCCGCCGACGAGATCGCCCTCGGCGACATCGAGCAGTGGATGCGCCCCGACCGCGACGGCATCTTCGCCAAGCTGCGGGCCGAGCGGCCGATCTCGTTCCACGCCGAGCCCGAGATCCCGGCCGACTCCGGGCTCAGCATGCGTCAGGGCCCCGGCTTCTGGGCCCTCACCCGGTTCGCCGACGTCATGCAGGTGTCGCGCGACCCCGAGACCTTCCACTCGGCCCCGACCTCGACGATCGGCGACATCCCGGTCGAGATCGCCGAGTGGCTCGGCTCGATCATCAACATGGACGCGCCGAAGCACACCCGGCTGCGCCTCATCGTCAACCGGGGCTTCACCCCGCGCCAGGTGGCCGGCATCGAGGAGTCGGTGCGTCAGCAGGCGAAGGAGATCGTCGATCGGGTCGCCGACCGGGGCGAGTGCGACTTCGTGTCGGAGATCGCGGCGGCGCTGCCCCTGCAGGTCATCTGCGACATGATGGGCATCCCCCGCGAGGACACGAAGATGATCTTCGATCACACCAACGTCATCCTCGGTGTCGGTGACCCCGAGTACGTGCAGTCGATGGAAGACCTCATGGCGGCGGGCATGGGCCTCTTCCAGTACGGCATCAACCTCGCCCAGGAGCGCCGCGACAACCCTCGCGACGACATCGCGAGCAAGCTCATCCACGCCGAGGTGGAGGACGAGCACGGCGAACTCCACCGGCTCACCAACGAGGAGCTCGGCTCCTTCTTCCTGCTCCTCGTGGTGGCCGGCAACGAGACGACCCGCAACGCGATCAGCCACGGGATGCTCGCCCTCACCGACAACCCCGACCAGCGGGCGATCTGGCAGAACGACCTCGAGGGGGTCGGCGCATCCGCGGTCGAGGAGATCGTGCGCTGGGCGACCCCGGTCATCAACTTCCGCCGCACCGCACAGCGCGACACGGTGGTGGGCGGCCAGGAGATCGCCGCCGGCCAGAAGGTCGTGATGTTCTACAACTCGGCCAACCGCGACGAGGCCCAGTTCGTCGACCCGTTCCGCTTCGACGTCACCCGCTCACCCAACGAGCACGTCGGCTTCGGGGCGGGCGGCCCGCACTTCTGCCTCGGCGCCAACCTCGCTCGCCGGGAGATCCGGGTCATGTTCGACGAGATCCTCACCCGGCTCCCCGACCTCGTGGTGACGGGCGAGCCCGACAAGCTCCGCAGCAGCTTCATTCACGGCATCAAGCGCATGCCCTGCGCGTGGGAGACCGTCCGGAGCTGATCGCCGCGGGTCGGGCGGTCCGGGCCGCGACCCGGACCGGTCGCCCCCCCGACGCCCGCTGATCAGCCGACCCTCACGCCCCGACCCGCCGGTACACTCCTGACACCGGCGTCAGGTCCGTCGCCGGTCGTGACCCGCCGCCCCGTGGGGCCCGGCGGGCAGCCCGAGGGGGGACCATGGCCAACGTCGATCTCGTCCGACTCGCCGCCAGCCGCGAGCGCAGCACCGAGTCGCCGACCGTCGATCCGGTGACCGCCGAGGTGATCCGGGGCGGCATGGAGACCGTCTGCTTCGAGATGGCCGAGTACGTCTCGCGCACGGCCACCACCCCGATCCTCAACCAGTCGAACGAGCGCAACGCCACCGTGCTCGATGCCCGGGGCCGCCTCGCCGCCCTGTCGGTGGGCATCCCCCAGTTCATGCTCACCTCGACCCTGCCCGTGCGCTTCGCGCTCGACTTCTTCGGGCCCGAGGAGTTCTACGAGGGCGACGTCTTCGTGGCCAACGACCCGTACCACGGTGGCGGCCACCTCCCCGATTACAACGTGTTCGCCCCGGTCTTCGCCGACGACCCGGCGGCACCCGGTGGTCGGCGCATGGTGCTCATCGCCAGCATCCAGTGCCACCACGGCGACACCGGCGGCGGCGTCCCCGGCGGCTACAACATCACCGCCACCGACATCTGGGGCGAGGGCGTGCGCTGGCCCGTGGTGAAGGTCGTCGATCGCGGGGTCGAGCGTCGCGACGTGCTCTACGCACTCCAGGCCAACAACCGGATCCCGAGCTACATCGGCGACCTCCGGGCCCAGATCGGGGCCGCCCAGCTCGGCGTGACCCGCCTGGCCGAATCGCTCGATCACTTCGGCGCCGCTGCGGTCGAGGAATCGGTCGACTACATGATCGACTACGCGGCCCGACGCTTCCGCGAGGAGGTGGCGGCCTGGCCCGACGGCGTCTACGAGGCCGACACGTGGGTCGATCACGACCCGCTCGGCCACCCCGACATCCACCTGCACGTGAAGGTCACCGTCGATGGCGAGCGGCTGACGATCGACTACACGGGCAGCGACACGCGGGCCGAGCTGCAGGCCTGGTCGACCTTCGGCAACACCCGGGGGTACACGATCGGCCAGATCGCCGCGATGATGGATCCCGAGATCCCGAAGAACGAAGGGTTCTTCGAGCAGATCGAGCTCATCGTGCCCCAGGGTTGCGTGCTCAACCCCGCGCCGGGCAAGCCGGTGTCGGCCGGCACGCACCACCCGGGTGCCGAGGTGGGCGAGGTCATCGCCGTCGCCCTCCAGCACGTGCTCCCCGACCGGGCCGTGCCCCAGACCTACAAGACCGGCATCCCGACGATCATCGTCGGCCAGGACCCGCGCACCGGCGCCACCTTCACCGACCACTCGGCCGAGGTGTACGCGGGCTGGTGCAACGCCTCCAAGGGCATGGACGCCTGGGGCGCACTCAACGCGAGCTTCGGCAACCTCTGGAAGGCGACCGCCGAGATCAACGAGTCGCTCTACCCGCACGTGCAGTGGTCGCGCGATTACCGCATCGACTCCGGGGGCCCCGGGCAGTGGCGGGGCATCTGCGGCTCGCACTACGAGAAGGAAGTGCGGGTGGACGCGAAGGTGTACACCTACGTCGTCGGCATGCGGTACCCGATGCCCGGGATCTGCGGCGGCGAGCCCGGCTCCCCCAACGAGATGATCATCCGCTACCGCAGCGACGACCCGTACCGGGTCGAGCACACCGCCGACTGGGTGCCGATCCGCGCCGGCCAGCGGATCATGTACGACTACGGGGGCGGCGGCGGCTGGGGTGATCCGCTCGACCGCGACCCACAGGCCGTGCTCGACGACGTGCTCGACGAGTACGTAAGCATCGCCGGTGCCGAGCGCGACTACGGCGTCGTCCTCACCGGCTCGCTCGAGGAGCTCACCCTCGCCGTGGACGACGCCGCGACCACCGCACTGCGGGCGACCCGCCGCGGGACGACCTGAGGTGGGCTTCCGGATCGGCGTCGATGTCGGCGGCACGTTCACCGACCTCATCTGCGTCACCCCCGACGGCGAGGTCATCCTCGACAAGACCCCCACGACCCTCGACGACCAGTCGATCGGGGTGATGAACGGCATCGGGCAGCTGGCCGAACGGGCCGGGCGCTCCCTCGCCGAACTCTGCGCCGACCTCGACATCGTCGTGCACGGCACCACCACGGCCGACAACACGATGATCGAGATGAACGGCGCGGCGACCGGTCTCCTCGTCACCGAGGGCCACCGCGACGAGATCGAGCTCCGCCGCTGCCACAAGGAAGAGATCTGGGACCCCAACTTCCCGGGTCCCGAGCCGATCGCCCGCCGCCGGGTGCGCATCCCGATCCCCGAGCGCACCGACTACGAGGGCGCCGTGCTCCAGCCGCTCGACGAGGACGCCGTGCGCCGGGGCGTGCGGCGGCTGCGCAAGCTCGGCGTGCGGTCGATCGCGGTGATGTACCTCTTCTCGTTCGTGAACCCCGAGCACGAGCGCCGCACCCGCGAGATCGTGCTCGAGGAGTTCCCCGACGTCGATCACATCTCGCTCTCCCACGAGGTGATGCCTCGCGGTCCGGAGTTCGAGCGGGTCTCGACCACACTCGTGAACGCCTACGTGGCGCCGCGCATCGCGTCGTACACCCAGGCGCTGCAGGAGTCGCTCCGCGCCGCCGGCTACCGCGGCCCGCTCCTCATCATGCAGTCCACCGGCGGCGTGATGCCCCCCGACTACGTCTCCCGGCGGGCAGTGACCCTGCTCGCCAGCGGTCCGACCGGCGGCGTGATGGGTGCCACTCTCGCGTCGGAGCGTTCTTCCATCGGCGACTTCGTGGCCGCCGACATGGGCGGCACCAGCTTCGACCTCTGCCTCGTGCGCGGTGGCCGGCCCGAGATCAAGACCGACTGGAACTGGCGCTACCGCTACTACATCGGCCTGCCCATGGTCGATGTCCGCAGCGTCGGCGCGGGTGGCGGCTCGATCGCCCGGGTGCGCCAGGGCGCGCTGTTGGTCGGCCCCGAGTCGGCCGGTTCGGCGCCCGGACCCGTCTGCTACGGCCGGGGCGGCACTCACCCCACGGTCACCGACGCCGACGCCGTGCTCGGCTACCTCCCCGCCACCGGGTTCGCCGGTGGGCGCATGGCGCTCGACGTGGCCGCGGCGCGGGCCGCGATCGAGCGCGACGTCGCCGGGCCGCTCGGCCTCGACATCACCGACGCGGCCTGGGGCATCGAGCGGATCGTGAACGCCAACATGGCGAACGCCACCCGCAAGGTGCTCGCCGGCCACGGTGCCGACGCCCGCGAGCTCGCCCTCATCGCCTACGGCGGCAACGGCGCCGTGCACGCGGTGGCGATCGCCCGTGAGCTCGGGATCCGTCGGGTCGTGGTGCCGAAGGCCGCCCCTGCGTTCAGCGCGCTCGGGGTGCTCGTCGCCGACTACGTCGTCGATCTCGTGCGCTCGTACGTCACTCCCCTCTCCCAGGTCGATCTCGGCCGGATCGCCGGGCTCGTCGGCGACCTGGAGCAGGAGGCGGCCAAGGAGCTCGAGCCCGCCGGCCTCGACCCCGATCTCGTCGAGCGCACCGTGTTCGCGCAGATGTGCTATCCGGGCCAGAACTTCGACATGAGCGTGCCCTTCCCGGGCGGGGGCGGCGCGCTGAGCGATGCCGACCTCATCGAGCTCGCCGACCGGTTCCACGACCAGCACGAGCGGGAGCGCGGGTTCGCGTTCCGGGCCCAGCAGCCGCTGCTGCGCGGGGTGCGGGTGATCGACCGTGGTCGCACACCCAAGCCCGACCGGTTCGCGCCGGCCCCCGGCACCGCCGACGCCGACGGTGCCCGCACCGGCACCCGGGACGCCTTCTGGGGCGAGGGCTACGTGGCGACCCCGACCTACGACGGCACCCGCCTCGCGCCCGGCGTGACCGTCGAGGGGCCCGCGCTCATCGAAGAGCCGTTCACGGTCGTGGTCGTGCCGCCGGGCGCGCGCGCCGAGATCGATGCGGCCGGCGCGTACCGCATCGACGTCTGATCGTCGCAGCCCGCCGGTACCCTCCCCGGCCATGAGCACGTCCGACCGCACCCCGCCCGTCACCGCGGTCATCTTCGACTTCTACGGCACGCTCGCCGAAGCGCCCGACTGGGGCCCGTCCTGGGGAGAGGTGCTCGCCGAGGCGGGCCACGACCTCCCCGACCACGTCCGCGACCGGTGGTGGAGCGACGGGCTCGACGGCACCGAGCACGACGAGCACTCGCGCTCCCGCGACCACTACGTGGCCTGGCAGGAAGCCCGCCTCCGGGGGATGCTCGACGAGTGCGGCGTCCCGACCGCCGACCACGACGACCTGATGGCCCGAGTGCAAGAGATCGGCGGCAACCGCCGGATCACCGCGTATGCCGAGTCCGCCGCGGTGGTCGCCTCACTGCGCGAACGCGGCATCACGGTCGCGATCTGCTCCAACTGGGACTGGGACCTGCTCGAGGCGATCGAGGCCGCCGGCCTCACCGGCTGCGCCGACATCACCGTGTCCTCGGCCTGGGTCGGGGCCCGCAAGCCCCACCGGCGGATCTACGACCACACCCTCGGCCTCCTCGACATCGATCCGGCCGGGGTGCTGTTCGTGGGCGACACCTGGACCTGCGACGTCGAGGGTCCGCTCGGGGCGGGCATGCGCCCCGTGTACGTGCGCCGCGAACACTTCGGCCCCGACCACACCGCCCCCGCTGACCACCACGAGCGGCCCGGCGTGCACCGGGTCGCCGACCTCCGACCAGTCGCCGAGCGGCTCAGTTGACGGCGCGGTCGCGGCCCTCCCAGTAGGGGGCGCGCAGCTCTCGCTTCAGCACCTTCATCGCGCCCGACAGCGGGAGCGGCTCGGTCCGGAACTCCACCGATTTGGGCACCTTGTAGCCCGCAATCGACTCGCGAGCGTGGGCGATGATCTCGGCTTCGGTCACTTCGGCCTCGGGCAACGGCACGACGATCGCGTGCACCGCCTCGCCCCACTTCTCCGACGGGACGCCGATCACGGCCACCTGGGCGACGGCCGGGTGGCTCGAGATCGCGTTCTCGACCTCGACCGAGTACACGTTCTCGCCGCCGGTGACGATCATGTCCTTCACCCGATCGACGAGGTAGAGGAAGCCCTCGTCGTCGAGGTAGCCGGCATCGCCCGTGTGGTACCAGTCGCCGCGGAAGACCTCAGCCGTCGCCTCGGGCTTGTTCCAATACTCCCGCATGAAGTTGCCGGCCCGGGCGCACACCTCGCCGGTCTCACCCTTGGCCAGCATCCCGCCGTCGGGGTCCTGGATGCTGAGCACCACGCCCCGCACCGGCCGACCGGCCGACCGCAGCCGATCGCCCCCGGCCCGATGATCCTCGGGCAGCAGCGCGGTGAGCACGGCCGACGCTTCGGTCATCCCGTAGCCCTGGAAGATGTCGAGGTCGGGGAAGAGGGCGAGCAGACGATCGAGGAGATCGGCCGGCATCGGCGAGGCGCCGTAAGTGAGGGTGCGAAGCGTCCGCAGCCGCTCGGGCGCGAACTCGGGGTGCGCGAGCATCATCCCGATCATCGTCGGCACCATCACGGTGGTGGTCACGCCGTGCTGCTCGACGAGGCTCAGCACCTGACCGGGATCGAACAGGGGCAGGAACACCGACGCAGCACCGATCGCCGGCATGCCGAGAATGCCGCCCATCGACGCCGCGTGGAACATCGGCGTCTGGTGCAGGAAGACGTCTTCGGGGGTGAACGACCAGGTCTGAAGCACGTGGTAGGCGTTCAGCATCTCGGCCCGGTGGTCGAGGAGCACGCCCTTCGGGAGGCCGGTCGTGCCGCCCGTGTACATGAGGACGACCGGGTCCTCTTCCTCGGGCTCGTCGGGGATCACCGGAGCGGCCGCCCCGATGAGGTCCTCGTAGGCGTGATCGTGCGGGGCGTCGCCGGCCCCGATCATGACGACGTGCTCGATCCCGGCGGCTTCGCGCACCTGGGCGATGAGCGGCGCGAAGAACGCATCAGTGACGCAGACCTTGGTGTCCGAGTCGGCGAGGATGTACTCGAGCTCGCGGGCCGCGAGCCGGAGGTTGAGCGGGTTCACCACCCCCGCCCCGAGGAACGCGGCGTGGTAGCACTCGAGGAACTGGTGGCTGTTCAGCGCCATGACCGCGAAGCGATCGCCGCGACCCACTCCGAGCCCGCGCAGCGCGGTGCAGAGCTGCCCCACCCGTTCGAGATGCTCGCCGTAGGTGGCCCGGTAGTCGCCGTCGATGAAGGCGGCTCGATCGGCATAGCGCTCGACCGTGGGCAGCAACTGGCGGTGGTAGACGAGTTCCCGCACCGGACGCTCCTCCTGACTCGGGGGACGACTCTGTCGGGCGGGAGGTTACGGGCGGGGGTCGCCCGAGCCGGAAACGCGCAGTTCGACCAGATTGCCGTCGGGATCGGTCACGTAGACCCCGGTGCCGAGGCCCCGAGCCCCCACGAGCCCGTCGGCCCGGCGGGCGCCCGGGAAGCGGGCGACGAGCTCCTCGGGAGTCACACCCTCCACCAACAGGGCGAGATGATCGACGTTCCCGACCCGGGTCACCGGCGCTGTTCCGGCGGCGTCCGGGGGCACGGACAGCAAGTCGATGATGGTCCCGGCGTCGATCCGGACCGAGGGGAACGGGCGCTGCCCGGCCCGCCAAGCCTCGACCCCTTCGGCCGTGAGCCCGAGCTCTCCGCAGTACCAGGCGAGCGAGGCTTCGACGTCGCGACACCGCAGCACGACGTGGTCGAGTCCGACGACGCGCATCAACCTTTGCCTCCGGCGGGCGCACCGTCTCGGGGCAGGCCGAGCATGCGCTCGCCGATGATCGTGCGCTGGACCTCGGACGTACCACCTGCGATCGACGCGGCCTTCGACCAGAGCCACTGCCGCTGCCAGGTGCCACCCCCGGGGTTGGCCTTCGCGTCCCACCAGAGCGGCGCCGCCGGCCCGAGCACCTCGAGCGCCCGCGTGGCGAGCGACTGGCTCACGTCGGTCCAGACCAGTTTGGTGACGCTCGACTCGGGGCCCGGTTCGATGCCCTTCGTGAGCCGCGACAGGGTCTGCCAGTTGAGGAGGCGCAGCACCCGCAGCTCGACGAACGACTGGGCCAGCGCCTCGGCGACGGAGTCATCGTCGAGGCGCTCGAGCTCACCCGCGAGCCGCCAGCACTCGTCGAGGAGCACCTCGTGCACGACCTGCTCCTTGAACGGGAAGGCCGTGCCCCGCTCGTGGGCGAGCGTGGTGTTGGCCACCGCCCACCCGCCGTCGAGCGGCCCGACGAGGTGGTCGTCGGGCACGAAGGCCCCGTCGAAGAACACCTCGTTGAACTCGGCATCGCCGGTGATCTGCACGAGCGGGCGCACCTCGATTCCCTGCGCCTGCATGTCGACGATCAGGTAC
>JBJSXF010000064.1:0-42544 GCA_046086225.1 Actinomycetota bacterium | reverse complement strand
ACCTCACCGAGCCGCTCGGCGTCGGGGATCCGCACGTCGGTGAGGTACACCTCGTTGAACTCGGCTTCGCCGGTGGCCTGCATGAGGGGACGAACCTCGACACCCGGCGCCGCCATGTCGACCACGAACATCGTGAGTCCTTTGTGCTTCACCTGCTCGGGATCGGTGCGGACGAGGAGGATGCCGAAGCGGGAGACGTGGGCGAGCGTCGTCCAGACCTTCTGCCCGTCGATCGCCCACTCGTCGCCGTCCCGCACGGCCCGGGTGGCGAGGCTCGCGACATCGGAGCCGGCACCCGGCTCGCTGAAGAGCTGGCACCAGATCTCCTCGCCGGTGAAGAGGGGTCGGAGGTACCGCGCCTTCTGCTCCTCGGTGCCGTGCACCTGGATCGTGGGCGCGCACATGCCGTAGCCGATCGGGTTCCGGCCGTAGGGCACGGGCGCCCCGGCCTTGGCCATCCGGGCGCTCACCACGTTCTGCAGCTTCGGGGACACCCCGAGTCCGCCCTCGCCCTCGGGGAAGTGCACCCAGGCCAGGCCCAGGTCGTACTGCGCGCCGAGGAACTCGGCCGGCGGGGTCGCCTTCGGGTCGTGGGCCGCGAGCAGCGCAGCGCAGAGGTCTTCGACGCGCTCCTCGTCGGTGACGGCGGCCGTGATCGTGGTCATCGCGTTCCTCCTGATGCGGGCCCGTCGGCGCCCTCCGGCGGTCGGACCGGACCTCGGCGGGGACCGGGCGGATGGTCCGCCACCGGCGTACCCCGGGGAGGGCGAGGGTACCGAGGGGGGCTCGCGAGCCGCCATCCGGCCTCGATCCGACCGGGCCGAACGGCCTACTTGCCACGCCGCGAGGCCGTATGCTCACCCACCGTGGACTTCGCCGCCCTCACCCTCGCGACCGACGGCGACGTCGCCACCCTGACCCTCGATCGACCCGAACGGCGGAACGCCCTCTCGCTCGCGTGCCTGCGCGAGATCGAGACGGCCCTCGCCGCCGTCGCCGCCGGACCGGCCCGCGTCCTCGTGATCGCCGCCAACGGACCGGCGTTCTCGGCCGGGCACGACCTCACCGAGATGACCGAACGGCGCGACGAAGCGTTCCTCGCCGACCTGTTCGGCACCTGCATCCTGGTCATGACGTCCCTGCACGAGATGCCCCAGCCGGTCATCGCCAAGGTCGACGGGGTCGCCACCGCCGCCGGCTGTCAGCTCGTCGCCGCCTGCGACCTCGCCGTTGCGTCCGCCACCTCCCGCTTCGCCACGCCCGGCGTGAACATCGGGCTCTTCTGCTCCACCCCGATGGTGCCGGTGCAGCGAGCCGTCGGCACGAAGCGGGCGCTCGAGCTCCTCCTCACCGGCGACATGATCGACGCCGCCACGGCCGAGACGTGGGGCCTCGTCAACCGGGTCGTGCCCGGAGCCGAGCTCGATGCCGCGGTCGCCGATCTCGCGGCGCGCCTCATCCGTTCCAGCGCGCACGTCCTCGCGCTCGGGAAGCGCGCCTTCTGGGCCCAGACCGGCCTCACCGAGGCGGCCGCGTACGCGCTCGCGTGCCCGGTGATGGTCGAGAACGCCGCCGATCCCGACGCGCTCGAGGGCATGCGCGCGTTCCTCGCCAAGCGCGCCCCGCAGTGGACGACCCGGTAGGGGGCGCCGGGCCGTCGCGCACCTCGGCCCTCGCCCCCCTCCGTAACCCCGCATTCGCGCGACTCTGGGTCGCCGCCATCACCTCCAACATCGGCACGTGGATGGAGGCGCTCGCGCTCGGGATCTACACCCAACGCTCGACCGGCTCGGCTACCTCCACCGCCGCGGTCGCCGCCGCCGCCTTCGTTCCGATCGCCGTCTTCAGCCCGCTCGGCGGCGCGCTCGCCGATCACATCTCCCGGAAGCTGATCATCGTCGGCACGAGCCTCGTCCAGGCCGCGCTCGCCGCGTCACTCGCGGTCCAGTTCGCCAACGGAGCACCGTCCCAGCGACTCGTGCTGCTCGTGGCCTTCGGGTCGGGAGTGTGCGGCGCGCTCGGCTTCCCGGCCTACCAGGCGATGCTCCCCGACCTCGTCCCGCCCGAGACCCTCCCCGGGGCGATCGCCCTGTCCTCGGCGCAGTACAACCTCGGACGGATCATCGGCCCGGTGCTGGCCGGAGTCGTGATCGCCGACGACCGCTTCTTCGCGGCCGAGGTCGTGAACGCGGCGAGCTTCATCGGCGTCATCGCCGTGGTCGGCACCCTCCACCTCCCCCGCCCGGTCGCTCACGCCGACCGGCCCGGCTTCCTCCGCACGATCAGCGGTGGCTTCCGCTTCGTGCGCGCTGATCCCGGGCTGCGGGTCACCTTCGCCACGCTCGCCCTGAGCAGCTTCCTCGCCGCACCCTTCATCGCACTCATCCCGACGATGGCCGAGGACGTGCTCGCGGCGCCGAACGGCACTGCCCTGCTCGTCGGCGCCCAGGGCGTCGGCGCGGTGGCCATGGCGTTCGCACTCGGTCCGCTCACCGCCCGCTGGGGCGTGCGCCGGGTGCTCGTCACCGCCATGAGCCTGCTCCCCGTGGCCCTCGCGTCCTACGCGCTCGCGGCCACGTTGTGGACCGCGGCAGTGGCGATCGTGATCGTCGGCGCCTGCTATCTCGGCGCCCTGGCCACGACGACGACGATCGCGCAGCTCCGGGCCCCGACCGCGCTCCGGGGCCGGGTCCTCGCCGTGCACACGATGGTGCTCGGCAGCTTCTACCCGGTCGGAGCGATCATCCAGGGCCAGATCGCCGACGAGTACGGCCTGCCCCGCACGACGGTCGCCGCCGCCGCCGTCCTCGGCGCCACGCTGCTCATCGCCCGCGTCGTGCGGCCGCAGTTGGGCGGAACGCTCGACGTGCCCCCCGCGCTACCCTCCGCGCCATGACCGTCGTCACCTTCGAGCGCCGGGGCAACCTGGCCATCGTCACCCTCGACCGCCCCGACGCCCGCAACGCGGTGAGTCCCGAGGTCAGCCAGGAGATGGCTGCGATCCTCGACACCGTGGAGGCCGATCCCGAACTCCGGGCCGTCGTGCTCACCGGCCGGGGTGACGTCTTCTGCGCCGGCGCCGACCTCAAGGTCATCGCGAGCGGGCGCGCCAACGACATCGCGAGCGGCAAGGGCGGCTTCGCCGGAATCGTCACCCGTGACTTCCCGAAGCCGATCGTCGCCGCCGTCAACGGCCCGGCCCTCGCCGGCGGTTTCGAGATCGTCCTCAGCTGCGACCTCGTGGTCGCGGCCGACACCGCCCGCTTCGGCATCCCCGAGGTGAAGCGCGGTCTCATCGCCGCCGCGGGTGGGCTCATCCGCCTCCCCACGCGGGTGCCGCTCGCGGTCGCGCTCGAGATGACCATGACCGGTGACCCGATCGACGCCGATCGGGCGCTCGCCCTCGGCCTCGTGAACCGGGTCGTGCCCGCCGGCGAGGTACTCGACACCGCGATCGCGCTCGCCGAGCGCATCGGCGAGAACTCCCCGATCGCAGTGCGGATGTCGCGCCGGCTCGTGCGCGAGGTCGGCGACCTCACCGAGGAGCAGGCCTGGAAGCGCAACGCCGAGCTCGCGGTCGAGGTGTTCTCGAGCGGCGACGCGATCGAGGGCGCGACCGCCTTCGCCGAGAAGCGCGCGCCGGTCTGGCGCAGCAGCTGACCGATCGCCGGGCTCCCTCCCGAATCGATCGTGGCGCCCGGGCGGTCTCCCGTCACCGAGGCCCCTGTGCCATCCTCGGATCGTGCGCGTCGGTGATCTCCCCACCCCGGCCCTCGTCGTCGATGCGGGTGTGCTCGCCGCCAACCTCGACGTCATGCGCGACGCGCTCCCCGGAGGTCGCCTGCGCCCGCACGTGAAGGCGCACAAGTGCACGGAAGTGGCACGCGAGCAGGTCGCCCGGGGCCACGCCGGCCTCACCGTCGCGACGCCCCGGGAGGCACTCGGCCTCGCCGCCGTCGGCCTCGGTGCCGATCTCCTCGTCGCCAACCAGGTGCTCGATCCGGTACGTCTGCGCGCCCTCGCCGAGTGCGGGGCGCGCGTCACCGTCGCGGTCGACTCCGACGCCACGGTCGCGGCGGCGGCCGCGGCCGGGATCCGCGAGGTGCTCGTCGACGTGGCGGTCGGGATGCCCCGGTGCGGATGCGATCCGGCCGAGGCGGGCCGCATCGCCGAGCGGGCCCGGGCGGCCGGGCTCACCGTACGCGGGATCATGGGCTACGAGGGCCACGTGGTCGGCCGCCCCGACCGGGCCGAGCGCGCCGCCGGCGTCGCCGCCGCAACCGAGATCCTGCTCGCCGCGCACGCCGACGTCGGCGGTGACGTGATCTCGTCCGGCGGCACCACCACCTACGACCTCCACACTGCCGCGACCGAGATCCAGGCCGGCTCGTACGCGCTCATGGACACTGCGTACGACGCGTTCGGTCTGCCCTTCACGGTCGCGGTCGGCATCATCGCGACCGTGCTGCACGTCGGCTCCCGGCACGCAGTCGCCGACTGCGGGCTGAAGGCCCTGGGCATGGACCACGGCGATCCCACCGTGGACGACGGCGACGTGTGGTTCTGCTCCGACGAGCACCTCACCTTCGCGGCCCGGGGGCCGCTCGCGGTCGGCGACCGGGTCGTGGTCCGCCCCGCGCACGTCGACCCGACCATCGCCCTGCACGAGCACCTCCACGTGGCCGAGGCCGTCCACCGCGAAGCTGCGGTCATCGACACCTGGCCGATCGATCTGCGGGGGGTGGGACCCACCCGGCACCCGGCGGTAGGTTGCGCCCGTGACCGATCTCGCCGCCCTCGACGCCACCGCCCAGGCCGACCTCGTGCGCCGGGGCGAGGCCTCGCCGCTCGAGCTCGTCGATGCCGCCATCGCCCGGATCGAGGCCGTGAACGGCGACCTCAACGCCGTCATCCACCCGCTCTACGACCGGGCCCGGGCGGCCGCTGCGGCCGTGCCCGCCGGACCGTTCACCGGCGTGCCCATCGTGCTCAAGGACCTCGACGGCACCCTCGCCGACGCGCCCATGCACTCGGGCAACCGCGCCCTCAAGGCCGTCGGCAACGTCGCCACCGTCACCTCCCACCTCTTCCGCCGGCTGGAGGCCGCCGGGTTCGTGGTCGTGGGCAAGACGAACACGCCCGAGTTCGGGCTCATGCCCACCACCGAGCCGCTCGCCTACGGCCCGAGCCGCAACCCCTGGAACCCCGAGCACTCGCCCGGGGGCTCGAGCGGAGGCAGCGCGGCGGCGGTCGCGAGCGGCATGGTGCCGGTCGGCCACGCCGGCGACGGCGGCGGCTCGATCCGGATCCCGGCGAGCATGTGCGGCCTGTTCGGGCTCAAGCCGTCGCGCGGCCGCATCTCGCTCGGCCCGAGGGAGTCCGAAGCGTGGGCGGGCCTCGTCGCCCGCCACGTCGTCACCCGCACCGTGCGCGACAGCGCGGCGATCCTCGACGTGCTCGCCGGCTACGAGACCGGCGACTGGTACACCGCGCCGCCGGCCGTGCGCCCCTACGCCGACGAGGTCGGGGCCGACCCCGGTCGGCTGCGCATCGGCGTGCGCACCGCGGCCCCGTTCGGTGCGGCCACCGTCGATACCGAGTGCGTCGCCGCCGTGGAGGGCGCAGCCCGGCTGCTCGAGTCGCTCGGCCACTCGGTCGAGGAGGCGGCCCCGGCCGGCATCGACGACATCGGCCTCGTCGCCGCCTTCGGGGCCGTGATGCAGACGGCGGTGCGGGCCGAGGTCGCCGCCCTCGCCGCGCAGCTCGGACGGCCGGTTACCGCCGACGACGTCGAACCGATGACCTGGATGCTGCACGAGCAGGGCGCCGGGATCGACGCGGCCGGGTACGTGGCCACGGTCGCCGACATGCAGCGCAGCATCCGCACCCTCGTCGAATGGTGGAACGAAGACGGCTTCGACCTCCTCCTCACCCCCACCTGCGCCGAGCCGCCGCCGCGGATCGGCGACGTCGGCAACCAGTCCGACGGCGGCATCAACTCCTCGGCCCGCTCGCTTCCGTTCGCGATCTTCACCGCGCCGTTCAACGTGAGCGGCCAACCCGCGATGTCGGTGCCGCTCCACACGAGCGCGGCCGGACTGCCGGTGGGCGTGCAGCTCGTCGCCGCCCCCTACCGGGAAGACCTCTGCCTGCGGGTGGCGGCCCAGCTCGAGGCCGCGCAGCCGTGGGCCGACCGGCGCCCGGCCGTCCACGCCTGATCCGCCCGTGGCCGACGTCCGCATCGCCGGCGGCCAGGGGTTCTACGGCGACACCCCGGCCGCCGTCGACGCGCTCCTCGCCGACGGCATCGACTACCTCTGCCTGGAGGCCCTCGCCGAGCTGACCCTCGCGATCCTCCAGAAGGACCGCCAACGCGACGAGTCGCGCGGCTACACCCGCGACCTGCCCGCGTACCTGGAGCGGGCACTGCCCGCCGTGATCTCCGGCCGCACGAAGGTGATCACCAACGCAGGCGGGATCAACCCGCGGGCCGCGGCGCGGGTCGCGATCGAAACCGCCCGCCGGGCCGGGGGCCACGGGCTCAAGGTCGCGACCGTCGTGGGCGACGACCTCACCGGTCGCCTCGACACCCTGCGCCGCGACCACGGCCAGGCATTCGCGCACAACGACACCGGCGCGCCGTTCACCGAGTTCGCCGGGCCCGCACGATTCGCCGCCGCCTACCTCGGCGCCCGTCCCGTCGCCGAGGCCCTCGCGGCCGGGGCCGACATCGTCATCACCGGCCGGGTCGCGGACGCCTCGCTCTTCCTCGCCCCGCTCGTCCACGAGCACGGCTGGGCCTGGAACGACTGGGATCGTCTCGCATCGGGGATCCTCGTCGGGCACCTGCTCGAGTGCTCGGGTCAGAGCGTGGGCGGCAACTACTCGGGTGAGTGGTGGACGATCCCCCACCCCTGGGACCTCCCGTACCCGATCGCCGAGGTCTCGGTCGACGGCACCGCGGTGATCACCAAGCCCGCGGCTTCGGGTGGTCGGGTGAGCTTCGACACCCTGCGCCACCAGCTGCTCTACGAGGTGCACGATCCGGCCCGCTACCTGTCTCCCGACGTCGTGGCCGACTTCACCAGCGCGCGCTTCGAGGAACTCGGCGACGACCGGGTCCGGGTGAGCGGCGTGCGGGGCGCGCCCGCGACCGGGAGCTACAAGGCGCTCCTCGCTGCGCACGCGGGCTGGTCGGGCGAGACCCGCGTCGCCTTCGGCTGGCCCGACGCGGTCGCCAAGGCCAAGGCCACCGCCGCGATCTTCACCGAGCGGGTGCGCGCCGCCGGGCTCGCCGTCGACGAGTGGTGCGTCGAGCTGCTCGGCGCAGGCGCGCTCGGCGGTCCGACGGTTCCGCCGTCGGCCGGCGAGGAGCCCGAGTGCGTGCTCCGGGTCGCCTGGCGCTGCGCCGATCAGCGCACGGCCGGCCTCGTCGGGCGCGAGCTCGTGCCCCTCACGCTGTCGGCCCCGGCCGCGGGCCTCACCGGCGGCGGGCGCAGCGGCGGCGCGTCGGAGCTGCTCTCGATCTGGCCCACGCTCGTGGACGCCGCCCTCGTGGACGCCGAGGTGCGGGTCGTGGTCGAGGAGGTGGCGTGATGGCGCCGGTCGCGCTCCGCGAGCTCTGCGGCTACCGCTCGGGCGACAAGGGCGACATCGTGAACATCGCTCTCCTCGCCGATGACGCCGAGGTCTACGCGCTCATCTGCCGTGAGGTGACGGCCGAGCGGGTGCAGGCCCACTTCGGCGCGATGGTGCGGGGCCGGGTCGATCGCTACGAGGCGGCCAACGTGCTCGCGCTCAACTTCGTGCTGCACGGCGCGCTCGGCGGGGGTGGGCCGCGCACGCTGCGCACCGACAACCTGGGCAAGACCCTGGGGGGCGCGCTCGTGCGGCTCAAGATCGAGGCGCCCGAGCCGTTGGCGTCACGCCGCCGGGCCCGGCCCGACGTGGCCTGGGCGGACGCGATCCTCGCCCGGCTCGACCCCTACGCTGACCCGCGATGACCGCCGTGCGCTCGACCGATCGCCTGCCCGACGCGGTCCGGCCGTCCCGGTACGACCTCGTCATCCGACCCGACCTCGACACCGCGACGTTCACCGGCTCGGTGCGGATCGCGTGCGCGGCGGTCGCCCCCGTCACCGAGATCGTGCTCCACGCCCGCGAGATCGACGTCACCCTCACCGGGGTGGAGGTCGGCGGGGCGACGGTTGCCGCGACCCTCACCGCCGACCCGGCGACCGAACGGCTCGTCATCGCACTCGGAGCCGCAGCCGGGCCCGGCCCGCTCGTGGTCGAGCTCGCCTTCGCCGGTGCGATCAGCCCCGGCATGCTCGGCTTCTACCGCAGCACGTTCACCGGTCCCGACGGCACCCCGCAGGTGCTCGGCGCCACCCAGTTCGAGGCACCCCACGCCCGGGCCGCGTTCCCCTGCTTCGACGAACCCGAGTTCAAGGCCGTCTTCGCGGTCACCCTCGAGGTGGCCGAGGGCCTGCTCGCGCTGGCCAACGGTCCCGAGACCGACCGCGAGGCCCTCGGTGACGGCCGGGTGCGGGTGCGCTTCGCCGACACGATCCCGATGTCCACCTACCTCGTCGCCTGGGTGGTGGGCCCGCTGGAGATCACCGACCCCGTCGATGCAGGCGGGGTCGCCGTGCGGGTCGCCCACGTGCCGGGCAAGGGCCACCTCACCGCGTTCGCCCTCGACCTCGCCGCGTTCACGATCCCGTTCTTCGCCGACTACTACGGCATCCCCCACCCGGGCCCGAAGTGCGACCTCGTCGCCCTCCCCGACTTCTCGTTCGGCGCGATGGAGAACCTCGGGTGCGTCACGTTCCGGGAGACCCGTCTCCTCGTCGATCCGGAGCAGGCCACCCTCGACGAGATGGCGGCCGCTGCGCTCACGATCGTCCACGAGATCGCCCACATGTGGTTCGGCGACCTGGTGACGATGAAGTGGTGGAACGGCATCTGGCTCAACGAGGCGTTCGCCACCTTCATGGAGCACGTCGGGGTGGATGCCTACCGACCCGACTGGCGACCGTGGGACGACTTCGCCACCGGCCGGGCCGCGGCCTTCGATGTGGACGCGCTCGCCAGCACCCGCACGGTCGAGTACGAGGTGCACACCCCGGCCGACGCCGACGGCATGTTCGACGTGCTCACCTATCAGAAGGGCGGCTCGGTCCTCCGCATGCTCGAACGGTGGCTCGGCCCCGAGCGGTTCCGCGACGGGGTGCGCACGTACCTCGACCGGCACCGGCTCGGCAACACCGAGACCACCGACCTCTGGGACGCGATCGAGGCCGAGACCGGCGAGCCGGTGCGCCGGATCATGGGCTCGTGGATCGACCAGCCCGGCTTCCCCGTCGTGCGCCGCGCGGGCGACACGCTCCGCCAGGCCCGCTTCACCTACTCGCCCGACACCGAGCCCGTCACCTACGCGGTGCCGGTCGTCGCGCGCGTCCACCACGACGGCACGACCGAAACCCGCCGGGTGCTCCTCGGTGCCGAGCCCGCGCCGTTCGCCGTGCCCGCCGACGCGCTCGTCGTGCTCGACGACGGCGGCGAGGGCTTCTTCCGGGTCGGCGCCACCGTCACCGAGCGCACCCGACTGCTCGACGCCGGGGTGCTCGCCCCGCTCGAGCGCTACAAGCTCATCGACGACTGCTGGGCCGAGGTACTCGCCGGCACCTCGACCGCGGCCGATCTCCTCGCCTGCGCCGAGCGCCTCACCGACGAACGCGAGCTCGTCGTGTGGCGCGGGCTCGTCGCCCACCTCCGCGGCGCCGGACGGCTCGTGACCGGCGCCGCGCTCGACGCCTACCGGGCGCGCGTCGCCACCATCGCCGGGCCCGCGCTCGCCCGCCTCGGTTTCGTGCCCGCCGCCGACGACGACGACCGCACCCGGCAGTTGCGCGGCCTCGTCATCTCCCTGCTCGGCGCGTTCGCGCAGGAACCCACCGTGGTCGCCCGGGCCCACGAGCTCGTCGCGGCGGGAACGCCCGGCGATGCCGACGTGGCCGCTGCCGCGGTCGGGATCGTGGCCCACACCGGAGGTCCGGCCGAGTTCGACACGTTCGTCGCCCGGGCCGGCGACCCGACCAACCCGCAGGAGCAGCTGCGGTACCTCTACGCGCTCGGCGACTTCCCCGACGCCGCGCTCGTGGAGCGGGCCTGTGCGCTCGCCCTCTCCGACCTGGCCCGGCCCCAGAACGCGCCGTTCCTCGGGCAACGCGCCCTGCGCAATCGGGACCACGCAACCGTGGCCTGGGCGTTCGTCCGCGACCGCTGGGCCGACCTGCACGACCGGATGGGCGGGGCGCTCGTCGCCCGCATGCTCGACGGGGTCACCTGGATCGTCGAGGACGATGCCGTCGCCGCCGAGATCGCCGGGTTCCTCGCCGGGCACCCGATCCCCGAAGCGGCCCGCACGATCGACCAGATCGTTGAGCGCCTGGCCGTCCACCGGGCTGCCGTCGGCCGCGAGCGCGAGCGATTCGCCGCTCACCTCCTCGGCGCCTGACCGTCGTCGACGATCTCCGACCCAGTGGGGTCCGGCTCGCACCGCCCTGCGTAGGATCGTCGGGTGCCTTCGCTCTTCGACATCTCCGGCAAGACCGCGCTCGTCACCGGCGGCAGCCGCGGCATCGGCCTCATGATCGCCCGCGGCTTCGTCGAAGCCGGGGTGAAGGTCTACATCTCGTCGCGCAAGGCCGAGGTGTGCGACGCGGTCGCCGCCGAGCTCTCGGCTCGCGGCACCTGCATCAGCATCCCGGCCGATCTGGCCGAGCCCGAGGAGTGCGCCCGCCTCGCCCGCGAGGTCGCCGCGCGCGAGGACCGGCTGCACATCCTCGTCAACAACGCAGGCGCCACGTGGGGTGCGCCGCTCGCCGACTTCCCCGACACCGCGTTCGACAAGGTGCTCGACCTCAACGTGCGGTCGCCGTTCCTGCTCACCCGCGACCTCGTGCCCCTGCTCACCGCGGCGGGCACCGCCGAGGATCCGGCCCGCGTGATCAACATCGGGTCGATCGACGGCATCCAGGTGCCGGTCATGGAGACCTACTCCTACTCGGCGTCGAAGGCGGCGATCCATCAGCTCACCCGCCACCTGGCCCGCCGCCTCGGCCCCGAGCACGTGACCGTGAACGCCATCGCACCGGGACCGTTCGAGTCGAAGATGATGGCCGAGACCCTGCGCAACTTCGGTGATGCGATCGCCCGGTCGTCACCGCTCAACCGCATCGGCCGGGACGACGACATGGCCGGCACCGCGATCTGGCTCGCGAGCCGGGCCGGCTCCTACATCACGGGCGCGGTGATCCCGGTCGACGGCGGCATCGCCACCACCAAGTAGCGCGCCGTGGCTCCCGACCTCACCGATCTCGACACCCGCATCGACGCGCTCCTCGCCGACCACGACCCGGCGACCACCGACCCGATCGAGTTCCGGGGCGCGCGCTACGACCGCGGCCTGGCCTGGGTGCACTTCCCCGAGGGGTTCGGTGGCCTCGGACTCCCCCCGAAGGCCCAGGGCCACCTCGAGCAACGACTGCGGGCCGCGGGCGCGCGGCCCGCCGACCCGCTGCTCTTCATCGGCATGGCCCTCGCCGCGCCGACGATCGTCACCCACGGGCACGACGAGCTACGCACCCGCGCCCTGCGCCCGCTCTTCACCGGCGAGGAGATCTGGTGCCAGCTCTTCAGCGAGCCGGGCGCCGGTTCCGATCTCGCCGGACTCGCCACGCGTGCCGTACGCGACGGCGAGGAGTGGGTGGTGAACGGCCAGAAGGTTTGGAACACCCTCGCCCACCTCGCCGACCGCGGCATCCTCATCGCCCGTACCGACACCGAGGCCCCCAAGCACAAGGGCCTCACCTACTTCATGGTCGACATGCACGGCCCGGGCGTTGAGGTGCGGCCGCTGCGCCAGATCACCGGCGAGGCCGAGTTCAACGAGGTGTACCTCACCGACGTGCGCATCCCCGACGCCGACCGCATCGGCGGGATCGGTGACGGCTGGCGGGTCTCGATGACGACGCTCATGAACGAGCGCACCACGATCGGCAGCGGGGGCGCGCGCGGTGCCGGCCGTCGGCGGTCGGATGCGCTCAACGAGGTGCTCGACCTCTGGGCCAAGCGGGCCGACAAGGATCCGGCCACCCGCGACCGGGTGATGCGCTGCCTCGTCGCCAACGAGGTGCTCGCCCTCACCAACCTGCGCGCCGCGGCGGCCGCGCAGGCCGGGAACCCCGGCCCCGAGGGCTCGATCACGAAGCTGGCGCTGGCCCGGGCGAACCAGGCCGCCTACGAGCTGTGCATCGACCTGCTCGGCGCCGACGGGCTCATCGACTACGACTACACGTTCAGCCGCCCCGAGTCGGTTGCGCTCGGCGCGCCGCTCGGCGAGGCCCGCAAGATGTTCCTGCGCACCCGGGCCAACTCGATCGAGGGCGGCACGTCGGAGATCATGCGCAACATCCTCGGCGAGCGTCTCCTCGGCCTCCCGGGGGAGCCCCGCACCGACCGCGACCTCCCGTGGTCGCAGGTGCCCCGCTCGTAGTCGCCCGGTCGCCCACGTGGAGCGAATCTCGGTCGTCGGTACCTCGGGCGCAGGCAAGACCACGCTGGCCGCCGCCCTCGCCGAGCGACTCGAACTGCCCCACGTCGAGCTCGACGCCCTCTACTGGCGGGCGGAGTGGACCCCGCTCCCGGCGCCGGAGTTCCGGGCCGCAGTGACCGCGGCGTGCGCCGCACCGCGGTGGGTGACGTGCGGCAACTACTCCGAGGTCCAGGACCTCGTATGGGAACGAGCCGACACGGTCGTCGTGCTCGACCTCCCGAAGCGCACCACGACCCGTCGGGTGATCAGCCGCACGCTCCGCCGCGCCCTCGCCCGCGCAGAACTCTGGAACGGGAACCGCGAGCGGCTGCGCAATGCGCTCGCCCTCCACGAACCCGAACGATCGGTCATCGCGTGGTCGTGGCACTCCCATGCTCGCATCCGCCGGCGCTACCGAGAGGCGGGAATCGATCCCCGCTGGGCACACCTGCACTTCGTGACCCTGACGTCGCCCTCTGCGGTGCGGGAGTGGCTGGCCGGGGTCGCCCGGTAGCATCCGCCAGTCATGACCAGGGAGGCACCATGAGCACACTCGCCGTCGAGGGGTTCCGCGCCGAGCGGACCGCGATCCTGGAGGTGCTCGGCAGCCTCACCCCCGAGGAGTGGAACCTGCCCTCGGCGTGTGCAGGCTGGACGGTGCGCGACCTGGTCGGCCACCTCGGCTGCACCCTCCACGGCGTCGTCGACCCCGCCTTCCTCCCCGACTTCTCGGCGGGCGCCGAGGAGGGCATGGAGCCGCCCGTCGCGCTGCGCCGGGAGTGGACGATCGCCGAGGTCGTCGCCGAGTACGAGACGTACAGCGCCCAAGCGGCCGACACCTTCGCCATGTTCCAGGACGAGCCGATGGCGAGCGTCGAGCTGCCGATGGGCCAGCTCGGCACCCACCCGATGTCGATGCTCGCCTCGACCTTCCTCTTCGACTCCTACTGCCACCTCCGCCACGACCTGCTCGCACCGGGCGGTCCGCTCGATCGTCCCGAACCGGACCGCGACGAGGCCCGCCTGGCCCCGACGGTGGAGTGGATGCTCGCCGGCCTGCCCTGGATGTGCGCCGAGGATCTCGCGGCGCTCGACCGACCGGTCGCGCTCGTGCTCGACGGTCCCGGCGGCGGCCACTGGACGATCGCGCCGAGTGGTCCCGACGGCCGGGTGACGGTGAGCGAGGGGGCGGCGGCCGATGTCGCCGCGACCGTGACCTCCGACACCCACGCGTTCGTCTCGTGGGGCACCCGGCGCTCGGCCTGGCGCGACCACGTGACGGTCACCGGCGACGAAGCGACCGCGGCGAGCTTCCTCGACGCGATCAACATCATCTGAGTTCCGACCCCGGCCGGGGTCGAACGGATCAGCCGCCCGAGGTGTCCTGGACCCGACGCCGACCGGCGCTGATCCACGGCATCATCGCCCGCAGCTCGGCCCCGACCGCCTCGATCGGGTGCTTGGCGATCTCGGACTGCAGCCGGTTGAAGTTGGGCCGGCCCGCCTCGTTCTCGGCGATCCACTCCTTGGCGAACTCGCCCGACTGGATCTCGCCGAGGATCTTCTTCATCTCGGCCTTCGTGCCCGAGGTGACGACCCGCGGTCCCCGGGTCAGCTCGCCGTACTCGGCGGTGTCGGAGATCGAGTAGTTCATGGCCGCGATGCCGCCCTCGTAGATGAGGTCGACGATGAGCTTCACCTCGTGGAGCGTCTCGAAATAGGCGCTCTCGGGCTGGTAGCCCGCCTCGACGAGGGTCTCGAAGCCGTTGCGGATGAGCTCGACGAGCCCGCCGCAGAGCACGACCTGCTCACCGAACAGGTCGGTCTCGGTCTCCTCCTCGAAGGTGGTGTCGAGCACGCCGGCCCGGGTGCCGCCGATGCCCTTGGCGTAGGCGAGAGCCGTCTGCTTGGCGTTGCCGGTCGCGTCGTCGTGCACGGCGACGAGGCACGGCACACCGCCACCCTCCTCGTAGGTACGGCGCACGAGGTGCCCCGGACCCTTCGGGGCGATCATCCAGACGTCGACACCACCCGGTGCCGCGATCTGGCCGAAGTGCACGTTGAACCCGTGGGCGAACGCGAGCGAGTTGCCGGGCACCAGGTTGGGCGCCACGTCGGCCTCGTAGACCTTGCGCTGCTCGGTGTCGGGCAGGAGGATCATCACGATGTCGGCCGCCTTCGCGGCCTCGGCAGTGGTGAGCACCCGCAGACCCTCGGCCTCGGCCTTGGCCCGGGACGGCGATCCCTCCCGGAGGCCGACGACGACGTCGACGCCCGACTCCTTCAGGTTGAGGGCGTGGGCGTGGCCCTGCGAGCCGTAGCCCAGGATGGCGACGGTCTTGCCGGTGAGCAGGCCGAGGTTGGCGTCGTTCTCGTAGTACACGTTGGCGGTCATCGGGGGATTCTCCTCGTCGGAACGGGTGGCGTTCAACTCCGCGCGGACTTCACCGCCCGGAGGCGGGTGGGTTGGCGCGGCAACCGGGGCAGGGCGATACGACCGGTGCGCTGCAGCTCGACGATGCCGAACGGCCGGGCCAGGTCGGCGAAGGCATCGAGCCGCTCGGGCTCACCGGCCAGCATGACGGTCATCGACTCGTAGCCCACGTCGACGACCTTGGCGTCGAAGATCGCGGCCAGCTCGGTGATGTGGGCCCGGTTCTCGGTCGCGGCCCGGACGATCACGAGCATGAGCTCGCGCTCGACCCCCTCGCCCGATCCGACCTCGCTGATCTTGAGCACGGGAACGAGCTTGTTGAGCTGCTTCACGATCTGCTCGAGCGGCGCTGACTCGGCGTCGACCACGATCGTCATCCGTGACACGTGCTCGTCGTCGGTGGGGCCCACGGCGAGCGACACGATGTTGAAGCCGCGCCGCGAGAACAGCCCGGCGACGCGCGAGAGCACGCCCGGCTTGTTCTCGGTCGTGACCGTGAGGATGTGGTGGAGCACCGCCATCGGATCAGCCCTCCTCGAAGAGCGGGCCGAGGATGACGTCGTCGTTCGACGAGCCGGCCGGCACCATCGGGTACACCTTCTCGCGCCAGTCGGTGCGGAAGTCGATGACGACCGGGCGGTCGTCGATCTCGTTGGCCTTCTGGATGGTCGTCTCCACGTCGTCGGCGCTGTCGACCCGCATGCCCACGCAGCCCATCGCCTCGGCCCACTTCACGTAGTCGGGCAGGTCGGGCGAGAGGTACACCTCGCTGTAGCGCTCCTCGTAGAAGAGCTCCTGCCACTGACGCACCATGCCGAGGTAGGCGTTGTTGAGAATCGCGATCTTCACCGGGATCCGCTCCGACGCCGCGGTGACGAGCTCCTGGGCCGTCATCTGGAAGCAGCCGTCGCCGTCGATCGCCCACACCATGCGGTCGGGGCGACCGACCTTGGCGCCGATGGCGGCGGGCACCGAGTAGCCCATCGTGCCGAGACCCCCCGAGTTCACCCAGGTGTTCGGGCCGCGGAACTTCCAGAGCTGGCTCGCCCACATCTGGTGCTGCCCCACCCCCGAGGCGAGGATGCAGTCGTCGGGCGTGTTCTCCCGCAGCTTCTCGATGACGAACTGGGGCTTGAGCGCGCCGCCCTCCTCCTGCACGTACCGGAGGGGGAAGTCCTCCTGCCACTCCCGGATCTGCGCGATCCACGGAGCGAGGTCGGGCCGGGTGACCTTGGCCTGATCGTTGCGCACCGCCTTGATCATCTCCTCGATGACCGTGCGCACGTCACCCACGATCGGCACGTCGGCGTGGCGGACCTTGCCGAGCTCGGCCGGGTCGATGTCGACGTGGATCACCTTGGCGCCGGGTGCGAAGTCGGCCACCTTGCCCGTCACCCGGTCGTCGAACCGGGCGCCCAGGGTGATGAGGAGGTCGGACTTCTGCATGGCGGTGATCGCCGTGTAGTTGCCGTGCATGCCGGGCATGCCCAGGCAGAGCGGGTGGTCGTCGGAGATCGCGCCCCGACCCATGAGGGTGGTGACGACCGGGATGCCGGTGAGCTCGGCGAGGTCGCGCAGCACACCCGAGGCGCCGGCCTTGATGATGCCGCCACCCGCGTAGATGACCGGACGCTGCGCCTCGCGGATGAGCCGGGCCGCGTCCTTCACCTGCTTGGGGTGACCCTTCACGTTCGGCTTGTAGCCCGGGAGGTCGATCTTGTCGGGCCAGTACCAGTCCATCGTCGCGTTGGCGATGTCCTTGGGCACATCGACGAGCACCGGACCGGGCCGACCGGTCGTCGCCACGTGGAAGGCCTCGCGAACGATGCGGGGGATGTCCTGGGCGTCGGTCACGAGCCAGTTGTGCTTCGTGATCGGCATGGTGATGCCGACGGTGTCGCACTCCTGGAACGCGTCGGTGCCGATCACCGAGTAGGGCACCTGGCCGGTGATGCACACGAGCGGCACCGAGTCCATGTAGGCGTCGCAGAGCGGGGTGACGATGTTGGTGGCCGCCGGGCCGCTCGTGACCATCGCCACGCCCGGACGACCGGTCGCCCACGCGTAGCCGCTCGCCATGTGGCCCGCGCCCTGCTCGTGGCGCACGAGGATGTGGCGGATCGAGCTGTCGATGAGCGGGTCGTAGACCGGCAGGATCGCCCCGCCGGGGAGGCCGAACATGACCTCCACCTGCTCCATCTCGAGGCTCTTGATGAGGGCCTGGGCTCCGGTGATCTTCATGGTTCCCTCTGGGTTCGGGTTCCGGATACGAAAAGCCCCTCGCAGAGCGAGGGGCGAGGTGCGCTCGGCGCGCGCGGAGGCGGCCGGGCGCTACGTAACGACTACGAGGGTGAGGTCGGTGGGCATCAAGGCGAAACGGTACCACGGACGTCAAGCCCCCGGCCGATCCGGCCGCGATTTCCCGGGAACCAGACGGCCCGCCCGGTCGTCGGAACCCCCGGAACCGAGGAGGAACCCGAACCATGCGCATGACCCGACGGCCCGCTCCCCTGATCGCCGCCGCCCTCGCCGGCGGCCTCCTGCTCACCGCCTGCGGCGGATCCGACACCACGGCCCCTGCCCGGCTGAAGCTCGCCGGAGGCGGAGCCGTCGAAGCCAACCGGGACGCGGCGAGCTCGGCGATGCTCTCGGCCCCGACCGACTACGTGCTCGCCGGGGATCTCACCGACCTCGGGCGCACCGCTGACGTGTACCGCCTCGCGGGCCGACCCGTCGATGACGCCACGGTTCGCCGGATCGCCGGGGCCTTCGG
Organism: Actinomycetota bacterium; assembly: GCA_046086225.1. Taxonomy (GTDB): domain Bacteria; phylum Actinomycetota; class Acidimicrobiia; order IMCC26256; family PALSA-610; genus JBJSXF01. Next base: position 24,736 of record JBJSXF010000064.1, on the reverse strand, counting down.
CCTGCCGAGCACCGGTGACAACCGGCTCGTCACGCTCCCCGACGGCAGCACGTGGTTCGGCGGGCCCGACGGCGACGCTCCGCTCGCGCCGAACGGCGGCAGCGTGACCGTCTTCCCCGGCGGGCCCACCCCGACGGTGAGCTTCTCGACCACGACGGTGCCGCCCGACACCGCGCGGTCCGAGCCGGGCGCGTCCGGGAGCGGCGGCGGGACGACCGGGTCCGACCCGAAGTGCGGGGTGATGGACCGGGGCACGATCGTCGAGTGCGCGACCGGTACGATCGCCCTCGACGGAACCGACGGGATCGGTGGCGACGATCCGGTCGTCAGCCCCCCCGCCGACGGTGGACCGGATGCTCCCGACACCCCGAACACCCCGACCGAGACCCCCGACGCGGCCGAGGCCGAGCGCATCGCCCGCGAGGTGCTCACCGCCGCCGGTGCCCTCGAGGGCGACGAATGGGACGTCGAGGTGATCGACAGCGGGTACGGAGCGACGGCGACGGTCTGCGCCGGCGATGGCCTCCGGTGCGTGAGCCCGCCGCCGGTCGTGACCTCGCGCACCGTCGGCTTCAGCCCGATCGTCGATGACGTCACGGTGCACGGCGTCAGCTGGTCGGTGACGGTCGGCGGCAACGGCGCCGTCGAGTCAGCGTACGGCGACTGGGCGACGATCGAACGAGTCGGCCCGTACGACACTGTCGGCACCGATGCCGCCTTCGCCGACCTGCAGGCCGGCAAGGCGGTCTACCCCGGACCGCAGCCGCTCATGGCCAAGGGCGGCCCGGCCGACGGTGGCGCCGCCGACTCCGGCACGCCGGTGTCCGAGCCTGAGACCCCGATCGATGACGCCGGCTCCGGCACTCCCCCGCCCGATGGCGGTGGTGCCTCTCCGGGAGATCCGGGGGTCGGCGTCCCCGAGCCCAAGCCCGCACCGGCACCCGCTCCCGAACCCACCCCCCTCACCGAGCCGATCCCGGTGCCCGGCGAGCCCGTGCCCGTCGTCGTCCGGATCACCGGCGTGAGCGCCGGCCTGATGCGCTGGGACGCGGCCGATGCCGAACAGCCCGTCGCGTACCTCGTGCCGACCTACCGGTTCGCGGTCGAGACCGGCGGCGACGTCGAGGTGCTCGCCCTCACGGCCGACGAGTTCGCCGTCGTGAGCCCCGCTCCGCCCGTCACGGTCGAGCCCCAGCCCCAGCCGGTGGAGCCGAAGCCGATGCCGTCCGACCCGGGCCTCGTGCCCGAGCCGCTCCCCGCGCCGGCAACGAAGCCCGCCGTCATCACCCCCGAGCCGGGCCGATAGCCGGCGCCGATCAGTGCTGGTGGGCGGGGCAGTCGTAGGTGGTGCGCCCCCCGATGGTGCGGCGCCGTAGCTCGGTGCCGTCCTTCGGGCAGACCGCACCCGGCCCTCGCGGCATGTCGCCGGTGTGCGAGCCACCCCGGCGCCCGAGCACCCGCAACGTCGTGCGCACCGCCCGGTGGAGCGTGCGCCGCTCGACGGTGCCGATCGCATCGACCGGCCGGGCCGGATCGACGGCCGCCCGCCACAACGCCTCGTCCACGAGCATGTTGCCGAGGCCGGCGATGCGCTGCTGGTCCATGAGCACGGCTTTCACCGGGGCCGTGCGCGCCGCGAAGGCGCGATCGAGTTGGGCGAACGTGAGGGTCAGCGCGTCGGGACCGAGCCGTGACTCGTCGGGGTTCAGCTCGACCGCGCCGAGCCGACGCGGATCGCGGAGCATGAAGGTGCCGCCGTCGGCGAAGTGCACGCCGAAGCGGTGCCACTTCGGTACCCGGCGGTTGCTCGCGTAGAGGAGCGGATCGCCCGCCTCGTCACCGTCCACGAGCACCCGTCCGCTCATGCCGAGGTGCACGCCGATCCGCACGTCGGCGTCGTCGGTGTCGAGCACGATCTGCTTGCCGATCCGACGGGCCGTCGTGAACCGGTTGCCGATCAACGCGTGGCGCAGCGCCGCCGCCGTCGTGCCCCGCTTCAGGAACCACGCGTCGGGCGCGTGCACCTTGCCGATGTCGCGCGCGAGCGCCCGGGCGTCGAGCACGCGCCGAGCCGACTCGACCTCGAGGATCTCGGGCACGGTGAGCGGCCGGTCGGCTCAGACGTTGGTGATGGCGCCGGTCTCGGCCCCCTGGGCGAGCCGGGCGTACTTGGCGAGGAACCCGCTCGTGTAGCGCGGCTCCGGCGCCTGCCACTCGGCCCGCCGACGCTCGAGCTCGGCCTCGTCGACCAGCAGATCGATCGTGTGGGCCGCCGCGTCGATCACGATGCGGTCGCCGTCACGCACGAGGGCGATCGGTCCACCGTCGACCGCCTCGGGCGCCACGTGGCCCACGCAGAAACCGTGCGTGCCCCCGCTGAAGCGACCGTCGGTGATGAGCGCGGCGTCGGCCCCGCGCCCAGCCCCCTTCATGGCCCCGGTGACCGCGAGCATCTCCCGCATCCCCGGGCCGCCCTTCGGGCCTTCGTAGCGGATGACCACGATGTCGCCGGCCTGGATGCCCCCGGCGAGGATCTCGGCCATTGCGCCGTCCTCGCCGTCGAACACGCGAGCCCGACCGTCGAAGCGCATCTCGTCGATCCCGGCGACCTTCACCACCGCGCCCTGCGGCGCGAGCGAGCCCCGGAGCACCGCGATGCCGCCCTGCACGTTGATCGGTCGGGACAGCTCGTGCACGACGTCGTCGTCGGGCGGCGGGGACGCGAGGTCGGCCAAGTTCTCGGCCATCGTCTTGCCGGTGACGGTGAGGCAGTCGCCGTGGAGCAGACCGGCGTCGAGCAGCATCTGCAGCACGACCGGCACGCCACCGATCCGGTCGAGGTCGGTCATGTGGTACTTGCCGTGCGGCTTCATGTCGGCGAGGTGCGGCACCCGAGCGCCGATGCGGTTGAAGTCCTCGAGCTCGAGCTCGACCCGGGCCTCGTGCGCGATGGCGAGCAGGTGCAGCACGACGTTCGTCGAGCCGCCGAGCGCCATCGTCACCGCGATCGCGTTCTCGAACGCCTCCTTCGTCATGATCTTGCGGGGCCGCAGATCGAGCTCGAGGAGACGCACGACCGCCCGACCGCTCTCGTAGGCGAAGTCGTCGCGCCGCCGATCGACCGCGGGCGGCGAGGCCGAACCCGGCAGCGCCATGCCGATCGCCTCGCTGATCGAAGCCATGGTGTTGGCGGTGAACATCCCGGCGCACGACCCCTCGGTCGGACAGGCCCGCATCTCGATGTTGCCCAGCTCGTCCTCCGTGAGCGTGCCCGCCGCGCAGGCCCCCACCGCCTCGAAGACCGACACGATGTCGAGCACCTGGTCCTTGTACTGGCCGGGGAGGATCGACCCGCCGTAGAGGAACACCGACGGGAGGTCGAGCCGGGCCGCGGCCATGAGCATGCCGGGCAGGCTCTTGTCGCACCCCGCGAACGACACGAGCGCATCGAGCCGCTCGGCGTGCATGACGCACTCGACCGAATCGACGATGATCTCGCGCGACACGAGCGAACCCCGCATGCCCTCGTGACCCATCGAGATGCCGTCGCTCACCGCGATCGTCACGAACTCGATCGGGAAGCCCCCGGCGTCGCGCACACCCTGCTTCGACCGCTTGGCGAGCCGGTCGAGCGGCATGTTGCAGGGGGTGACCTCGTTCCAGCTGGAGGCCACCCCGACCTGGGGCTTGCCCCAGTCGGCGTCGGTCATGCCGATGGCCCGCAGCATCGCCCGGGCCGGAGCCCGCTCCATGCCGTCGGTCACCTCGCGGGAACGGGGCTTCATGTTCGTCATGAGGGTCAGCGTAGTGTCGGCCCCGTGGAGGGCCCGATGCGAGTCGGCCTGTTCGGCGCCGGACCGTGGGCCACGTCGGTGATCGGTCCGGTGCTCGCGAGCGGACCCGAGACCACGTGCACCGGGGTGTGGTCACGCGATCCTCAGAAGGCTTCCGCGCTCGCCGCGACCCTGCACACGACTCCCTTCGCCGACCCCGACGCGCTCATCGCCGCGAGCGACGCGGTGGCGATCGTCGTGCCCCCGGCCATCCAGCCCGGGCTCGCCCGGCGCGCCGTGGCGGCCGGTCGGCACCTGCTGCTCGAGAAGCCGCTCGCCGCCGACCTCGACGCGGCCCGTGATCTCGCCGGGAGCATCGCCGAGGCGGGGGTGGGTGCCCTCGTCACCCTCTCGCACCGATTCAACCCGCGCCTCGACGCCTTCGCCGCCGCCGTCGCCGACCTGCACCCCACCGGAGGTCGCGCCTGCTTCGTCTCGGGCGCGTTCCTCGCCGGCCCCTACGCCGCGGGCTGGCGGCTCGAACGCGGCGCGGTGCTCGACCTCGGACCGCACGTGCTCGATCTGCTCGAGGTCGCGCTCGGGGAGATCGTTTCCGTGCGGGCAGCCGGGAGCCCCCACGGTTGGGTCTCGCTGCTCTGCGAGCATTCGAGCGGCGCAACGAGCACCGCCGCGATCAGCGGCGCCTCGGCCGGCCCCGCCCGCACCGAGGTCGAGGTGCACGGTCCCGACGGCACTGCCGTCTACGACGGACAGCCCGACTTCGCCGCCTGGCCCACCCGTCTGCGCCGTGCGCTCGTGACCGTCGCCGCGGGCGGCGCGCACCCGGCGAGCGTGTCGCGTGCGCTGCACCTCCAAGCGCTCGTCGCCGATATCGAGGCCCAGCTCTGACCGAGGCCGGTCGCACTCGGGCCGTCGGTTGTCGGCAGAAGATCCCCGAACGGCACCTACACTTCCGACGTGCCCGATGACCGCTCGCTGGAGGACTGGCGCGGCGTCGACGTCGCCCAGATCCGTGCGCAACTGCGGCTCCCGGTGAAGGAGCGGGTGCGGGTCATGGTCGAGGCCGCCAATCGCATGATCGAGATGCAGGACCACGCCCGGGCGGCGCGGGAGGCGAAGGCGCGCTGATGTTCGATCCCGTTCGGATCTGCCGGATCTTGAACGAGGAGGGCGTCGAGTACGTCATCGTCGGTGGCTTCGCCGCCACCATCCACGGTTCGGCGCTGCCGACCCGCGACATCGACATCGTTCCCGCCCGATCGACCGACAACCTGAACCGGCTCGGTCGGGCGCTGACCCGCCTCGGTGCCAAGATCCGCACGGGGGCCGAGCCCGTCACCGCACCGCTCGACGGCGCCTTCCTCGCGAACACCACGTCGATCCTGAACCTCGTGACCGATGCGGGGGAGATCGACCTCGCCTTCGCACCCGCGGGCCGGGCCGGTGGGTTCGACGGATGGCAGCCGGGCGCGACCGAGGAGGAGGTGAGCGACGACATCTTCGTGATGGTTGCGAGCCTCGACGACGTCATCGACTCGAAACGGACCGCCGATCGTCCGAAGGACCGCATGGCGCTGCCCTACCTCGAAGCGCTCCGCGACGAGCTGCGCCGGGACTGAGGTCCCACCGAAGCGGGCCCGGGCCTCGGTCCGAGCGCGGGGGACGCGACGGGGCGCTGACCGAGCGGCCGGCCGCACTCGGGCCGTAGGTTGTCGGCGGGAGATCCCCGAACGTCCCGGAGGACACCATGCGGATCGACGCTGCCCTCACCGCCACCTCGCTCGCCGACGTGCCCGACGCGGCCCGGACCATCGAGGCCGCGGGCTACGACGGCACCTACACGTTCGAGGGCCCGCACGACGCGATGTTCCCGCTCCTCCTCGCGGCCGAGCACACGACCCGCCTGCGGCTCACGACCGCGGTACTCATCGCCTTCGCCCGCAGCCCGATGACCGTGGCCCAGACCGCGTACGACCTCAACCTCGCGTCGCACGGCCGGTTCACCCTCGGCCTCGGCAGCCAGATCCGCACCCACATCGAGAAGCGCTTCTCGATGACCTGGTCGCAGCCAGCTGCCCACCTGCGGGAGTACGTGCTCGCGGTGCGGGCGATCTGGGCCGCCTGGCACGAGGGCGCGCCCCTCGACTTCCGCGGCGACTTCTACTCGCACACCCTCATGACCCCGTTCTTCGATCCGGGCCCGGCACCCGACGGCCTCCCCCGGATCGCGCTCGCCGGGGTCGGGCCCCGCATGACCGAGGTCGCGGGCGAGGTCGCCGACGGGTTCATCGTGCACCCCTTCACCACCGAGCGCTTCCTGCGGGAGGACACCCTGCCCGCGCTGCGCCGGGGCCTCGACCGCGCCGGGCGGACCGCCGACGACTTCGAGGTGATGTACCCGTGCATGATCGCGGTCGGCGAGGACGACGCCGCGCTCGCCCGGGCCCGTGATCTCGCCCGCCCGCGGGTCGCGTTCTACGCGTCGACGCCTGCGTACCGCGTCGTGCTCGACCGCCACGGGTGGGGCGAGCTGCAGCCCGAACTCAACCGGCTCTCCAAGACCGGCGACTGGGCCGGCATGGCCGCCCGCATCGACGACGAGCTCCTCGACGCGTTCGTGGTGAGCGGTCCGGCGGCGACCGTCGGCCCCACGATCCGCGAGCGCTACGGCGACCTCGTGCACCGGGTGTCGTTCGACGCGTCGACCCCGCTCGACCCCGAGCAGGCCGCGACCATCATGGCCGCCCTGCGCTGAGGCTCAGGCCAAGCGCTCGTCGAGCAGGGCGTTCAGCACCTGCGGGTTGCCCTCGCCCCGCAACTCCTTCATGAGCTCGCCCATGATGAAGCCACGCTTCTTCTTGCGGGCCTTGTCGTCACCGGCCCGGAACTCGGCCACCACGTCGGGGTTGGCCGCGAGCACGCGATCCACGACCGCCCCGAGCTCGCCCGCGTCGCTCACCTGGGCAAGGCCGCGCTCCTCCACGATCGTGCGGGGCCAGCGCCCCTCGGCGAGGGACTCGGCGAGCACATCCTTCGCCTGGACCCGCGAGATCGTGCCGGCGGCGGCCAGACCCACGAGCTCGGCGAGCATCTCCGGTGCGAGCTCGGCCGGCGACGCCCCCGAGTCGTTGCAGTGGGCGAGCACCTCTTGGCGCACCCAGTTGACGACGTCGCGCGCAGTGCCGCCGTCGGCGAGCGCGGCGACCGCCCGCTCGGCGTAGTCGGCGAGTCCGGCCACGTCGACGAGCACCCGGGCGTCGTCGTCCTTGATCCCCCACTCGGCCACGAGCCGGGCCCGACGCGCCGCAGGCAGCTCGGGCATCGAGGCCCGCACCCGCTCGCGCATCTCGGCCGTCGGGGCCACGGGCACGAGGTCGGGTTCGGGGAAGTAGCGGTAGTCGTGCGCCTCTTCCTTGGACCGCCCCGGGATCGTGCGGCCGGCGTCCTCGTCCCAGTGCCGGGTCTCCTGCACCACCGCGCCACCCGCCGAGGTGAGGTCCCACTGGCGCTCGGCCTCGTGCTCGATCGCCCGCACGAGCGAGCGCAGCGAGTTGAGGTTCTTGATCTCGCAGCGCGTGCCGAGCGCATCGGAGCCGACCGCCCGCACCGACACGTTGGCATCGACGCGCAGCGAGCCTTCCTCCATCTTCACGTCGCTCACGCCGATGGCGAGCAGAGTGGCCCGCAGCTCCTCGACGTAGCGCTTCGCCTGCTCGGCCGAGCGGATGTCGGGCTCGCTCACGATCTCGAGCAGGGGCACGCCGGCCCGGTTGTAATCGACGAGCGAGTGATCGGCACCGTGGATGCGGCCCGCGCCCCCGACGTGCAACGACTTGCCCGTGTCCTCCTCGAGGTGGGCGCGCGTCACACCGACCACCGTGCCGTCGACGTCGAGCCGACCGTGCTCGGTGATCGGCAGGTCGTACTGCGAGGTCTGGTAGTTCTTCGGCATGTCGGGATAGAAGTAGTTCTTTCGGGAGAACACCGACATCGGCGGCACGTCGAGCTCGAGCGCCTCCGCCACGCGTAGGGCGAACTCCACCGCCCGCTCGTTGAGCACCGGCAGCGAGCCGGGCAGGCCCAGGCACACCGGGCACACGTGCGTGTTGGGCTCGTCGCCGAACGCATTCGCGCACCCGCAGAACAGCTTCGTCGCGGTCGCCAGCTCGACGTGGACCTCGAGGCCGATGACCATCTCGTAGGGGGTCGTCATGACGCTCCCTGCGTCGCGCTCATCACGACGCTCCCTGCGTCGCGCTCATCATGACGCTCCCTGCGTCGCGCGCTCGAGCGCACGCGCCACCCGGAACATCACCGGCTCGCCGAGCGCGGGGGCGAGCACCTGCACCCCCACCGGCAAGCCCTCCGACTCCCCGAACGGCACCGACATCGCGGCCTGACCCGAGAGGTTGACCGGCACGGTGCAGACATCGCACAGGTACATGGCGAGCGGATCGGAGGTCTTGGCCCCGAACGGGAAGGCGACAGTGGGCGACGTGGGCGACAGCAGCACGTCGAAACGCTCGTAGGCGCGCTCGAAATCGCGGGCGATGAGCGTGCGCACCCGCTGGGCCTGGCCGTAGTAGGCGTCGTAGTACCCGGCCGACAGGGCGTAGGTGCCGAGCATGATGCGCCGCTTCACCTCGGGGCCGAAGCCGGCGTCGCGGGTCGCCGCGTTCATCGACGCAATGTCGTCGCCCTCGACCCGCAGTCCGTAGCGCACGCCGTCGTAACGGGCGAGGTTCGACGACGCTTCAGCCGGGGCGATCAGGTAGTAGGCCGAGATGCCGTAACGCATCGAGGGCAGCGACACCGTGTCGACCGTGGCGCCGCGCGCCTCGAGTGCGGTTGCGGCCGCGCGCATCGCGGTGAGCACACCCGGCTCGAAGCCCTCGGGGCCGGCGAGCTCGTCGATGAGCCCGACCCGCAGCCCGGTGACATCGGCGGCATCGCCGAGCGGGGCGAGCGTGTCGGGAATCGAGGTGGAGTCGTGCGGATCGTGCCCCCGGATCACGTCGAGGAGCAGCGCAGCGTCGTCAACCGTCGCGGCGAAGGGGCCGACCTGGTCGAGCGACGACGCGAAGGCGACGAGGCCGTAGCGCGACACGGTGCCATAGGTGGGCTTCACGCCGACGACCCCGCAGAGCGCCGCGGGCTGACGGATCGAGCCGCCGGTGTCGGAGCCGAGCGCGAGCGGCGCGAACCCGGCCGCCACCGCGGCCGCCGAACCGCCGCTCGACCCGCCGGGCACCCGGGACGGGTCGCGCGGGTTGCGGGTCGGACCGAAGGCCGAGTTCTCGGTCGAGGAACCCATCGCGAACTCGTCGAGGTTGGTCTTGCCCACCATCACCGCACCCGCGTCGCGCACCCGGCGCACGACCGTCGCGTCGTACGGGGGTCGCCAGCCCGCGAGGATCCGCGACGAGCACGTGGTCGGGACCCCGCGGGTGCAGAGGTTGTCCTTGATCGCGATCGGCACGCCCGCCAGCGGCCCGCGATCGTCGGACGCGTCGACGGCGTCGGCGGCCGCCCGGGCTTCCTCGGCCAGCACGAGGTTGAACGCGTGGATCTCGGGTTCGCTCGCCGCGATGCGCGCCAGGTGCTCCTCCACGACGTCACGGGCCCGGCGCCGACCGGCGCGGACGTCGGCTGCGATCCCCGCCGCGCTGGTGCTCACGGGGCTTCCCCCAGGATGCGGGGCACGCGGAACCGGCCGTCCTCGGCCGCAGGCGCCGCCCCGAGCACCTCGTCGCGGTCGGCACCCGGTCGGGGCTCGTCGGGCCGCAGCACGTTGACGAGCGGGAGCGGGTGCGCGGTCGGCGGCACATCGGCGGTGTCGATCGCCGACACCTCGGCCGCATGGCCGAGGATCGCCCCGAGCTCGCCGGTCAGGGCGTCGATCTCGGCGTCGGTGAGCGCGAGCCGGGCCAGTCGGGCGACGTGCTCGACCTCGGCACGGGTGATGGGCTCGGCCATGACGGCAGACGCTACTTGTAGGGGTCGAGCGGGCCGAGCGGGAGGGTCCACCACGCGGCCGGGGCGGGCGTCCACTCCGGGTCGGGATGGATGCAGTTGACCGGGCAGGCGGGGAGGCACTTGTCGCAGCCGCTGCAGAGCTCGGGGACGATCACGACGTCGGCCCCGTGGTTGAAGATCGCCCCGAACTGGGACGGGCAGTGACGCAGGCAGGCATCGCAGTTGATGCACTCCGACATCTCGATCCGCAGCGGCGGATTCCGCCACTTGGCGTTGCGCTCGTGGGCCTCGATCCGCTCGAGCCGGGTGCCGTTCGCCACGACGGCAGGCTACCGGCGCGGGTCGATCCCCCGATCGGTGGCGTACGATCGACGCGTCCCCTCCCGAGGAGGCCGCCGTGGCCGACAAGTACCCGTTCCTCTCCGATGCCTGGTTCGCCGCAGCCGACGCGCTCATCCGCGAGCACGCGCCCGCCGCCCCGCCCACCGATCTGGTCATGAACCTCGAGGTCGCGGCCGACGGCGAACCGATCCGGTTCCACATGGGCGCCAAGGGCGGCGCCGCGATCTTCGGCCAGGGTCACGCCGACGGCGCCGACCTGCTCCTCGCCACCGACATGGAGACCGCCCGTCAGGTGTTCGTCGACGGCAACCCGCAGGCCGGGATGAACGCCTTCATGACCGGCCGGGTGAAGGTCCAGGGCGACATGTCGAGGCTGATGATGCACGCGGCCGGCGGGGCTCCGGGAGGCGCACCCGCGCTCACCGAGGCCCTCCAGGCCATCACCGAGTAGCCGAGCCGCTCACTCCCCCGCCGGGAGCAGCGTCGCCGACGCGGCACGCAGCTCCTCGATCGTCCAGCGTCCGGCCTTCTCGATCTTCTCGGCCCGCGACCACGACGGCGTGCGCTGCACGGTGCCGCCCTGCACCATGAAGCACTCACCGGTGATCGGGCAGTCGGCCGTTGCGAGGTACGCGACGAACGGCGAGACGTTCGCCGGGTTCCAGGTGTCGAAGCCTTCCTCGGGCGGCTTGATCGCGTCGCCGAGACCCGGGGTCGCCTCCGTGAGCCGGGTGCGGGCACCGGGCGCGATCGCGTTGGAGCGCACGCCGTAGCGGCTCAGCTCCTTCGCACAGACCTGCGAGAAGGTCGCGATGCCGCTCTTGGCCGCGTCGTAGTTGGCCTGGCCCGGGTTGGCGAAGAGCCCCGACGTCGACGTGGTGTGGATGATCGATGCCTGCACCTCGGCCCCGGCCTTGACCCGCTCGCGCCAGTACACGGCGGCGTGACGCGTCGGCGCGAAGTGGCCCTTCAGGTGCACGGTGATCACCGCGTCCCACTCGGCCTCGGTCATGTTGATGATGACCCGGTCGCGGAGGATCCCGGCGTTGTTCACGAGCACGTGGAGATCGCCGAACGTGTCCACCGCCTGGCGCACGAGCCGCTCGGCCCCCTCCCAGTCGGCGACGTTGTCGCCGTTGACGACGGCCTCGCCGCCCATGGCCCGGATGTCATCGACCGTCTGCTGGGCCGGGCTGGGGTCGCCACCCTCACCCCGCATGTCGCCACCGAGATCGTTGACCACGACCTTCGCGCCTTCGGCCGCGAAGAGCAGCGCGTGCTCGCGGCCGAGGCCGCGCCCTGCGCCGGTGATGATCGCGACCCGTCCGTCGAGCGCACCCATGGGACCACCTCTCCTCGACTCCGCGCGGTCGGGTCCGACCGCCGCGGCGCGCATCGTAGAGGCCCCCACGCGATCGGGACCCGGGAGCCGACGCCCGGGTCAGCGCACCGATGAAGGCCCGAACCGCACGGTCACCGTCGCGCCCCGGCGCACACGGTTCCCCGAATCGGGGGTCTGACTCACCACCACGAACCCGCGGCTGTAGGTGCCCGCCACCTCGAGGGTGAGGCCCCGGGCCTCGGCCGCGGCCGATGCCTCGTCGAGGGTGAGGTTGGCGAGCTCGGGCACGGTGACGAGATCCGGGCCCTTCGACACCGCGATCGTGACGCGCGAGCCGTAGGCGGTCACCTTCCCGGCGGCGGGAGCCGTGCCCGCGACCGCACCCTTGGGCACCGTCGCCGAGAACGCGGCGGCGCCCCGCGCCGGTACGAAACCCCGGGACCGCAGGGCCGCTGCGGCCTGCTCGTAGGTGCGCCCGGCGACGGCCGGCACCGCGACCGGCGCCCGCCCCTTGCTCACCGTCACCGTGGCGGCCGACCCCGGAGGGACGGTCACCCCGGCCGCGGGGGCCACGGCGATCACCACTCCGGCCGGACGCTCGTCGTCGTACGCGTCGCGCCGCCGGGGCACCACCCCCGCGTCGGCGAGCCGCTCGGCGGCGAGCGCCCAGCGATCGCCGATGACCTCGGGCACCGCGACCGGCGCCGGCCCGGAGGACACGACGAGATCGATCGCCGTGCCGGTGGTGAGCGTGCCCGGCGCCGGATCCTGGGCCACGACCGTGCCCTCGGCGTCGGGTGCCGAGCGACGCGACCCGACCTCGACCGAGAAGCCGGACCGCTCGGCGAGCGCCACCGCCCGTTCGCGCGTCAGGCCGGCGAGCACGGGGACGGCGCGGGTCGTCGAGCCGGCCCCGGCGCGCGTGAGCGCCGCCGCCGCGAGCCCGACGGTGGCGAGCAGCACCAGACCGACGACGAAAGGCACGAGGCGCCGCTCACCCCGAGCGTCGTCGTCGGCGGCGGGCGACGAACCGGGCGCGGATCGGGCGGGCGGAGGGGAGACCGGGGCGTCCTGGTCGAAGAGCGGCGGCGTGATCACGACCGCACGGGTCGGGTCGGGATCGACCGTGTCGGCGAGACCGGTGAGCGCGAGCGGCTCGGGTTCCGGCAGCCGGGCGCCGGCGTCGGCGAACGCGGCGCGCAGGGTCGCCGCATCGGGATAACGGGCATCCGGGTCGAGCGCCCCCGCCCGCTCGACCACCGGACCGAGCGAACCCATGGCCGCCGGGGCCACGAGCGACTCACGGGTGCGGGCGGCGAGCGTGGCCATGGTCGTGTCCGCCGCGAAGGGCACCGTGCCCGTCACCGACTCCACCACGACGAGCGCGAGCGCGTAAGCATCGGATCGACCGTCGAGCGATCCGCCCTGCGCCTGCTCGGGCGAGGCGTAGCGGGCCGTGCCGAGCACCCCACCCGTCGGCTCGGTCCAGCTCGCCTCGGCCAGGGCCCGGGCCAAGCCGAAGTCGGCGACCCGAACCTCGCCGTGCTCGTCGAAGAGGAGGTTGGCGGGCTTGATGTCGCGGTGCAGCACGCCCCGCTCGTTCGCGTAGGCGAGCGCACCGGCGACGTCCCGACCGATGCGGGCGGCCTGGGCGAGCGAGCAGCGGGTGCCGGCATCGAGCAGGCTCCGCAGGCTGCCGCCCGCGCACAACTCGAGCACCATGAACGGCACATCGTCCTCGCCCCAATCGTGAACCGTCACGATGTGGGGGTGCTGGAGGGACGCGGCGAGCTGAGCCTCGGCCCGGAACCGGCGCAGGAACGCAGCGTCGTCGGCGAGGGCGGCGTGCAGCACCTTCACCGCGACGCGGCGCCGCAGACGCGTGTCCTGGGCCAGGTGGACCCGCCCGCTCGCCCCCGTGCCGATCGCCCCGTGGAGGAGGTACCGCCCGGCGAGAAGGCGGCCCGTGAGGTCGCTCGCGGCACTCCCGGGCATGCCGGAACGGTACCGGCCGTCCGGGTGACGAACGGGGCACTCGCCGCAGTGCACCCGCACGCGCCGCGTTCGGGACGCCGCCCCACGCGCCGGTAGGTTCGAACCCGATGGCGCTCCCCCGGCCCCGCAATCCCGCCCGGTTCGCGATCGTGACCGTGCTGGTGATCCTGGTCGTCAACCTCGCGATCTTCGCCGGACTCAACCAGCGCAACGGGCCCGCCGAGTCGAAGCGACCGGTCGACATCGTCGCCCTCTCCCCCGACGAGGGGCAGCTCGTCCTCCCCCAGAACCGGATCGGCGCCCAGCTCCGGACCCTCTACTCGGGCCAGCTCACGATCGGCGGACGCCTGATCCCGGCCGATCAGATCTCGGGAGACCCCAACCTCGGCGAGTTCTACTTCGATCCCGGCCCGGGCAAGGAGTACCGCGAGCTCCCCGAGGGTCCGCTCAACGCCGTGGTCGAGTGGTGGCCCCGCGAGTACCGCACGCCCGAGGAAGCCCGGGCGAAGGGCCTCGTCGCCTCCTACAGCTGGAGCTTCAAGGTCGGCTGACGTCGGGCCCGGCGGCGAGCAGCGCGTCGAGGCCCGCCTCGTCGAGCACCGGCACCCCGAGCGACTCGGCCTTCGTGAGCTTCGAACCGGGATCGGCGCCCGCGACCACGTAGGTCGTGCGTTTGGAGACGCTGCCGGTCACCTTGCCCCCGCGAGCCGTGATCTCGGCGGCGGCTTCGTCGCGAGTGCGCCCGGCGAGCGATCCGGTCAGCACGAACGTCATCCCCGTGAGCGATGCGCCCTCGCCGGACGGCGAGGCCGATTCCTCGCCCGTGAGCTCGAGGCCCGCGAGTCGCAGCCGCTCGAGGAGCGTCCGGTTGCGGTCGACCGCCGTCCAACCCACGAGGCTGCGGGCGATGGTCGGGCCGATGCCTTCGATCGTCGTGAGCGCTTCCTCGTCGGCAGCCGTGATCGCATCGAGATCGACGAACGAGCGGGCGAGGGCCCGGGCCGCGGTCGGGCCCACGTGGTTGATCCCGAGCCCGACGAGCACGCGCCACAACGGCTGCGCCCGCGACGCGTCCACCGCCTCCACGAGGAGCGCGGCCGACCGCTCGCCGATCCGCTCGAGGCCCACGAGGCGCTCGACCGTGAGGTCGTAGACGTCGGCGGCGTCGACGAGCAGTCCGGCGTCGACGAACTGCCGCACCCGCTCCTCACCGAGACCCTCGATATCGAGGGCACCCCGGCTCGCCCAGTGCACGAGCCGCTGGACGCGCTGGGCCGGGCAGTCGGAGTTGACGCAGTGATGGTTGGCCTCACCCTCGATCCGCACGAGCGCGGCCCCGCACTCGGGGCAGGCTTTCGGGAAGCGCCAGCGCCGGGTGCCCTTCGGCCGTCGGGCCGCCACCGGACCGACGACCTCGGGGATGACGTCACCGGCCCGCCGCACGATGACGGTGTCGCCGGGGCGGACGTCCTTGCGGGCGACGTCGTCCTCGTTGTGCAACGTGGCCATGCCGACGGTGACCCCGCCGACGAGCACCGGCTCGAGCACCGCGAACGGCGTCGCGCGACCGGTGCGTCCGATCGACACCGCGATGTCGCGCAGCACCGTGGTGCGCTCCTCGGGCGGGAACTTGTAAGCGATCGCCCACCGGGGAGCCCGCGCGGTCGACCCCATCTCGGCCCGCTGGGCCAGCCCGTCGACCTTCACGACGACGCCGTCGATCTCGTAGCCGAGGGCGTGCCGGTCGGCGAGCATCCGGGCGCAGAAGTCCTGCACGCCGTCGAGATCGGCGAGCGCCTCGATCCGCGGGTTCACCGGGAACCCGAGCGCAGCCAGCCAGGCGAGCGTGTCGACGTGGCTCGCGAGCTCGGGACCGCCCTCGCACGCGCCGGTCTGGTAAGCGAAGAACGCGAGGTCGCGACTGCCGGTGACCCGCGGGTCCTTCTGGCGGAGGCTCCCCGCCGCCGCGTTCCGCGCGTTGGCGAAGAGTCGCTCGCCGGCTTCGCCCTGACGGCGGTTCAGATCCTCGAATGCGGCGAGCGGCATGAAGACCTCGCCCCGCACCTCGAGCAGGTCCGGAGCCGGGCCGATCAACCGGGCCGGAATGTCGGCGATCGTGCGGAGGTTCGCGGTGACGTCCTCGCCGGTGACGCCGTCACCTCGGGTCGCGCCCACCACGAGCCGCCCGGCCTCGTAGCAGAGGGAGACGGCGAGGCCGTCGAGCTTCGGCTCGGCGACGAAGCCCACCGGATCGGGCACGAGCCGACCGATGCGCTCGGCCCACGCGGCGAGCTCCTCGGTGGAGAAAGCGTTGTCGAGCGAGAGCATCGGCACCCGGTGACCGACGGGCGCGAAGGTCGAGACCGGACGACCGCCCGGCCGTCGGGTCGGGGAGTCGTCGGTGACGAGATCGGGCCGGGTCGCTTCGAGCTCGCGCAGCTCGCGCAGCAACTCGTCGTACTCGGCGTCGGAGATCTCGGGCTCGTCGAGGGCGTAGTAACGCTCGTCGTGGTGTGCGATCTCGGCCCGCAGCACCGCCGCCCGTTCGGCGTCGGCATCGGCTCCGTCCACCACAACGGGGAGGCTACCGACGGGGTCGGCGCGCGCCGTCAGGCCCCGACCGAGAGGCGGGCCGCCGCCACCTGGTAGTGCACGCGAGCACCGATGTCGTGGGCGAGTCCGAGGGCCCGCTCCGCCTGCGAGACGCCGTGGCCCGCCAGTCCGCACGCCGGCGCGACGAGCGCCTGGGTGCGCAGCCGGGCACTGTCGCAGCCGCGCTGCGTCAACTCGCACCAGGTCTCGACGAGCGCCTTCCACAACGGCTGCGGGTGCTCGCCGACCGGCCCGTGGGTCGGAACCGCACCCCACGCCACCCAGCCCCCGGCGTCGAGGAAGCGGCCGAGCGGGGCTGCGTCGTCGAGGTCGAAGGCCGCCGCGTCGAAGTGCACGACCCGAGGTCCGGCGTCGAGTGCGAGGCGGAGATCGCCGGCGCCGCACACGTGCACGCCCGCCGTCGCCCGGATGCCGGCGAGCACCGAAGACAGCACGTCGGTGGCCTCGTCGCGCGGGATCGGTCCGTCGTGCTCGCGCCACACCACGAGCGCGGGCTCGTCGAGAACGGCGAGCACACCCGTGTCCGGCAGCGCGGTCGCGACCCGGTCCTCGAGCGCGGCGATCCACGCCGATGCCACCCGGGCGGCGAGGGGGAAGGCCTCGGCCGGCGCAACGCCGGCGGTGACGAGGGCGAGACCGAGGGTGAGCGGACCCGCGGTCTGCACCTTCACGGACCGGGGCCGATGCGGAGCGACCGCGATGGCGTCGAGGAGGGCGGCGAGTCCGGTGTGGGCGCCGTCGTCGGGATCGGGCCGGACCGGGGCCGAGCGCCCGACCGGGGCGACGAGACCGACAGTGCCGTCGGGCGCCACCCGGACGCCCTCGATCGCCGAGACCGACCGCGCCACGAGGCCCTCGCGCGGGTCGCGCTTCGGGAGCTCGGGAACGGGCGGGAGCTCGGGGAGCAGTCGGAGGACGAGCGCGGCGGCAGCGTGCGGGTCCGAGTGCGGCAGGCTCCCCACCCCGGTCGCCGTTCCGGCGACGAGTCGGGCCTCGCTGATCACCATCCGTACGATACGAACGAAGTTGCCCCGCCCACGAAACGGAGTCCAGATGCGAGCCGCGATCCCGGTGTGGTGCGCGCGGGCAGCCTGGATCCTGCTGCCGCTCACCGCCGGCGCCGCGCTCGGTGACGCCGTCTCCGACTGGGCCGACGCCACCGCCCGCACCATGGTCGTCCTCGCCTGGGCGGCTTGGACGTTCGGGCTGCTCGCGCTCCTCGCCCCGCGACCGTGGGGGCTCACCGGGCTGCGAATCGTGGCGCCCGCCCTCGTGGTCGGGATGATCGTCGGCGCGCCCGATGCCACCGGAGTCGGCCGGTTCGGGCTCCCGCATGCCCTGCTCGCAGCCTTCCTCGTCCTCGGCGCTCCGGTCGCGGCGGCCACCGCCAACGCGCTCGCGTACGGCGACGAGGTTCGCCATCCGCTGCGCATCCCGGCCCCGCTCCTCCTCGGGCCCGTTCCCCTGG
This sequence comes from Actinomycetota bacterium, assembly GCA_046086225.1. Classification (GTDB taxonomy): domain Bacteria; phylum Actinomycetota; class Acidimicrobiia; order IMCC26256; family PALSA-610; genus JBJSXF01. The sequence continues at coordinate 7,206 of JBJSXF010000064.1, read as the reverse complement.
CCGCGATCGGGGTAAGCGTCGCGGTCACCACGGGCCCATTGCTCGTCGCCGCCGGACGCACTCCGGTCGGGTTCGTCGCGAGCATCATCGGCGGCGCCGTCGCGGTCGTGCTCGTGCGGTCACTCCACGCGCTCTCGCGCCGGTGGTTCGTGCTCGTACCCGCCGGCATCACCTTCGTCGATCCGCTGACACTGACCGAACCCACGCTCGTGCGCCACGCCGACATCGTCGGGGTCAAGCAGGTTCCGGCCGGGCCGCCGCCGGGCCCGGCGCTCGACCTGCGGCTCGGCACACCGTGGAGCGCCGTCGCCATCGGCTTCACCGCGCCCCAGCCGTTCACCCGCCGGCGCGGACGCGATCGGGCCGAGGTGGTCGAGGCCGACGCCGTCGTCGTATCGGTGGTCGGGGCCCGACGACTCGCCCTCGGACGCCGCGGGCGGAGCGGCGCGGCCTGAACCGACACCGGACCGGGGCTGCGGTGCGGGGATCAGGCCGCGTACGCGCCACCGATGCAGCGGTCACCGACGTAGAACGCCACGACCTGACCCGGCGCGACCCGTGGCTGGGGCAAGGCGAACCGCACCTCGGCGTCGACGACCCGGGCGGGCACCGCGTCGCCGTGCGCCCGGGTCTGCACGAGCACCTCGGTGGGCACGGGCTGACGGCACACGAGTCCGGTGATCGCCAGGCGGTCGCGCAGCAACGCATCGCGCGGACCGACGGTGACGGTCGCGGTATCGGGGCTGAGGTCGACCACGAACCGGCGGTCGCCCCGGGCCACGCCGAGACCCCGGCGCTGCCCGATGGTGAACCGGTCGATGCCGTCGTGCTCGCCGACGGTCGTCCCGTCGACATCGACGATCGGTCCCGGGCGCCGGGGGATGCGGGATCCGAGGAACGCCCGCCGACCGCCGCGCTCGATGAAGCAGGCGTCCATGCTCTCGGGCTTGTCGGCCGTGCGCAGGTCGAGGGCCCGGGCCCGTTCGCGCACCTCGGCCTTGGTCAGGTCGCCGACCGGGAGCAACGTCGCCGCGAGCGCTTCGTGCTCGACGAGCGCGAGCACGTAGCTCTGATCCTTGGCCGGGTCGACCGCCCGCCGCAATGCCGGACCGGCCGTCCCCGCGTCCAGGCGGGCGTGGTGTCCGGTCGCGACCTTGTCGAAGCCGAGGGTCCGGGCCCGCGCCAGGGCCCGCCCCCACTTCATCGTTCGGTTGCACTCGACGCACGGGTTCGGCGTGCGGCCGACGGCGTAGGCCTCGGTGTAGGGCTCGACGACCGCAGCCGTGAACTCGTCGGCCAGATTGAACACGTAGTGCGGGATCCCGAGCCGCGCCGCGACCCGCCGGGCGTCCTCCACGTCGGAGACGCTGCAGCACCCGGAGTCGGACGGGCCGCCCCAGAGTTTGAGGGTGACCCCGGTGACGTCGTGGCCGGCGTCGCGGAGCATGGCCGCGGCGACCGACGAGTCGACGCCGCCGCTCATCATCACCATCACCGAGCCGGTCATGCCGCGCACATCCCGGCTACCACGGCGGGAACGATCGCGAGGGCCGCGTCGACATCGGCGGCGGTCGACGCCCAGCCGAGCGAGAAGCGCACCGAGGCCAGCGCCCGCGGACGGGGCAGACCCATCGCCGTGAGGACGTGCGACGGATCGATCGCCCCCGAGCTGCACGCCGAGCCCGCCGCAGCCTCGATCCCGGCCCGGTCGAGGGCGACGAGGAGCGTCTCGGCCTCGACCCTGGGCACGTGGAGGTGGAGCAGCCCGGCCACCCGGAGGGCAGGATCGCCGTTGACCGCGACGTCGGGTACCGCGGCCGCGAGCCCGGTCTCGAGTCGGTCGCGGAGGGCGGCGATCCGGGCCACCTCCGTGGTCCGTCGGGTGTCGGTCACCGACAGCGCGGTTGCGAGCGCGACCACCCCGGCCACGTCCTGGGTTCCGGCCCGCAGCCCCTGCTCGTGCCCACCGCCTTCGACGAGCGGCACGAGCGGCACCCGGCCCCGCACGACGAGCACACCCGCTCCCTTCGGTCCGCCGAACTTGTGCCCGGAGAGGGCGACGAGGTCAGCCCCCGCCGTGGCGGTGCGCAGGTCGAGCCACTGGGGAGCCTGGACGGCGTCGGTGTGGAGCACGGCGCGCGGCGCGCGCTCGCGCACGAGCGCCGCCACCGCATCGAGGGGCTGCACGATGCCGGTCTCGTTGTTCACGAGCATCACCGAGACGACCGCCGTGCGCGCGTCGAGCGCGGCGGCGAGCGCGTCGAGATCGAGGGTTCCGGCCGGGGTGCCCGGCACCTCGGTGACCCGGAAGCCGTCGGCGGCGAGCCGATGGGCCGCGCCGAGGACCGCCTTGTGCTCGAGCCCGGTCGTCACGACCCCGTCGAGCGACGGCTCCGCACCCCGGGCCGCCCACGCCGCGCCCTTCACGGCGAGGTTGTCGGCCTCGCTGCCGCCCCCGGTGAGGACCACGGCATCGGGTGCGACGCCGCAGCACCCGGCGATGACCTCCCGGGCCTCCTCGAGCGCCGACTTGGCGATCCGGGCCGCGCCGTGCGTGCCCGACGGGTTGCCGGGGTGCTCGGCGAGGAACGGCAGCATCGCGGCGAGCGCCTCGGGCCGCATGGGCGTGGACGCCGCGTGGTCGAGGTACGCGGTCACGGTCGCCAAGCGTAGGGGCGGGAATGCGGCGGCCGCCCGCCCGGTTGGGACCTTTGGACGGAGTGAGTGTCACACCCCCGGGAGACGCTGATGACCATGAGCGAGCAGTCCGACCCCACCCCGAGCACCCGGAACGCCCCGAGCACCTCGCGCCCGCCGCGTCACTCGGGCAGTTCGGAGACCGACGCCCCCGAAGCGACCCCGGGGCAGCTCCGGCTGATCCCCACGCCCCGGCGCACGATCCCCGAGTGGGAGCTCGACGAGTACACCCGCCGGATCGGTCGCGAAGGCGTCGCCGCCGCCCGGGCGGCCCTGCGCCGGATCCGACCCGAGAGCGACGCCGTCGCCGGACGACGCGCCAGCTAGCGCCGACGAGCGCGGAACGCAGCGAGGATCCGCGTCGCCGCCGAGGCCGGCGAGCAACGGCCGTCGGCGACGTCCTGCTCGAGCGCAGCGACCTCATTGTGCACGGCGGGGTCGGCCCGCACCTCCTCGACGATCGTCTCGGTCACCTCGGACCACATCCACTCGCGGGCCTGGGATCGCCGTCGCCGTTCGGTCGCGCCGCCTTCTCGCCCTTCGGCGGCGGCCACCTCGACCGCCGACCACACCTCGGCCACACCGGTGCCCTCCCGGGCCGATGCGAGCAGCACCGGCGCACCCGACCCCACGATGTGCAAGGCGTGCGCGTAATCGGCGGCGGTGTGCCGAGCCGCGTCGGCGAGCGCGCCGTCGGCCTTGTTGACCACCACGAGGTCGGCGAGCTCGACGATCCCGCGCTTCACGCCCTGGAGGTCGTCTCCCGCGCCGGGCGCGAGGAGGAGCACGAAGTGGTCGACCATGCCCGCCACCGCGATCTCCGACTGGCCGACGCCCACCGTCTCGACCAGCACGACCCCGAAGCCGGCTGCCTCGCAGCAGAGCAGCGCCTCGCGGGTGCGGCGGGCCACCCCGCCGAGCGTGCCCCCGGCCGGTGACGGCCGGATGAACGCCTCGGGTCGGCGTGAGAGCTCCTCCATGCGCGTCTTGTCACCGAGGATCGACCCGCCGCTGCGCGCGCTCGACGGGTCGACGGCGAGCACCGCGACCCGGTGTCCGGCATCGACGAGGTGCAGACCCAGCGCTTCGATGAAGGTCGATTTCCCGGCCCCGGGCGCACCGCTCACCCCGACGCGGATCGCCCCGCCGGTCGCGTCGAGCACACCGTCGAGGAGTTCCGCCGCCTCCGCCCGGTGATCAGGCCGCGTCGACTCGACGAGCGTGATCGCCCGGGCCAGGGACCGCCGGTCGCCGGCGCGGACCTCGGCGGCGAGGCTCAAGCCGCCGCGCGCCGCTCGCGCACGAGCGAGAGGATCCGGGCGGCCGCCCGCGGGATGTTGCTGCCCGGCCCGAACACCGCGGCGACTCCCTCCGCTTCGAGGAACGCGTAGTCGGACTGCGGGATCACCCCGCCGACGACCACGACCACGTCGCGCGCCCCCTCGGCGCGCAGCGCGGCGATGAGCTGGGGCACGAGCGTCTTGTGGCCGGCCGCCTGACTCGACACGCCCACGACGTGCACGTCGTTCTCGACCGCCTCCCGGGCCGCCTCCTCGGGCGTCTGGAAGAGCGGGCCGATGTCGACGTCGAAGCCGAGATCGGCGAAGGCGGTGGCGATGACCTTGGCCCCGCGGTCGTGACCGTCCTGCCCGAGCTTGGAGACGAGGATGCGGGGTCGTCGACCCTCGGCCGCGGCGAATGCCTCGACGTCCGCCCGGATCGCCGCGAACTCGGCATCACCCCGGTAGGCCTGCCCGTACACGCCGGAGATCGTACGGATGTTGGCCCGGTAACGGCCGAAGGCCCGTTCGAGCGCGTCGGAGATCTCCCCGACCGTCGCCCGGGCTCGCGTCGCCTCGATCGAGAGCTCGAGCAGGTTGCCGGTGCCGTCGTTCGCCGCCGCCGTGAGCGCCGCGAGGGTCTGCTCGACGCGGGCCGAGTCGCGGGTGCGCCGGATCTCCTCAAGCCGGGCGATCTGCTGCCGCCGCACCTCGGTGTTGTCGATCTCGCGCACGTCGACCGGCGGCTCGTTCTCGAGCCGGTACTTGTTGACGCCGACGATGGTCTCCTCGCCGCGGTCGATGGCGGCCTGACGGCGGGCCGCCGCCTCCTCGATGCGCAGCTTCGGCATGCCCGACTCGACGGCCTTGGTCATGCCGCCGAGTGCCTCGACCTCCTCGATGAGCTCCCATGCCGCCGCCGCAAGCGAGTGGGTGAGCGACTCGATGTAGTACGAGCCGCCGAGCGGGTCGATGACCCGGGTGACCCCGGTCTCCTCGGCGAGGATGAGCTGGGTGTTGCGGGCGATGCGCGATGCGAAGTCGGACGGCAGGGCGATCGCCTCGTCGAAGCTGTTGGTGTGGAGGCTCTGGGTGCCGCCGAGCACCGCGGCCATCGCTTCGTACGCGGTGCGGACCACGTTGTTGTACGGGTCCTGCTCGGTGAGCGACACCCCCGAGGTCTGGCAATGGGTGCGCAGCATCTTCGAACCGGGCTTCTTCGCGCCGAGGTCGGTCATGAGCCGGGCCCACAGGAGTCGGGCGGCTCTGAGCTTGGCGATCTCCATGAAGAAGTTCATGCCGATCGCGAAGAAGAACGAGAGGCGGCCGGCGAAATCGTCGATGTCGAGCCCGCGCGCGGTCGCGTGGCGCGCGTACTCGAGGCCGTCGGCGAGGGTGAAGCCGAGCTCCTGCACGGCCGTCGCGCCCGCCTCCTGCATGTGGTAGCCGGAGATCGAGATCGAGTTGAAGCGCGGCATGTGCTTCGCGGTGTGCTCGATGATGTCGGTCACGATCCGCATGCTCGGAGCCGGCGGATAGATGTAGGTGTTGCGGACCATGAACTCCTTGAGGATGTCGTTCTGGATGGTCCCCGTGAGCTGGTCCTGGCCGACGCCCTGCTCCTCGGCCGCGACGACGTAGCCCGCGAGCACCGGCAGCACCGCGCCGTTCATCGTCATCGACACCGACATCTTGTCGAGCGGGATGCCGTCGAACAGCGCCTTCATGTCCTCGACCGAGTCGATCGCGACGCCCGCCTTGCCCACGTCGCCGACGACGCGCGGGTGGTCGCTGTCGTAGCCGCGGTGCGTTGCGAGGTCGAAGGCCACCGAGAGGCCCATCTGCCCGGCGGCGAGGTTCTGCCGGTAGAACGCGTTCGACTCCTCGGCGGTCGAGAAGCCCGCGTACTGCCGGATCGTCCAGGGCCGGTTGGCGTACATGGTGGCCCGGGGCCCCCGGACGAACGGCTCGACCCCGGGCAGAGCCCCGGCGAGATCGAGCGCCTCGAGATCGGCCGCCGTGTAGAGCGGGTTGACGGGGATCCCCTCGGGGGTCTCCCAGACGAGGTCGGCGGGGTCGGTGCCCCGCAGCTCCTTGGCGGCGAGGTCACGCCAGCGATCGAGGTCGGCCATGGGCAGCAGTGAACCACGCAGGGCCCGGGCGCCGCGAAGCCGACCACCCCGCCGGCCGCCCAGGGTTCCCAGCCATTCCCAGTTGTCGGCCCTCTCCCCCCGTGTTATCCATGCTGACACAACTTGTCACACTCTCCCCTCGGCCCGACGGACGGATGGAACCGATGCCCGCTGCGATCAGAGTCACCCCCTGGCCCGACCCGATGCTCGATACGACGGGGCACGATCCCCGCAGTTGGTACGCCGAGACGTTCTGGCTCCCCACCCTCGGGCCGACCGCGCTGCTGCTGCTCCGCCACCTCGCCGACCGCTTCGAGGTCGACCCGGCCGGCCTCGACCTGCCCGTGGCCGACACGGCCGCCGCCCTCGGGCTCGGCAACCGCGAGGGCCAGCACTCCCCGCTCGTGCGGAGCCTGCACCGGCTGCAGCAGTTCGACCTCGCGTGCGCCGCCGACGACACCACCGTCGCCGTGCGCCGGAGCCTCCCCCCGGTGCAACGGCGCCACGTCCGCCGCCTGCCCGTCGCCCTCCAGGAACGCCACGCCGAGTGGCTCGCCGCGCAAGGGGCGGTGCCGGTCGAGTTCGCCCGCCGCCGGGCCCGCCGGTTCGCGCTCACGATGCTCGCTCAGGGCGATCCGATCGACACGATCGAGCGGGCGCTCCACGCCGGCGGATTCCACCCGGCCCTCGCGCACGAGGCGGTGCGATGGGCCCGGGCGCAGGCCGCCGCCGAGAGCGCCACCGCAGCATCCGGCGCCGACGACGACACGTTCGCGAACTCGCTACCGGCCCCCGTCCCCCGCCGGTAGCGATCCGGCGGGACGGAGCAGCCCCCTGAGTGCGCTCCGTCCCGCCGGCCCCCTCGGCCCGCGCCGGTACCCTCGGCCCGTGGCCGAGCCCACCGACGACACCGGAGCCGCCATCGAGACGGTCGCCTCCTGGCTCGGCGCGGCCCAGCGGGTCGTGGCCCTCACCGGGGCGGGCATCTCCACCGAATCGGGGATCCCCGACTTCCGCGGCCCCCAGGGCGTCTGGACCCGCGACCCTTCGGCCGAGCGGATGGCGACGATCGACGTCTACCTCGCCGAGCCCGCCGT
>JBJSXF010000063.1:0-8144 GCA_046086225.1 Actinomycetota bacterium | reverse complement strand
CGGCGTCGTTGGCGACGCGCACCTTGCCACCGGTGCCGAGGGGCACGGTGAGCACGTTCGCGAGCGTCACGCCCGCGGTGAGCCGCAGGCCGGAGGCTGCCGGACGCACCTGACCGGTCAGCCAGACCGTGACCGCGCCCGCGGCGGTGGGGGCGACCGCGGTGAGGTTCAGCACCACTGCGGCGGCACCGACCGGCACGCCGCCCCGGCCCGCGACCTGTACGTCGCGCACCGTTCCTGCGCCCCACGCGGTGGTGAAGTCGCCGACGGACGACGCCGCGCGCGAATCGAGTATCCGGGTCGGGTTCACGGCGATGAAGCGCAGCGCGGTGGGGGCCGGGGCGATCGTGGTGGTCGTCGTGCTCGACGAGGAGCTCGACGTGGTGGTCGTGGTGCCGCTTGCGTACTCGGTGAGGGCCGCGTATTTCGGGCTGGTCGTCTGCTCGGCGGTCTCCAGTGCGCCCCACGACCCGAACTGCGTGTAGGGGCCGATGTCGCTGAAGTGCATGAGCAGCGCACCCCCGGTGGCGGTGCGCCAGTGGTCGAGGTAGGTGCGGTAGGCGGTGCCCATCGCCGGGGCTCGGTTCGCGCCGGTGAAGAGTGTGGTGAGCGCGGCGTTGCTCGTGTCGCCGGCCAGGTGCTGGCCCGCCTCGTAGGCCACGAGCGGTTTCGACCACTGGCCGGCGAGGGTCACGTGCGCCGCGGTCCAGCCGTCGACCTCGGCGGTCTGGGCGGTGGCCAGGTTGGCGAAGAGCTGGGTCTGGGTCCAGGAGGCGATGACGGCGGCATCGGCGGGATCGAAGGCATTGCGGCCGTGCACGTGGAGGTAGGGCGCGATGGCGATCTCGTCGGTCGCGGCTGCCGCCCCCGTGGGCTTCAGGCGCTCGTCGAGCACCCAGGCGTTGGCGGCCTGTCCGGCGAGCACGCGCGTCACCGACCGTCCGGCGGCGGCGAACACCGACGAGACCAGCCCCATCGTCGTGACGTGGCGCTGGGCGTGGCGCTGCTGGAGGCCGAGGTAGGGGTCGCCGCTGCCGAGCCCGAGGTCGATGCCCTCCTGGCGCAGATCGTGGAACGCGGTGAACTGGGGGTTCCAGGTCTCGTTCGAGAACTCGTAGCGGGGGGTGAGACCGGGGGCGAGGTTCGCGGTCACGACCTGGGCGTGGCAGGTGACCCACGCGTCGCTCGCCTCGTGCGGGATCGTGAACCACGGGTCGGCGCCGAGGAGGTTGGCGAGCTGCACCATGCGCTCGACGCTGACGCCGAGGCTCGTCCCCTGCGAGGCGGAGTCGGGGAGTGTGCGGTTGGCGCAGGTGAACGTGCGGGGCGGATCGGCGAACGTCGAGTTGGTGCGTTGCCAGTCCATGAACCGCAGCGCGCGGTAGGGCGCGAGTCGGGCGAGGTATGCGGCCCGGAACACGTCGCCCGGGGCCGCGCCGGGGACGCGCACCGAGATCGCCCGCAGCGGGTCGGCGGGGACGGTCGTGCGCAGGTCGAGCAGCACGATCGACGCGCCGTCGAGGGTCACGGTGCCGGTACCACCGGCGACCGTGCCCGAGCCGAACGACTGCCCGTTGATGGTGAACGTGCCCTTGCCCTGCCAGGCCACGGCGTAGGTGCCGGCCGGATAGCGCACCTCGGCGAGCACCGCGGTGGCGTACTGCCCGGTCGTGAACGATGCGGGCCAGCCGTCGCGGCGCAGCGTGAGTGCGGGCCCGGTGCCCCACGCGCCGCCGGTGATCTGCGGAATCCAGTCGCTCGCCTGGTCGACGAGGTTGGCGAAGGGCACGAGACCGTCGTAGTAGTTGACCTGACCGAGGTTGGTGCCGAGCGGGGCGGGCGTGGCCGCGCCGGCCCGGGGGGTTGAGTTCGGGGGTGGGCCGACCACGGCCCCGAGTCCGACGAGGGCGACGACGAGCGCGGCGGTGAGGGCCCGGCGGCGTGCGCCGACCCGGACGGTCGTGCTCCGCTCCCTGATCGTCGCTCCGCGCACGGCATCCCTCCCCGGAGCATTCATCGGCCGTCGCCCGCTCAGGTGTAGCGGATCTCGAGCCGGATGATGCGGCCGACCGGGTGGGGCCGGGGGGAGCGACGATGTGCCCCACGGCCCGGGAGCCGTCAGACTGCGCCCCGGAGGAATGCCGATGCCCGACCCGACCCCCGATCCGACGTCCGACCTCGTCGCCGCGGCGCGCGAGCGCTACCGGCTCGAGCGGGAGAAGCGCCTGCGGGCCGACGGCCTCGCCCAGTACTCGGGTCTGGCCGGCGACTACGAGGAGTTCGACGACGACCCGTGGGCCGAACCCGGGTTCACCCGCGAGCCCGTCGTGGAGGAGACCCAGGTCGTCATCGTGGGCGGTGGATACGCGGGCATGTTCACCGCCGTCCAGCTCAAGCAGCGGGGCATCGACGCGTTCCGCATCGTCGAGAAGGGTGGCGACTTCGGCGGCACCTGGTACTGGAACCGCTACCCGGGGTGCATGTGCGACGTCGAGTCGCTCGTCTACATGCCTTACCTCGAGGAGACCGGTTATACGCCGACCGAGAAGTACGCCTCGGCGACCGAGATCTTCGAGCACTGCCGCCGGGTGGGTCGTCACTTCGACCTCTACCGCCACGCCCTCTTCCAGACCGAGATCGCCTCGGCCGAGTGGGACGCGGATGCGTCGCGCTGGAAGGTCACGACGACCCGCGGTGACGTGCTCGCGGCCCGGTTCCTCGTGACCGCGGGCGGCATCATGCACAAGGCGAAGCTGCCGGCGATCGAAGGCATCAACGACTTCGCCGGGCGGGCGTTCCACACCGCCCGCTGGGACTACGACTACACGGGCGGCAGCCCGACCGAGCCGATGGATCACCTCGCGGACAAGCGGGTGGGGATCATCGGCACCGGCGCGACGGCCATCCAGGTGGTGCCGCAGCTGGCCCGGTCGGCGAAGGAGGTGTTCGTCTTCCAGCGCACGCCTTCCGCGGTCGGGGTGCGGGGCAACGGGCCGATCGAGCCCGGGTGGGTCGAGCGCCAGCCGGTCGGCTGGCAGCGGGCCCGGGTGCTCAACTTCACCGAGGCGGTCACGGGCGAGAAGCCGGCCGTCGACCTCGTGCACGACGGCTGGACCGACGTGTTCTGGCAGGACACCCAGGTCGAAGCCGCGACCCCCGAGGCCGCGGCCGAGCTCGAGCGCATCGACTTCGACGTGATGCAGTCGTTTCGCGATCGCATCGACGCCGTCGTCGAGGATCCGGCAACGGCCGAGAAGCTGAAGCCCTGGTACGCGAAGCACTGCAAGCGCCTCTGCTTCCACGACGAGTACCTGCAGGCGTTCAACCGGCCGAACGTGCACCTCGTGGACACCGACGGGCACGGGGTGAAGCTCATCACCGCCGAGGGGCCGGTCGTCGACGGCATCACCTATCCGCTCGATCTGCTCGTCTACGCCTCGGGCTTCGAGGTGACGACCGGGCTCGTGAGCCGGCTCGGGTTCGATCCCGTCGGACGCGACGGTGTGAAGCTGAGCGAACGCTGGGCCGACGGCGCCCACACGCTGCACGGCGTGCTCACCAGCGGCTTCCCCAACCTCCTCGTCTGCCACTTCATCCAGGCCGGGTTCGGACTCAACTTCCACCACTACCTCTCCGAACTCACCGCGCACATCGGGGCCCTCATCGGGATGCTCACCGAGCAGCACGTCGAGACGATCGAGACGACGGTCGAGGCCGAGGACGCCTGGCTCGCGTTGCTCTGGGAGGCGGGCAAGGGCTTCGGCCGCTACTCGGCCCAGTGCACCCCGAGCTACGGCAACAGCGAGGGGGCGCGCACGATGAACGCGGCCCGCAACGTCGTGTACCCCGGCAACCTCATGCATTACGTCGAGCGGCTCGACGAGTGGCGGGCAGCCGGAGACTTCCCCGGCACCGTCGTCGTGCGGGAGGGTGCTGCGGACTGACGGCCGCGGGGTCGGTTCGGGTTCCTGCGGTCGGGCCCGACGGTGCGGGTCAGGGTCGGAGCCGGCGCGCGAAGAGCCCGGTCGCCCGGTACCGTTCGGCAGGTATTCGCCCGCAACCGGAGGGGGAGCCGTGGCGAGAGTGCGCAAGATTCTCGGGTCGCGAACGATCGTGCTCGCGATCGGTCTCCTGCTCGGCCTCGGAACGACCTGGGCCTGGGCTGCGATTCCCAACAGCTCGTCGGGCCGAATCGTCGCCTGCTACCCGAAGTCGGGGGCCAAGGTGCTGCGGGTCATCGACTTCCAGTCGGGCGAGCGGTGCTCGGCGTCCGAGGTGCAGGTGGCGTGGCAGGCCGACGGCTTGCGCTTCCGGGGTGGCTGGTCGGCCACCACCGCGTACTTCAAGGGCGATGTGATCACCCGGGGCGGCGCGTCCTACGTGGCCCGGGAGGCGAACACGAACCGCATGCCGCCCAACGTGGCGTTCTGGTCGGTGCTCGCGACGGCGGGCCTGAACGGTGCGTCAGGTCCGGCGGGGCCGGCGGGCGCGGTCGGCGCCACCGGCGCGGTGGGTGCGACCGGCGCGGTGGGTGCGACGGGTCCGGCCGGTGCCACCGGCGCAACCGGCGCGGTCGGTGCCTCGGGTCCGCCCGGTGGCCGCACGCTCTCCGATATCGCGCAGCTCAAGTGGTATCCGGGTCGGGTCGCGTCCGTCCCGGTCGGTCCCTATCCGAATGCCGTGGCGTTCGACGGCACCTCGATCTGGGCCGTGGTGCCGAACTCGGCGACCGATCCCGACGCGATCAACCGGCTCTACAAGATCGACCGGTCGACCAACGCGGTCGTGACCACCGTGGCGGTCGGCACGGAGCCTCGTGACGTCGTGTTCGACGGCACGAGCCTCTGGGTGTCGAACAACGTCGACGGCACCGTCTCCCGGGTCAATCCGGGAACAGCCACCGTCGTTGACACCGTGACGGTGGGGACGGCTCCCAACGGACTGGCGTTCGGCGGATCGAGCGTGTGGGTCGCGAACTCCGGCGATGCGTCGGTCACCGAGATCGACGCCGCGACCGGCATGGTGCTCAACACCCATGCGGTCGGCACCTTCCCCCTCGACCTCGCTTTCGACGGCACCTGGCTCTGGGTCATCGATGGTTCGAGCAACAGCGTGCTCAAGGTCGATCCGGCGAACGGCTCGACGGTGAGCACCATCGCGGTGGGCGACGGGCCGGCGGCCATCGCCACCGACGGCTTCAACCTCTGGGTGGCGAATCGCACGGCGGGCACGATCAGTCGGATCAGCCAACTCACCGGTGCGATCGTGGCGACGGTGCCGGTCGGCGTCGGTGACCAGCCGTCGGGCCTGGCTTTCGACGGGGAGTACGTGTGGGTCAGCCTGCCGGGCAACGGCCTGACCGACGGGCGCCTGTGTGCGATCAGCCGTTCGACCAACACGTGCGCCGGATTCGTGAAGCAGTCGCTCAAGCCGACGGCCATCGCGTTCGACGGCACGAGCCTCTGGGTCGCCAACACCAACTCGTCGACGATTTCTCGCGTCCGGCCGTAGGGTTCGGCCGCAGGGGGCGGGTCAGGCCGGGTCGAGCACGACGACCGGGATCTCCCGGGGAGTCGGATCTCTGCTGCCCCCGGATCAGGGTGCGTTCCTCACCCTCGCCACAGCCGCCGCGTCTTCGGTGGGATCGGGCCTGACGTCCCGCTCGGGGGTTCGTCGATCTGGATCTCCTGGCGCAGCGTTGTCCCCCGGAGGGTTCGCCACGACCGCTGCCACACTGGCGGCCACCAGCGTTTCGGCCGGCGTCGGGCCGCGAGGTCTTCGAGTGCTCTGACTGCCGATGCGGCGTGGGGACGACAGATCACATTGTTGGCGATGACCGCATCGATGCACTCCATCGCCGCTCGCCCTGAGTATTGGCAGCGTGGCTTGTGGACGATCCCGTCGGTGATCCACACGACCGGTGCGGTGCGATGCTGCCGCTGCCCGATCGCCCACGCCAACGCCGGGAGATCAACGCCGTTCCCGGCCGGACGGTCCGGTATGGATTCGGCCATCCGTCCCCGATCAGCGAGGATCCACAGGTTCTCCGGTTCGTTACCCGACGTGCAGGCGTAGATCGCGACCGTCGCGCCCGGTGCCGCCGCGAGGATCCGTCGCACATCGTCCTCGGTCAGGCTCATCGACCCCGAGCCGTCCACGAGGACCACACCGCCGTTGCCGCGCCGATGCTGGTCGAACACCCGCCGTTGCGGGTCGGTGAGCAACCGGTGGATACGCCGCGGCGCCCGTCCACGGTCAGCGGCCCGTCGCTTCCGCCCGAGGCCACCGGGCGCATTCCGGGTGAGCGGAATCTTCCCGATTCGCACCTCGGGCCAGGCGGAAGCATTGAATTCGACCTCTGCGTCTTTCACCTGCTCGGGGGTGACCGGCGGTCTGTCCTCGCCCTCCTCAGCGTTGCTCTCTTCCGCATCGGTGCGCTTCCGAGTCAACCCGTCCAGCCACACTGCCCACGCCTCCGTGTACCGGAAGCCGCGCGGCTCGAGACCTCCAGAAGCACCCATGCCGTGGTCAATGCCGGTCGAGGCGAGTTCGTCCACCGGGAGCTTCTTCGCTTCTTTCAGGAGCCGCTGCTCGATCGCGCGCAGCACCGGTGCCCAGTCGCGCCGGTGACGACGGATCCCGGTGAGGAATGGGTTCATCGATGCGGTCCCGGCGCACGCCGCCGCGAAATAGACGGCTTCTTGCCACTCCTCGCGTTCGGCGAGCCGATCACCGACTGCCTTCTCGGTCCCGTCGGCGAGGTGCGCCTTCATGGCGAAGCCGGCTTGCCGGCAGAGCCAATTCACCCGGAACTCCTCGGCGGCCCGCAACGCCCGCTCCGACGCAGTGCTGAGGTCGAGCCATTCGGGCCACGTCGCGCCGGGCGTCACCTTGGCGTGCATCAACTCGTGGGCGCGCACCACTCGGGCGAAGTCGTCGTCGCCGGTCGGTACGAACATCACCCGGTCGACGATCGAGGTCGCCGGCGCGCCGCGCTCGGCTGCGCAGGGCGCCACGGCCCATCGGCCGTGTTCCTCGTCTTGACGGCCGAGGAGGTCGGGGAATGCCGTTCGGGCGGTCATCGGGCGACCCGGTCGATCTTGATCGCGTCGAGGATGCTCGGTGCTTCGTCTCGGAACACGATCTCGGCGGCTCGCTTGTCGCCGATGCCGGCCCGCAGCCGGTCGAACGCGTGGAACGCCCGGAGGCTGATGCGTCGGTCGCCGAGGTCGGCGGCTCGCCGGGCGTAGTCGCGCAGCTCGTAGGAGAGGGTGCGGAGCGCGTCCGGGTGCGGCTCGTTGATGCGGATCGCGACCGGGAACCGGTCGGTGAGCGCTTCGGGGAGCTCGTCGAGGTTCTCGACGTTCGTGGTCATCACGACGCTGAACCCGTCGAGGGGCCGTTCGATCCGGCCGGTCTCGGGGTGCTCCCAGCAGGCCGACGCGGTCGAGTCGGTGACCGCGAGGAGCAGGGCGAACACGTCGCCCGACGCCTTGTCGATCTCGTCGATGACGAGGCGGGCGCCGCTGAGGCCGTTGCCCCGCCACGCCTTCACGGCCTGGCCGTCGAGCCACGACCAGGTGCTGTTCGCGGACGGCATCCAGCAGCCGGTGACGTCGGCCGCGGTCATGTCCTCGGTGCAGATGAGCCGGTGGGCTCCCCGTTGGACCTCGCCGAGATTGAGGCCTGCGTAGGTCTTGCCGGTGCCGGGCGGGCCGAAGAGGATGATCCGGTCGATGCCGGCGTCGAGGACGTCGTGCACGTCCTGCCAGCATCGGGGCAGCGGGTTGGGCTCGGGCTGCTTGATGGCCCCGGGGGTGTTTCGGTTGCCGGCCCGGCGGGCAGGCCGGCTGGTGGTCCGCTTGGTGGTCGGGGTGGTCATGGTTCCTCCCATCGGTCCTGGCGGGGGCACCGTGCTTGCGCCGGTTGCCGGGCTGTCGTCGGGCCAGGTCCCTCGAGCCGCTCTGGATGAGTGATGTCGTGCTGGTCGGTGACGCGTCGGCGTCACCGGTCGGTCATCGCCGAATGCTGCTGCCCATAGCCCTCCTCATCGCACCTGGCGGGGGCACCGGGCTTGCGCCGGTTGCCGGGCTGTCGTCGGGCCAGGTCCCTCGAGCCGCTCTGGATGAAGCACCAATAACACT
>JBJSXF010000062.1:0-23707 GCA_046086225.1 Actinomycetota bacterium | reverse complement strand
CCGTGTTCCCGGGTGCGGCGGCGTCGGCGTCGAACACCAATCGCTTCGTCGGGGCCGACCGGGTGGTGGCGTCGACCTACGGCAACACGATCACCTATACGCCCGAGTACCGGGCGGCCCGGGCCTTCGACGGCGATCTGCGCACGGCGTGGCGGGCCAACGCGTACGGCGACGCCCGCGGGCAACGCATCCGGATCGACCTCGACCGTCCGATCACCACCGACCGGGTCGGGTTGGTGCAGCAGCTGACCGGCGCCCGTAACCGCCTCGTCGCCGCCGCGGCGCTCCGCTTCGACGGCGGACCTCCGGTGTCGGTTCGGCTCGATGCGGACTCGCAGCGTCCGGCGGGACAGGTCGTCCCGTTCGGGCGGCGGACGTTCCGCTCGTTCGAGCTCGAGGTCACTGCGACCACCGACGACCGGCCCAATCTCTTCGGGCAGTCGGACGCGGTCGGCTTCGCCGAGATCCGCCTCCGGGACGCCCGTTCCGGACGGCCCGTGCGGGTCGGGGAGATCGTCGTGATGCCGACCGACCTGACCTCGGCCCTGGGTGCGGCTTCGGCCGATCACCCGCTCGTGATCCTCGTCCGGCGCGAGGCGATCCGGCCGGTACCGCCGCGCGCGCAACCCGAGACTCGCATGGCCCGGACCTTCGCGGTGCCGACCGGGCGCGACTTCGCCCTCACCGGTCGGGCGACGTTGTCCACCGATGCGCCGCCATCTGTGCTGCGGCGGGCAGTCGCACCCGATGGGCCGACGGTCGATGCGTCGGGCTCTCTGCCGGGGTGCCTGGCGTGCGGGCCCTGGTCGGCGGTCGACGGTGACCCGGCCACGGCCTGGCAGACACCGTTCGGGACGGTCGTGGGCCAGTGGTGGCAGGTGCGGAATCCGGAGCCGATCCGGGTCGGATCGTTCCGGCTGCGCATCGTGGCCGACGGGCGCCACTCGGTTCCGACCCGCCTCCGGGTGACGATCGGGGGTGAGCAGCGACTGGTTACCGTCCCGGCCGTCATCGACGGTTCGACGGTGGGGACGACCCGCGAAGTCGACGTGTCGTTCGCGCCGGCCACCGGGCGCACCGTCCGGGTGGCCATCGATGCGGTGCGTGAGGTCCGGGCCACGCGGTTCGCAACGAGCGCAACCGTCGTGGCGCCGGTGGCGTTCGCCGCCGTCGACCTGCCCGGGGTGCGCCCGGTTGTGTTGCGCGCAACGGTCGACAGCGGGTGTCGTGACGATCTGCTCCGGATCGACGGCCGGTCGGTGCCGGTTCGACTCCGGGGTCCGCTCACGGCGGCCGATGCCCCGTCGGGGCTCTCGGTCACGCCGTGCGCGCCGGCAGGTGGGGCGGATCCCGCTGCGGTCCGTCTCGGTCCGGGCGAGCACACCCTGGTCACCGCAGCGGGTGATGACGTCGGCTGGTCGATCGATCGGCTGGCGCTCGTCTCGGGAACGTCGACGACGCCCCTGTCCGCTGTCGACGGCCGGGTGCGCGGCGGGGTCGTGTCGGGGTCGGCCCCCGAGGTCGAGGTGGTCGAAGACGGCGCGACCGAGGTGCGGGCACGCGTTCGGGGTGCGACCGCACCCTTCTGGCTCGTGCTCGGACAGTCGCAGAGCGCGGGGTGGCGAGCTCGCGTGGTCGGCGGTCCCGATCTCGGGGGGTCGGTGCTGGTCGACGGCTTCGCGAACGGGTGGCGCGTCGATCCGCGCTCGGCCTCCGACTTCGAGGTCGTCATGGAGTGGGTCCCGCAGCGCCAGGTGCACCTCGCCCTCGGAATCTCGGCGGTCGCGATCCTGGCTGCGCTGGCCCTCGCGTTCGCGTCTCGGCGCCGGGCCGCCGTTCCGGTCGGCGTCGACGGTGGGGTGGGCTTCGTGCTGACGGCCCCGGTGGTCCGGGGTCGCCGCCGCTGGATCGCACCGATCGCGGCGGGTGCGGTGGCCGCGGTCGCGGTGACGCCGTGGGCGGGCGTTCTCGTCGGCGCGCTCATCGCGCTCGTCGCGGTACGACCACGGCTTCGCCCGTTCGTCATGGCGATCCCCGCCGTGATCCTCCTGGGTGTTGGCGCCTACATCGTCGTGCAGCAGTGGCGTTACGGCTATCCGCCCGTCTTCGAGTGGCCGACTCTGTTCGGGCGGGTGCGTACCCCGGCCTGGATCGCCGTGATGCTCCTCGCGGGCGACGCCATCGCGACCGTCACGAACGATCCGGGTCGCGGCCCCTGACCGTTCTGGCCGGACGGCGCCGAGCGAAGCTCACGTCCCCCCTCACCCGCGACGCAACGGCGGCGGGGGACGGCGGCTTCGTGCCAGACTGCCGTCGTGGCGACGATTCTGCGGGAGGACGGTCCGGTCGAGGTCACGGGCGAGGTCAGGGGCGAGATCGGGTCGGGTTCACTGCTGGTCGATCCGGACACGCTGGCCCAGGCGATCGGGTGGCACCTCGAGCCCGAGGGGCTGTGCCGGGGTGACGTGTGCGTGCCGACGAAGGCCCGCCCCGAGCTGCGGGTCGGTGATCGCGTCGACCTCCGGGTCGCGGCCGACCTGCTGCAGCGGCCGTTCGCGATCGACGAGGAGACGGCGACCGTCGCGCTCGGCGCGTCGGTAGCGGCGATCGCCGCACGTCTTGGCGACGGACACCTCGACGACCTTGTGCTGCGTGACGCCGACGGCGCGGTCTTCGAATGGGGGCGCATCGGGCGCAAGAAGAAGCTGCTGGTGGCCTGGGCCTCCTGGTGAGGCTGCCGTTACGACCTGCCCGGGTGGCAGGCACTGCACCAGGAGCTCGAGGCCGACGGATTCACGATCGTCACGGTCGCGCTCGACGAGGCCGACGCCGCCCGTGAGTGGATCGCGGCGGCCGCCCCGACCCACCCGACGCTGATCGACCCCGATCACGTCGTCGCCGAGCGGCTGGGAATCACGAACGTGCCCACAGCGGTGTGGATCGACGAGGACGATCGGGTCGTGCGGCCGCCCGTCGTCGCGCCCGTCGATGACCTCTTCAAGGAGTTCACCGGCATCGACTCGGCGGTCCATCACGATCAACTGCGGGCCTGGGTGCGCGATGGAGTGCTCCCGCCCGGTCGTGAGGTCGCGCCCCCGTCGTTCGCCGAGCAGCAGGCCCGGGCCGAGCGTCGACTCGGCGCGTCCCTCCATCGGGCCGGTCACGCCGAGCGGGCGCAGGCCTGCTTCGAACGAGCGTCGGCCCTGGCGCCGATGGACTGGACGATCCGGCGCGGCACCCTGCCGATGCAGGGCGACGACCCCTTCGGCGAGCGCTTCTTCAGCTTCGTCACCGAGTGGGACGGAGCCGGGCGCCCCGGGTATCGGGCGGCCGACGGCACCTTCTAGGGTCGAAGCCGTGGCCGCCCCGAAGTCCTTCCTCCTCACCGCCGAGGTCGCCGACTACCTCGTCGGGCACGGTTCACCGCCCGATGCGGTGCAGGCGTGGCTGATGGCCGAGACCGCCGCGCTCGGGCCGGTGGCCGGGATGCAGGTCGCGCCCGAGCAGGGGGCTTTCCTCGAGATCTTCGCCGCCGCCGTGGGTGCCCGCTCGGCGATCGAGGTCGGCACCTTCACGGGGTTCTCGTCGCTGTGCCTCGCTCGGGGCCTCGGTCCCGAAGGGCACCTGCTCTGCTGCGATGTGTCCGAGGAGTGGACGGCCGTCGCCCGGGACGCCTGGACCCGGGCCGGGGTGGCCGACCGGATCGAGCTGCGGATCGCCCCGGCGATCGAGACCATCGCCGCGTTGTCCGACGACCCGCAGTTCGATCTCGCGTTCATCGACGCCGACAAGGGCGGCTACTGGGGCTACTTCGACGCCCTCGTGCCTCGGATGCGGCCGGGTGCGTGCATCCTCGTCGACAACGTCCTGTGGTCGGGACGGGTCGTCGACGCGGACGCCGAAGACGACGACACCCGGGCCATCCGTGAGTTCAACGATCGGGTGGCGGCCGATCCCCGGGTCGATGCGGTGATGCTGCCGATCGCCGACGGGCTGACCATCGCCCGCGTGCGGCCCTGAGTCCGGACCCGGGTCACATCCCCCGCAGCATCGGGTAGATCGGGCCCATCTTCTCGCGGGTCGAGTCGGGGAGCGGCACGATTTCGCCGAGCCGGCGGGCGCCCCACACGATCTCGGCGGTGAGCTCCACGAGGTTGGCGATCTTGAGGGCGTCGGCGGGCGACTTCCCGACGGTGAGCAGGCCGTGGTTCGCCATCAGCACCGCGGCGCGGTCGGCCACGTGCCGCGACACCTCGGCGGCCAGCGCATCGGAACCCGTGAGCTCGTAGCCGGCCACCGGCACGTCACCGCCGACGAAGACCTCGACCTCCTCGATGACGCACGGTACGGGCTCGTGGACGAGGGCGAACATCGTGGCGAACTTGGCGTGGCAATGGATCACCGCGTGGATCTCGGGGTACGCGGCGAGACACGCCAGGTGGAGTGCCTTCTCCGTGGTGGGGGAGCGAGTGCCCTCCACGACGTTCCCTTCCAAATCGGTGACGACGAGATCATCGACCGTCATGTCCTCGTAGGCGAGGCTCGACGGGGTGAGCACGACATTGCCGTCGGGGAGGCGGGCCGAGAAGTTGCCGGCGGTGCCGTGCACGAGGCCGGAGCGCAGGCTCTCCTTCGCGGTCGCGACGACCGCCGCCTTGATCTCCTCGGCCGTTCCCTTCGGTTCGCTCATCGGGCCAGCACCTCCGGGTTCACGCAGTTGACCGGCACCTCGCCCGCCAGGATGCGGGTGACGTCGTCGGCGATCAGGCGGGAGTGGTTCGCCTCGGTGTCGTAGGTCGCGCCGCCGATATGCGGGGTCAGCACGACGTTGTCCATTGCGCAGAGCGGGTGGTCGACCGGCAGGTGCTCACCCTCGAAGTGATCGAGGCCGGCGCCGCCGAGGTGCCCGCGCTCGAGGGCCGCGACGAGCGCGGCGGTGTCGTGCAGCTTGGCTCGGGCCGAGTTCACGTAGATCGCGCCCGGCTTCATCGCCGCGAACTGCTCGGCACCGATCATCCGCTCGGTCTCGGGGGTGACCACGGCGTGCACGGACACGACGTCGCACTCGGCGAGCATGCCGTCGAGATCGTCGCGGTGGGTGGCCGCCGGGTTGTACGGATCGAAGCTGAGCACCCGCATCCCGATGCCTTCGAGACGCCACGCCGCGGCCCGGCCCACCGCGCCGAGGCCGACCACGCCCGCGGTGCGGCCGGCGAGCTGCCAGGCTCGGTAGCGCTGGTAGGGGATCTTCCCGCCCGAGTACACCTTGCCGGCCCGGACGCGTCGATCCGCAGGGACCACGAAGCGGTTGGCCGCGAACAGCAGCCCGATCGCGAGTTCGGCGACGCCGTCGGCGTTGCGGCCCGGCGCCCGCAGCACCGGGATCCCGGCGGCGGTCGCCGCGGGTACGTCGACGTTGTTGGGGTCGCCCCGGCACGAGCCGATGCACGTGAGCGGCAGGTCGAAGACGGGGCCGGTCACGAAGTCGGACTCGACGATGAGGATGTCGGCGGCCTCGGCCGCGACCCGCTCGGCGAGGCGCTCGCCGTCGTAGATCCGCAGCGGGACCTGCTCGATCCACGGGTCGTAGACGACGTCGGCGACGGCCTCGAGCGCGGCGAGCCCCTCGCCGCGGAACGGGGCGGTGACGAGCGCGCGGGGGCGGCTCACCGGAGCCGCGATCGGGCGGTTGGGAACGGCACGGGAGCATCCTCGCGCACACCTGACGCAGGCGTCAGGTCCGTCGGTAGCGTGACGGTATGGCGATCCATTACCGCGACGACGGCGACCACGTGGTCGTCATCACGATCGACCGGCCCGAGGCCCGCAACTCGGCGGACATGGAGCACTTCAAGCTCCTGCGGGAAGCGTGGGAGCGATTCGCGGCCGACGACGGGGCGCGGGTCGCGGTCGTCACCGGCGTCGGCGACGCCTTCTTCACCGGGGCCGACCTCAAGCGCTACGTGCCCGAGATCACCCGATTGCACCGGGAGATCGCCGAGCAGGGTCGGACCGAGATCGACGGCTACCGACTCGACGACGGTACCCGGGCGGTGCTGCGCGACTGGCCGCTCCACAAGCCGGTCATCGCTGCGGTGAACGGGTTCTGCACGGCCGGGGGCATGGAGATGGTGGGGGGCTGCGACATCCGCCTGGCCTGCCCGGAGGCCGCGTTCTCGGTCATGGAGCCCAAGCGCGGGCTCTTCGCCGGGGGCGGTACGACGGTGCGGCTGCCCCGACAGATCCCGTGGGCGTTCGCCATGGAGCTCCTCCTCTGCGCCGACCTCGTGCCGGCCGACCGGGCGCTGCAGATGGGGTTGCTGAACGCGGTCGTGCCGCGCGACGGGCTGCTCGACGCGGCGCGCGAGTACGCGCGCCGGATCGTGGCCAACGCCCCGTTGGCGGTGCAGGCCACCAAGGAGAGCGCGCTCGCCGGCCTCTACGCCGACGGTGACCTGGCCCGGGCGCTGCGCGCCGGTGTGCGCGCGTTGCGGGACGCGGCCGCATCCGGCGCCGATCCGGACACGATCGCCGGGATCCTCGACGGTTTGGCCGGCGAGCTCCGGTCCCCGCTCGAGAAGGAGGCCCGGATCTCGCGTCGGGTCTTCGGCACCGAGGACGCCAAGGAGGGCCCGCGGGCCTTCGCCGAGAAGCGTCCCCCGGTGTGGCGGTCGCGGTGAGCATCGACCCGCGCACGCCGTGTCTGATCGGCGTCGCGGCGCGTACGTGGCGCCCCGACGCGGTCGGCGCCGACGGCGCGCCCGAGCCGCTCGCGATGTGGGAGGAGGTGGTTCGGGCGGCGGTCGCCGACGCCGGTCGGCCCGGAGTGCTCGGTGCCACCGACAGCCTCCAGGTCGTTTACTGCCAGACCGTGCAGTACGACGACGCGGTCGGCCGGCTCGCCGAGCGTCTCGGCATCGAACCGCGCCATCGCCACTACTCGGGGATCGGCGGCACCACGACCCAGCAGCTCGTCGGCACGACTGCAGAGCGCATGCTCGCCGGCGACCTCGACCTGGCGGTCATCACGAGTGCCGAGGCGCTGGCCACCCAGCGGGCGTGGAAGAAGCGCGGCGAGCGGTTCCCGTACGCGTTCCGACCGGCGGAGCGCAGGCCCTACCCGTGGGAGTCGCCCCCCGACGCGGCCGAGATCGCGCACGAGGTGTTTCAGGCCTGGCTCACCTTCGCGGTCTTCGAGAACGCCCGTCGGGCCCGCCGGGGTGAGGGGCTCGACGAGTACCGGGCCGGGATCGGTCGGCTGCTGGCGCCGATGACCGCAGTGGCGGCGGCGAACCCGCACGCCTGGTACCCGGTCGCCCGGTCGGCCGAGGAGATCGTCGCCGCAACCCCTGGCAACCGGATGGTCGCCTACCCGTACACGAAGTATTCGATCGCGGTGATGGACGTCGACATGGCCGCGGCGATCGTGCTCGCGACCCACGAACGGGCCGAGGCGCTCGGGGTGCCGCCCGAGCGTCGGGTGTACCTCCGTGGCTCCGCCTACGCCACCGATCCCGTGCTCGTTGCCGCCCACCCCGAGATGAGCCGTTCGCCGGCGATGGTCCGGGCCTCCTCGGCGGCGCTGGCGGGGGCGGGGGTCGGGATCGACGACGTCGCCCACCTCGACCTCTACTCCTGCTTCGCCTCGTCGCTGCACTTCGCGACCGACGCGCTCGGGATCGCGCCCGACGACCCCCGCGGCCTCACCGTCACCGGCGGCCTGCCATACCACGGCAGCCCGGCGAGCGGGTACATCACGCACTCGATCGCAGCGATGGCTGCGATCCTGCGATCCGACCCCGGTTCGCTCGGACTCGTCAGCGGAGTCGGGATGCACATGACGAAGCACGTCTTCGGCGTCTGGTCGACGGAGCCCGGCGAGCTGCGGGTGCCGGAGTCCGGTCCGGCGCCGGAGGCAACGCCGGTGACGGCGACGGCCGAGGGCGACGCGACCGTGGCCGCCTACGCCGTCGTCCACGGTCGCGAGGGCGGGCCGGAGTGGGCGCTCGTCGTGTGCGACCTCCCGGACGGGGCCCGGGCCTACGGTCGGCTCGAGGATCGGGCCGCATGCGCCGCCGCCGAGCATGAGGAGCTCGTCGGGCGCCCCATCCGGCTGGAGACCGTCGATCGCGACGGTCCGGCGGGTCCGGCCCGGGTCAATCTAGTCACTGTCAAGTAGTGGCGGCCCGTCGACCCGTTCGAAGATCGCGCGGCCCGAGCGATTCGCGTGGTCGCTCACCTCGCCACGGGTTTGACCGGTGTGCGGATCCCTCCGTAGGTTCCGCCTCTACACTCCAGCCACTCGGGGGGTCCGACCGGCTCAGTGCCGTCGTCCCTCCCGCCGTGTACCAAACGGGGCTCGACCCGAATCGGGGGGAACAGGTGAAGAAGAGGGATCTCGTCCGCATCCGGCGCGGCGCAGTTGCGCTCGTGGTGATGTCGTTCGTGCTCGCCGCCTGCGGCGGGGGCGGCAACAAGTCAGGCGGAGGTGGCGGCGGCGAGGCCAAGGGCAACCTCGTGACGGTGGCCGCCGATCTGGCCAAGGCCCCGACCCCCGGCGGCGAGGCGATCTTCGCGCTCGAGGCGACCAACGACGGTGGCTGGTGCCTGGCCGAGGCCCAGCTCGCGATCTCGGGCATCCAGGTGGCCCGGGCGGTCTACGACACGCTCACGGCGCCCGGCGCCGACGGCAAGATCCACCCGTTCCTCGCCGAGTCGGTGACCCCGAACGCCGACGCAACCTCGTTCGCGATCAAGCTCCGCGAGGGCGTGAAGTTCCACGACGGCACCGACCTCACCGCCACGGTGGTGAAGAACAACATCGATGCCTACCGGGGCAAGTACGCCGGTCGGAGCCCGCTGCTGTTCAGCTTCGTGTTCGGGCCGTACGTGAAGGACGTCACGGCCGATGACGCCACCGGAACGGTGACGGTCACGACCAACCAGCAGTGGCCGGCCTTCCCCTGGTACCTCTGGTCGAGTGGCCGGGTCGGGATCATGGCCCAGGCCCAGCTCGACTCGCAGAACTGCGACACCGACATGATCGGCACCGGCCCGTTCAAGAAGGGGTCCTTCACCCCGGGTCCGAGCGGCCAGTTCGTGGCGGTGAAGAACCCGGACTACTGGGGGGTCGACGAGAAGGGCGTGAAGTACCCCTACCTCGACAAGATCACGTACAAGGTCCAGCCGAGCAGCGCCGACATGCTGAAGGGCCTCCAGGCCGGCGATTACGACATCATCCAGACGTCCGGTGCGATCCAGATCAACAGCATCCGGAAGGATGCGAACATTCACTACATCGAATCCGACAAGCTCGCCGAAGTCGCGTTCCTCATGCTCAACACGACGAAGGCCGACGGCACCGACTGCGGCGGCCCCTGCGGCGAGCCGTTCAACAACATCCACGCCCGCAAGGCGGTGGCCCACGCCATCGACCGAGCGCAGGTGAACAAGCTCCGCAACCTCGATCTCCTGCAGAACGCCTCGGGTCCGTTCGCCCAGGGCGTGATGGGCTACCTGCCCGACGCGGGTTACCCGACGTACGACCCCGAGAAGTCGAAGGCCGAGGTCGCGGCGTACGAGAAGGACACGGGCAAGAAGCTCGAGTTCACGATCACGCTCGGCTCGGACCCGGAGACGGCGAAAACCGCGGCGCTGTTGCAGACCTACCTGCAGCGCGTCGGCATCACCGCCAACACTCAGGTGATCGGTGACCAGACCCAGTACATCAGCCAGGCCATCGGCAAGAAGTTCCAGGCCATCTTCTGGCGGAACTACCCCGGCGCCGACCCCGACACGCTCTGGGTGTGGTGGCACTGCGACAACCCGACGACCGAGGACTGCTCGAACCCGGTGAACTTCGGCGGCTTCAACGACGCGGTCATCAACGAGAACCTCGAGAAGGGCCGGACCGAGCTCGACGAGGCCAAGCGCCCGCAGTTCTACGAGGCGGTGAACCGGCGCTTCTCGGAGCAGGTGTACGCCGGTTGGGCCCAGTGGACCCTCTGGAACATCGCGTCGAAGCCGGGCATCTGGGGCCTGTGGGGTCCGAAGCTCCCTGACGGCACCGGTCCGTCCGAGGGTCTCGGCACCGGTATCCCGGTTCAGCGCATCTGGGTCGAGAAGAAGTAGGGCCGGGGAAACCCGTCCGGGCTGACGGAGCGGGAGCGAGGAAGAGGACATGCGGATCGTGGCGCGCCGGCTGATCCAGCTGGTCGTGGTCGTGGTCGTGGTGACGTTCTTCGTCTCCATTCTCACCTCGCTCCTGCCCGGCGACCCGGTGACGACGATCGCGCCGTTCGCCACCGAGGAGCAGCGGCAGCAGATTCGCGAGTCGGCCCACCTCGACGACAACGTCGTCGTGCGCTACGTGAACTGGGCGGGCGATTTCTTCACCGGCAACCTCGGCACCTACTACGCCGGGGCGGGCATCGAGCCCAAGCCGGTGTTCGACCGGGCGAAGACGGCGCTCCCCAAGTCGCTCCTGCTGGTGCTCTACGTCGAGGTCATCACCCTGGCGGTTGCGGTGCCGCTCGGGGTGCTGATGGCCCGGCGGGCGGGATCGATGTTCGATCAGGTCGCAAGCGTCTCGGTCTTTCTCCTGCTCGCCATCCCGGCGTTCGTCGCCGCGGCCCTGATGAAGTTCTGGCTCGGGGTGCGCTGGAACCTCTTCCCGACCGTCGGCTGGGACGATCTCTTCTCCGATCCGGTGGGCCATTTCAAGCACGTGGCCATGCCCGTGTTGGCGATCGCGATCGGGCAGATCGCGATCTACTCGCGGTTGCTGCGGAGCGACATGGTCGCCACGCTGCAGGAGGACTTCATCCTCATGGCCAAGAGCAAGGGCATCTCGGATCGCCGCATCCTGTGGGCCCATGCCCTGCGGCCGTCGAGCCTCACCCTCATCACGGTGGCCGGGCTCAACGTCGGCGCGCTCGTCGGCGGGCTCCTCATCGTGGAGCGGATCTTCGGCATCCCAGGCCTCGGCTCGCAGGTCTACGACGCGATCGCCCAGCGGCAGTACCTGGCGCTCCAGAGTTTCGTGGCGATCATCGCGATCATCTACGTGCTCGTGAACGTGTTCGTCGACATCCTCTACTCCGTGCTCGACCCGAGGATCCGCAGTGGCCACATCGGTTGAGACGGTGCCGGCAGCCGAGGTGAAGCCTCCGGTGAAGCAGCGTCGGAAGTCACGGGTCGGCGTGGCCGGCTGGATCTCGATCGGCTGGCTCGGCCTCATCTCCACGGCGAGCCTGCTGGCGCCGATCCTCCCGCTCGACCCGCCGGTCGGACCGAATGCGCCGGACTTCGACTACATCGGGGTCGGTCCGTTCACGGGCGGTCACATCCTCGGCACCGACGACATCGGCCGTGACGTCTTCTCCCGGGTGATCTGGGGGAGTCGGGCGTCGCTCATGGTCGCGATCGGGGCGATCCTCTTCGGTGTGATCGTCGGAGGGCTCTTCGGCCTCGTGGCCGGCTACATCGGTGGCCGCACGGACACGGTCTTCACCTCGGTGTTCAACATCTTCCTGGCCTTCCCCCAGCTGGTGCTGGCCCTCACCCTGGTGGCGGTGCTCTCCCCGGGAACGCCGGGTGACCCGACCACCTGGTCGGGTCGGGTGATGGTGATGATCTTCGCCATCGGCATCGTGTCGGTGCCGATCCTCGGGCGGATCACCCGGAGCAGCGCGCTCACCTGGTCGCAGCGCGAGTTCGTCACCGCGGCGCGGGCCCAGGGCGCCACCCAGCGCAGCACGATGTTCCGGGAGGTCCTCCCGAACGTCGTCCCGGCCATGCTCTCGATCGCCCTGCTCGGGGTGGCGATCGTCATCGTGATCGAGGGCGGGCTGGCCATCTTCGGGCTGAGCGTGCCCGAGCCGAACCCGTCGTGGGGCAACATGATCCAGAGCCAGCTCCAGGCGTTCGAGACCTATCCCCACGTCTGGCTCGCGCCGTCGATCGCGATCTTCCTCACGGTATTGGCGCTCAACTACGTCGGCGATCTCGTGCGGCGGCTCTTCGACGTGCGGGAGAGCGTGCTGTGAGTCCCCGATTCCGACGCGGACGGAAGGGGGAGGGGCCGGCGGACCGCTTCGCTGACGCGCCCACCGACGGCACCCTGCTCGAGGTCGATGACGTGCGCACGTCTTTCCGTTCGGATCGTGGTCTCGTGCGGGCCGTCGACGGTGTGACGTTCACGCTCGACCGGAGCCGCACGATCGGCATCGTGGGCGAGTCGGGGTGCGGCAAGTCGGTGCTCTCGCGGTCGATCATGGGGTTGCTCCCTCGGAACGCCGTGCGCGAGGGCAGTGTGAGGTTCGAGGGGCGTGAGCTCATCGGCGAGGCGCCCGACGTGTTGCGGCGGTTCTGGGGCGCCCAGATGTCGATGGTCTTCCAGGACCCGATGACCTCGCTCAATCCGGTCATGCGGATCGGCAACCAGATCACCGAGTCGATCCTCACCCACTTCGACGTCACCGAGGAGTACGCGAACGAGACCGCGCTCTCGCTGCTCACCTCGGTCGGCATCCCCGAGCCCGAGCGTCGCTTGCGCGAGTACCCCCACCAACTCTCGGGGGGCATGCGGCAGCGGGTCATGATCGCCATTGCGCTGGCCTGCGGTCCCAAGCTCCTCTTCGCCGACGAGCCGACCACGGCGCTCGACGTCACGGTGCAGGCCCAGATTCTCGATCTCCTCGCCTCGCAGCAACGCGAGCGGTACATGGCCGTGGTGCTCGTCACCCACGACCTCGGGGTCGTGGCCGGCCGTACCGACGAGATCGCGGTGATGTACGCCGGTCGGATCGTCGAGCGCGCCCCGACCCCCGTGCTCTTCCGGGAGACCCGGCATCCGTATACGGAAGCGTTGATGAAGTCGATCCCGCGGCTCGACCAGCCGAGTCACACCCGGCTCGACGCGATCAGCGGACGGCCGCCCGATCTCGTCAACCTCCCGACCGGCTGTCGTTTCGCGGCCCGATGCCCCTACGCGCAACCCAAGTGCGTGGCCGAGGATCCGGAGCTCGTCGCCGGCGACACGTCCGGGCATCTCTACCGCTGCTTCTTCCCGGTGGGAACCCCGGCCGGCACCGACGCACTGGAGCGGAACGTGCAGGCGGGCGTGAACGCGACCGGCCTCGCCGTGCGCCGCCACGGTGACCGCATCGCAACGGGGAGGCTCGCCTGATGGCCGGCACCGGAAGCGCCCACCTGCGTCCCCGCGAGGAGACGATCCTCCGGGTCGAGGATCTCGTCGTGGAGTTCCCCGTCGGTCGCAGCGGGCTCAAGGTCCACGCCGTGTCGGGCATCAGCCTCGACATCAAGGAGGGCGAGACTCTGGGTCTCGTCGGCGAGTCGGGCTGCGGGAAGTCGACGACGGGCAAGGCGATCATGCAGCTGCCCCGTCCGAAGGCCGGTTCGGTCGAGTTCGAGGGCACCGATCTGACCGGACTGAAGGGTGCGAGCCTCCGGGAGATCCGGGCCCGCATGCAGATGATCTTCCAGGACCCGATCTCGTCGCTCAATCCGCGCCGCAAGGTCGAGGACATCATCGCCGAGGGTCTGCGGATCTGGAAGGTGGGCTCCGACGAGGAGCGCAACGCCAAGGTCGAGGAGATGATGCTGACCGTGGGCCTCGACCCCGAGGTGCACGGTGGACGTCGCCCCTACGAGTTCTCGGGCGGGCAGTGCCAGCGGATCTCGATCGCCCGGGCCGTCGCCAACGATCCGAAGCTGATCATCTGTGACGAGCCGGTCTCGGCGCTCGACGTGTCGGTGCAGGCCCAGATCCTGAACCTGCTCGAGGACATGAAGGCTCGCTACGGGCTGACCCTCATCTTCATCGCCCACGACCTCGCGGTCGTGAAGAACGTCAGCGACCGGGTCATCGTGATGTACCTCGGCAAGATCTGCGAGGTCGGTCCGCCCGATCGCATCTACGCCCAGCCGGCCCACCCGTACACCTCGGTGCTGCTCTCGGCGATCCCGATTCCCGATCCGGACGTCGAGCCGCAGATGGCCGCCGGGGTGAAGGGCGAGATCCCGTCGCCCCTCCGGCCCCCGTCGGGTTGCCGGTTCCGGACTCGCTGCCCCAAGGCTCAGGACCGGTGTGCCGAGGAGGAGCCGCAGATCGCCGAGGTCGGAGACGGCCAGTTCGTGGCCTGCCATTTCCCGCTCGAACCGGGGGAGACCCTCCCCGTGCGTCCGTCGGCTGCGATCTGACCCCACGTCGCGAGGCGTTCCCCGAAGGGCCGGTCCGGGCCATTCGCTACACGGGGTTCGGCAACTTGATTTGTTTCTTGTAAAGACTTGTCGATAAGGTCTCCGGGGTATGAGGAGCACCGACGAGCTCACCGCCATCTTCCGCGGGCAGGGCCTGCGGGTCACCCCGCAGCGGCAGGCGATCTTCCGCCTGCTCGAGGGCAACGAGTCCCACCCCACGGTCGATGCGCTGTTCGAGCAGGTGCGCACCACGATGCCGACGATCTCGCTCAAGACCGTGTACCAGACGGTGCACGACCTCGAGGCGCTCGGCGAGGTGCGGTTGCTCGATCTCGGCACCGGGAGCGTCCGGGTCGATCCCAACGTCGAGGACGACCACCAGCACCTCGTCTGCTCCGGGTGCGGGGCGGTCCGGGACCTCGGACTCGACACCGCCCGGCTGGAACTGCCGGGAACCGGAACCGACGGCTTCGTTGTCGATGCCGTTCAAGTGATCGTGCGCGGTCGGTGCGAGCAATGCCGCTGACCGCCGTCGAGCAGCAATGAACCCAACCAAACAACAGGAGGAACCGCCGTGCCGGCACTGAAAGGGAGCAAGACCCACGAGAACCTGAAGGAGGCGTTCGCGGGCGAGAGCCAGGCGAACCGTCGTTACCTGTACTTCGCCCAGAAGGCCGATGTCGAGGGCTACCCCGATGTCGCCGCGCTCTTCCGCTCGGTCGCCGAGGGTGAGACCGGCCACGCGTTCGGCCACTTCGACTTCCTCGCCGAGGTGGGCGACCCGGCGACCGGCGAGCCGGTCGGGGCGACCGCCGACAACCTGAAGTCGGCGATCGCGGGCGAGACCTACGAGTACACGGAGATGTACCCGGGCTTCGCGAAGACCGCCCGCGAGGAGGGCTTCGAGGAGATCGCCGAGTGGCTCGAGACCCTCGCCCGGGCCGAGACGAGCCACGCCGGCCGGTTCCAGCAGGGCCTCGACGCGCTCAGCTGACCCGCTCCGACGGTTTCGCCCCGGGGGGATCTCCCCCGGGGCGCCGTCCGGTCCGATCCGGAGGCCCCGATGGCGCTGCACCTCTACGACCCGCTCTCGCCGACCTGGTTCGACGGCGCCGACGCCCGCGCCGAACGCGACCGCACCTTCCACATCTGCAGTGACTGCCGGGTGTGCGTCAAGCTGTGCCCGAGCTTCAAGTCGCTGTTCCAGATGATCGACGAGCTGGGCGGAACCGAGCACACCGAGGAGCTCACCGAAGCCCAGCACGACCGAGTGGTGGGCGAGTGCTTCCAGTGCAAGCTCTGCTACGTCATCTGCCCCTACACGCCGGATCAGCAGCAGGAGTGGCGGATCGACTTCCCGCAACTGATGCTGCGGTCCCTCACGATCCACGATCGTGAGGGCAAGGTGTCCGCCTCGGCCCGCCTGCTCGCCCGCACCGACCAGCAGGGGAAGGTCGCGACCGCTCTCGCGCCGGTGGTGAACGCCTCGGCGAAGGTGAAGCCCGCCCGGGTCGTGATGGAGAAGGTCACCGGCATCGCCCGCGACCGGCTCCTGCCGACCTTCTCGCGGGTCCGCTTCTCGAAGTGGTTCCGGCGGCGGAGCGGACCGCTCACCGCCGGCCGCCGGGGCGACGTCGCCCTGTTCCCGACCTGCCTGGTCGAGTACCAGGAGCCGGCGATCGGGAAGGCCATGGTCGGGGTACTCGAGCACAACGGATTCTCGTGCAGCCTCCCCGAGGGTGAGGTGTGCTGCGGTATGCCCTGGCTCGACGCGGGCGACACCGAGAAGTTCCGGGAGCACGCCCAGCGCAATGTCGACGCTCTGCTCCCGGCGGTCCGGGCGGGCAAGCAGATCGTGGTGCCCCAGCCGACCTGCGCGTACACGCTGAAGGACGAATACCCGGCGTTCCTGGGCACCGAGGCCGCCCGCGAGGTCGCGGCGGCCACGAGCGACATCTCGGAATTCCTCATGGAACGCCACCGCGAGGAGGCGCTCTCCATCGAGTTCCCCGGGCAGACCTACGAGACGATCATGTGGCAGTCGGCCTGCCACTACCGGGCCCAGCAGATCGGTCCGAAGAGCGCCCAGCTCATGGGGCTCACGGGGGCCAAGGTCACGACCGTCGAGCGCTGCAGCGCCATCGACGGCACGTGGGGGCTGCGGGCCGAGAACGCCGAGATGGCCCGCAAGATCGCCAAGCCACTCATCGAGAAGGTTGCCGAATCCGACGCCCAGCTCATCGCGGGCGACTGCCAGCTCTCCAACGTGGCGATCCACGAAGGGTCGGGTCGCCGACCCATCCATCCGATCCAGGTGGTCGCCCGGGCCTACGGCATCGAGGAGGAGGAGCAATGAGGAAGCTCGTCGTCGACGACATCGCCGATCTGCGCGCCTACGAGCGGGAGCGGGCGGAGCTTCGGCAGCGGATCATCGCCCTCAAGAAGACCCGGCGGGTCGAGGTCGGACCGTTCGTGACAATGGTGTTCGAGAACACCGACACCATGCGGTGGCAGGTCCAGGAGATGGCCCGGGTCGAGCGGATGCTCCGCGACGAGCAGATCGCCCACGAGGTGGAGACCTACAACCGGCTGATCCCGGATCGGGGCGAGCTTTCGGCCACGTTGATGATCGAGCTCACATCGGAGCCGGCCCTGCGGGTGTGGCTACCCCAGCTGGTCGACATCGAGCACCACGTCGCCATCGTCCTCGCCGACGGGACCCGCATCCCGGGCCGTGCCTCCGATGAGGACGAATCGCGCCTCACCCGGGCCGAGACGACCTCAGCGGTCCACTTCCTGCGGTTCGCGTTCACGGCGAGCGAGGTCGACCGCTTCGCCGACGGTGCCGTGCGGGTCGTCATCGACCACCCCGCCTACGAGCACGAATTCCTGCTCGACGACGTGCGCCACGGGGCGCTGCTCGGCGATCTGCGTGCCGGCGACTGAGCCGCTGCGGATCCCGATCCGGCGACTCGATCCGTCGCTCCCGCTCCCCGAGGCGGCCCACCCCGGTGACGCCGGTCTCGATCTCCGGGCCGCAGTCGACACCGACCTCGCGCCGGGGGGCGGTCGGGTCCTGGTCCCGACCGGGATCGCCGTCGCCATCCCCGAGGGGTTCGCCGGATTCGTGCAGCCCCGTTCGGGGCTCGCCCTCCGGAACGGTGTGACCGTGCTCAACAGCCCCGGGCTCATCGACGCCGGCTACCGGGACGAGATCAGCGTGCTCCTCGTGAACCTCGACCCGGTCGAGCCGTTCGCGGTGCGGCGGGGCGAGCGCATCGCCCAGCTCGTGATCCAGGCCGTCGCGGCCGTCACGTGGTCGGAGGTGGCGAGTCTCGACGACACCGCCCGGGGCACCGGCGGCTGGGGGTCCACCGGAGTCTGAGCGGTAGCGTGCGGCGGTGCCGCACGACCGTCGGTTCCGTTTCGGGGTGTCCTGCACGGCCGGGCGTTCGCAACGCGAGTTCACCGAGCACGCCCGCCGGATCGAGGCGCTCGGCTTCTCGACACTCTTCGTGCCCGATCACTTCGTCGACCACGACCTCGCCCCGACGGTTGCGCTCGCCCATGCTGCGGCGGTGACCGACACGTTGCGGATCGGGCCGTTCGTTCTCGGCAACGACTACAAGCACCCGGTGGTGTGCGCCCGGGAGATGGCGACGCTCGACGTGCTCTCCGACGGCCGGCTCGAGCTCGGCATCGGCGCGGGCTGGATGACGGTCGATTACGAGACCTCGGGAATCCCGCTCGATCGGCCCGGGGTGCGCATCGCCCGCTTGGCCGAGTCGGTGGCGATCCTCAAGGGGCTCTTCGCGCCGGGGCCCTTCTCGTTCGCGGGCGAGCACTACCGGATCACCGATCTCGACGGCCGGCCCGAGCCGGTGCAGCAGCCGGTGCCGTTCCTCATCGGGGGCGGCGGGCCGAAGGTGCTCGGTCTCGCCGCCCGGGAGGCGGCGATCGTCGGCATCAACGCCAAACTCGCCTCCGGGGCGGGCGATACGCCCGAGACCCGCCGGTCCCTCACCCCGGCGGCCACCGATGAGAAGGTCAGGTGGGTACGGGAGGCCGCGGGAGCCCGGTTCGCCGAACTCGAGCTCCAGATGCTCATCGGCTTCGTGCACATCGGGGCTGACGCGCCGCAGATACTCGAAGGGATCGCCGGGTTCTTCGGGATCGAGTCCGAAGACGCGGCCATGCTCCCGGTGTGCCTCATCGCCGGCAGTCCGGCCGAGGCGGTCGAGATCCTGGAGGCGCGGCGGGACCGCTGGCAGGTGTCCTACACGGTGGTCGCCGAGACCGCCCTCGAAGCGTTCGCGCCGGTCGTGGCGACCTGCGCAGGGAGGTAGACGATGGCCGGGGGACCGTTCCGGTTCGGGGTGCAGGTGGCGAAGACGGGGTCGGCGACCGAGTGGCGCGACCGGGCCCGCAAGATCGAGGACCTCGGGTACTCGACCCTGTTCATGCCCGACCATTTCGACCAGCAACTCGCGCCGATGCCGGCCATCGCGATGGCTGCGGCCCACACGACGACGCTGCGCATCGGGGCGCTCGTCTTCGACAACGACTACAAGCACCCGGCGATCCTGGCCAAGGAGTCGGCGACGATCGATCTCTGCTCCGACGGCCGGCTCGAGCTCGGCATCGGCGCGGGTTGGATGCGCACCGACTACGACGCTCTCGGCCTGCCGTACGACCCGCCGGCGGTGCGGGTCGACCGGTTCGAGGAGGCGCTGCACGTGATCCGGCAGTGCTTCACCGGGCAGCCCTTCACGTACCACGGCGAGCACTACCGCATCACCGAGTACGCCTCGTGGCCGGTGCCGGTCCAGTCGCCGCTCCCGATCCTCATCGGCGGCGGGGGTAAGCGGGTGCTCTCGATCGCCGGACGCGAGGCCGACATCGTCGGAATCAATCCCAACCTTCGGGCCGGCGCGATCGGCCGTGACGCGTCGCTCGATTCGCTCGCCGAGCAGACCGACCGCAAGGTCGCCTGGGTACGTGACGCGGCCGGGTCCCGCTGGGACACGATCGAGGTGCAGATGCGCTTCTTCATCACGAGCGTCCGGCCCGACCGCATGGCCTTCGCCGAGCAGCTCGCCCCGGCGTTCGGGGTGTCGCCCGAGGAGGCGCTGGAGTCGGCCGCTGCCCTCGTGGGTACCGAGGCCGAGATCATCGAACAGCTGCAGCGGCGGCGCGACCGCTGGGGGCTCTCCTACGTCGTCGTGGGTGACGAGAACGTCGAGGAGTTCGCGCCGGTCGTGGCCGCGCTGGCCGGCCGCTGACCCGGAGGTTCTCGGCCCGGCGGTGGCCGCCCCGATGATCCCCGATCGGGGCGGCTCAGTCGGCGAAGCAGTCGGTGACGAAGGCCCGCACCCGCTCGTACACCTCGTCGGCCGCCTCGGTGAGGAGGTGGCCGGTTCCGGACAGCAGCACCACGTCGCCGTGGCCGGCCAGCATGCGCACGGTGGTGCTCGTCTCGGGCGGCAGGATCTCGTCGTCGGCGCCGTGGAGGAGGAGCAGGGGAGTGGTGCCGGTCTCGGCCGCGGCCTCGCATCCGGCCGACTGGGTGGCGAGGGTCACGATGCCGGCACAGTGCTCGCTGAGCACGGCGCCGGTCTGCACGGCGACGGCCCCGCCGAAGGAATGGCCGATCACGACGAAGCGTCGGCCACCGTTGCGGCCGGCGAGATCGCCGGCAGCCACGACGTCGTGGATGCACCGACCGAGGTCGTTGGGCTTCCGGTACCCGACCCGCACGACGCCGATGCCCTCGGCGCCCAGCTCGATTCCGAGCCGCTGGTAGAGCGCTCGGGCCGGACCGAGCAGGCTGCCCATGCCGCCGCCGCAGGTCAGCACGACGTGGCGCGCGTCCCGGGGGCCGTGCCAGAGGAGCGTGAGGAGCCCCTTCATCGTGTAGATCTCGAGGTGGGTGAGCTCGTCCCCCTCGCCCTCCTCGACGGCGAGCGCGTCGAGCAGGTCGAGCGGCGAACGGGGCTCGTCGCTCACGGCTCGGTCTTCAGAGCAGTGAGCGCAGCACGGCGCGCGTGCGGTCGCGTTCGTCGCGGGAGCCGAAGCACGACGCCACGAACTCGGTGGCGCCGGCGTCGGCGAGGGCCCGTACCTGGGCGGTCACCGCATCCTCGTCGCCGACCAGGGCGACGTCGGCGGGACCCTCCGCGCCCTCTCGGTCGAGCATGGCCCGGTACGAGGGGAGCATGCCGTACACCTGGAACTCCTCGCCGGCGCGTTCCCGAGCCGCCTCGACGTCGGCGGTCACGCACACGGGGAGCGCGGCGACGACTCGGGGTGCGGGTCGCCCGGCCCGTTCGGCCGCGGCGTTGATGGTCGGGGCGGTGTGCTCGCCGAGGGTGCGGGGTCCGGTCATCCAGGTGACGGTGCCCTGGGTGAGCGAACCGGCGAGGTTGAGCATCTGGGTGCCGAGGGCGGCGACGAGCACCGGGCACGCGGGCCGCGGGTCCACGCCGAGGGCGGCCTCGGTGCGGATGGTCTCCCCCGAGTAGGACACCGCGCCCTGCTCGAGCAGGGGGACGAGCACCGACAGGTACTCGCGCATGTGGCGCACCGGCTTCTCGAACGAGAGGCCGAACATGTGCTCGATCACGAACTGGTGCGAGAGTCCGATGCCGAGGACGAAGCGTCCGTCACTCGCCGCCGCGACCGTGAGGGCCTGCTGGGCCATGGTGAGCGGATGGCGGGAGTAGGTCGGGACGACCCCGGTGGCGAGCTCGATGCGGGGGACCTCACGACCGACGATCGTGAGCACCGCCATGGCGTCGAGGCCGAAGATCTGAGGGAGTGCGAACGAGGAGAATCCGTCGGCTTCGGCCTGGCGGGCGTCGGCCACGATGTCGTCGATGGCTCGGCCGCCGGTGTCGCCGCCGAAGATCCCGATGTGCATGGTGCTCCTTGGTTCGGCCGGTGAGGCTACCGGCCCACCCGGAGCCACCGGGGTGGGGCTTGTATACTCCTCACGTCACTGCGGACGTGGCTCAGCTGGTAGAGCACAACCTTGCCAAGGTTGGGGTCGCGGGTTCGAATCCCGTCGTCCGCTCTCGGGAAAGTGCAGGTCAGCGCCGGTTTCGACCGGCGATCAGGTCGGGGATCGAATCCGCTAGTACAAGCGGGTGTCCCAGCCCCTATCGCGTATCCCGGGGTAGCTCAATAGGCGCCCCTGCTCCGAGTATCCAGACGTTGGACGCCCCGATGATCCCCGATCCGACGGCCGCCACCCATTCGAGTACGTCGCGAATCGCAGCGATGCACGGCGCACATGCCGGCTGCCCCACCCCGTGGTGGTCGAGGAAACCCGAATCGTCCGGGAAGATGGGAAGTGGACCTGGTCGGTCGAGGCGCTGGGAGTTCTCCCACTCGGCCCGAGTTGCGGTGGTGGCGTAACTCTCGCTCCTCCGCGCAGCGGCCCTGACGATCTTCATGGGCGTGATCCCTGCGCATTGGTAGAACAGGGTACCGAGGCCGCGGAGGGCCTCCCTCGTTTCGTACGACATCGAACCGGCGAGGGCCCGGACCCGTTGCGCGTCGACTCGGCACTCGTCACCGCAGTGACGAACGGCCAACTTGGCGACGAAGCGGGCCCGGAACGGGTCGGCGAGGAAGAATGTGGTCTCCGCGACGGAAATACCCCCGGGGTTCTTGACGACGAGCCGGACCTTGCGCACGCCGCGCTCACCGAACCTGAGCCGGAAACTGCGGTAACACCCGAACGGCTCGGTCGTGGTCGGCAGGGCGGCCCCCGATACGCAGAGCCTCGCCATGCGGCCGGTGTACACGAGTTCCCGGGGGCCGCGAGACGCCCAAACTTCATATCCGTACCCCACCTGGGCGAGATCGGCGACCCGCAGCTCGACCGATCCGAAACGACCTCCGGTTTCCGCGTGATCGACCAGGCAGTCCCAGGGCTGGACGTGACCCGGATCGCTGAACAGGGGACCGGCCTCTATGGCGTAGTCCAATCGCGCCGGCGCGGCGGCCGCCGAGGCGGTGCTGACGGGCATCGTCGTGAGGCACAGTGCAACGATTGTTGCCCCGAGGAGGGTGCGGCGGGTGAGCATGGTTGCGCCTCCTGTCATGTGGATCCGGAAGGAGAGCGGACTATAGATCGAAATCCGGTACTGCGGCCGTCGCCAGTCGGCTCAGAGGCCGACGACGTTGACGGGGCGGTTCGACGGCACCACGCTCGCGTTCCCGAGTTGCCCGTCGGTGTTGTTGCCCCAGCACTTGGCCGGCCCGTGGTAGGTCACGGCGTGCTGCCAGACGATGAACGTGTCCCGATCGGCTTTCCACGCCTGGCGGCACGCGCAGGCGAACCCGACCCCACGGATGCTCGCCGATCGCGAGCTCGCCGACCTGGTCGCGAAGATCCACGACCAGAGCTTCGGCACCTACGGCATCCGGCGCGTGACCGCCGAGCTGCGCCTGGGGCTGGACCGTGAGGTGAACCACAAACGCGTCGAGCGCTTGATGCGCGAACGTGGCCTGCAGGGAGTGACCCGCCGCCGGCG
Source organism: Actinomycetota bacterium (assembly GCA_046086225.1). Lineage (GTDB taxonomy): Bacteria > Actinomycetota > Acidimicrobiia > IMCC26256 > PALSA-610 > JBJSXF01. Next base: position 944 of record JBJSXF010000062.1, on the reverse strand, counting down.
GGCCAAGGGCTGCACCCGCAGCCGGGCCGCCGATCCCCGCTCGGATGATCTGGTGCACCGCCAGTTCCGCCCTGACGGCCCCGACCGGCTGTGGTCCAGGACGTCACCCAGCACCGCACCGGCGAAGGCTGGGTCTCCCTGGCGGTGGTGATCAACGCCTGGTCACGTCGGGTGGTCGGCTGGTCGATCGCGGATCACATGCGCGCCGAGCTGGTCGCGGACGCGATCGACATGGCCACCTGGCGCCGCCGGCCACCTGAAGGCGCGATCGCCCACAGCGACCACGGAGCGAACTCCTACTCGTGGGTGTTCGGGCAACGACTCCGCCGTGCTGGCCTGCTCGGTTCGATGGGCACCGTCGGCGACGCCCTGGACAACGCCGTCGCCGAGAGCTTCTTCGCGTCACTTCAATGCGAACTCCTCGACCGGCACACCTGACCCACCCGCGCCAGGCTCGCCCGGGCGATGTTCCACTGGATCGAAGCGTTCTACAACCCCACCCGTCGGCACTCCACCCTCGGCTACCTCAGCCCCACCGACTTCGAAGCCACCGCCGTGGCATGAACCCACACCGAACCCGTCCGGCATCCGGGGGTCACTCCACGGCGCTTCCGGCGGTGCCGCAGGCCCCGGTGGCGGCAATGCCGGCGAAGCTCATGATTGTGGCGAGGACCGCAATGGCCAGGGCGCTGGTTCGGAACCTCATGGCGATCCTCCCGATCTCGTGTTGTCGCCTCCGGGCGACCGGTCGATCTCGGCGGATCCGGACAACTGCCATGATTGGCCAGTTGGCCGGTTGCCGATCGAACCGCGCTCGGAGGGTGGCGATTCGACCGCTTGAGTGGGTGGGGTTCTGGTCAGAGGTAGTCCCACCCGGTTCGTACCGTGCGCGGGGTTGGTGGCCCCGGCAAGTGGGGGGTGGGAGATCGAGGCGATCGGGGCTT
>JBJSXF010000061.1:0-39739 GCA_046086225.1 Actinomycetota bacterium | reverse complement strand
TCGACGAGTACATCCGCTTCCCGGCATCCACAGCGTCGTCAACAGGTTGACCCACTTCCGTTCCACAACCCGACCGGCGTACGGTCGGACCATGACCTACGCCGTGAGCACGAGGCCGAGTTCGTGGTCACGCTCCGGATCGGATGCCACCCGGCCCCGGTCGACCAGATCGGCGACGAGCCGATCGAGGATCACATCAATGGTCAGGTCGTCGGAGCCGTCCCGCCACGTGTCCCGTTCGCGCTCGTCCGCGAAGCAGTAGGCCTTCCACGAGACCGAGCAGCGAAGCTCCGACCAGTCGTACCGGCCGAGCTCCTCACCGGCCCCGTTGACGAGCACCCACCGGTCACCGTCCACGGTGAGCGTGGTGCCGGGCCGGATGCGGGGCAGCGAGGCGGCCTCGACCACCCCGATCCGCTCGACGCCGTGGAACACCGTGTCGGTGTCGAGCACGAGCGCCGTGTCGTAACGAACCCGATGCTCGCGACGCGGACCGTCGGGTCCGTCGGGCCAATAGGAGAGCTCGCCGCCGTCGCAGTCGTGGAACCAGGCGATACCGGTCGCGATCGGCATGCGGTGGTCGGCGAAGAGTCCCGAGTGATGCATCACGACGAGCAGCCACTGGGGAACGACCTTGCGGTTCGCCCCCCGGAACTCGGGCACGTCGGTGTGCGTCGCGTGCTCCTGGCCGGGCACCATCAGGTTGCCGTAGACGATCGCGGGCTCGATCACGGGGCGACCGTGAATCGCGCGAGCCGCTTCGATGAACCCCTCGTGGTGCAGAAAAGGCGCAACGCCGGGAGCGAGCTCCCGCGTGCCGTACGCGAATTCCTCACGGAAGTAGCTGGTCCGCGTCGCCAATGCGGCCGGATGCTCGTCGCCCGAACGCACGAACTGCTGGAGCGCATCCTGGCGTTGCGACAAGCCCCGGGCGATCGGGTGGTCGATCTGCTCCCGGTCGCCGTACATCCGGTAAGGGGCGGTGCGGTGGCAGAGCTCGACCATCGCCCGGGCCTCGACGGTGCCGAGACAGGGATCGAGGGTGACGACGGGAGCCATTCGCACACGGTAATCCGCACCGTTCGCCCTGACTAGCGTGCGCTTCCGAGGAGCTCCCGTGTCCGGATCCGACAGCCATCGCCGCACCCACCTCCGTTGGCCTCTCGTCGGCCGTCTCGCTCCGCCGTTCGGCGATGATTTCGTCGCGGTCGAGGCCACCGGCGCGCTCGTCCTCGTGGCCGCGGTCGTCGGGGCGCTGGCCTGGGCGAACATCGCTCCCGGCTCGTACGAGTCGGTGTGGTCCCACGAGCTCACCCTCGGGCTCGGCTCGGTCGCGATGAGCCACTCCCTCCGCGAATGGATCGGCGAGGGACTCATGACCGTCTTCTTCTTCGTCCTCGGCCTCGAGCTCAAACGTGAACTCGTGACCGGTGCGCTGCGCACGGCACGGATCGCGGCGCTGCCGATCGGCGCCGCGGTCGGGGGCGCGATCCTCCCCGCGCTCATCTTCACGCTGATCGTGCGGGGCGGCTCCGGCGCGTCGGGCTGGGCGGTCCCGATGGCGACCGACGCCGCGCTGGCCCTCGGCCTGGTCACGGCCTTCGGGCGCCGAGCGGCACCCGGGACCAAGACGATCCTCCTGGCCATCGCGATCGTCGACGACCTCATCGCCATCCTGGTCATCGCGCTGTTCTTCACCGGAGGACTCACCGCGAGCGGCCTGCTCGCGACGGCCGGGGCATTCGCGTCGGTCCTCGGGTTGCGGGTGGCCGGGGTCCGCCATCCCCTCGCCTACGTCCCGTCGGGGATCGCACTGTGGCTCGCACTCGGCGCAGCCGGGATCCACCCCACCGTGGCCGGGGCCGCGCTCGGCCTCCTCACGCCGGCCCGCCCCCCGGCCGACGCCGAGATCCTCGGACGGATCGAGCGTCGCGTTCACCCGTGGGCGGCACTCGTCGTCGTCCCCGTCTTCGCGCTCGCGTCCGTCGGGGTCGAGATCTCGGCCGACACACTGCGTGCGCTCGGCGAGCCACTCGCGCTCGGCGTCGCGCTCGGACTCGTGGTCGGGAAGGCGGTGGGGATCGCCGTGACGGGGGCCCTCCTCGTCCGAGCCCACGTCGCCGCGCTCCCCGCCGGAGCCGGGACCGGCGAACTCGTCTCCGTCGCATTCCTCGGCGGCATCGGCCTCAGCGTCGCCCTCTTCATCACCGATCTCGCCCTCGACGGGGAACTGGCTGGGCAGGCGACGATGGGCATCCTCGTCGGTTCACTGATCAGCGCCGGGCTCGGGACGATCGTCGTGCTCGCGACCGATCGCCGACGATCCCGCTCGCGCGCCGGGGCTTCCGGCAGCATGTCGGCAACGGACCGCGAGGAGAGCGTGTGACGGGAACAGCGGAATCCGAGAAGCGCGCCGCCGCCGAAGCCGCCGCGACGCTGGTCGCCGACGGTATGACCGTCGGACTCGGCACCGGCTCGACCGTTCACCACCTGCTCGTGGCGCTCGGGCGAATGCAACCTCGGATCCGATGCGTCGCGACCTCGGTCCGGACCGCCGAGGAGGCCGCAACCCTCGGGATCGCGGTCGAGCCCTTCGACCGGCTGGACCGGCTCGACCTCGCGATCGACGGCGCCGATCAGATCGCTCCCGACGGTTGGCTCGTGAAGGGCGGCGGCGGAGCCCACACCCGGGAGAAGATCGTCGCGGCGGCCGCTGACCGTTTCGTCGTTATCGCCGATTCTTCCAAGGTTGTCGACCGGATCACGGCGCCGATCCCGCTCGAGCTCCACGCCTTCGGTGTGGCGGCCACGCTCCGGGGCCTCGGACCGGTGACGCGTCGTGCCGCCGCGCCGAGCCCCGACGGCGGGGTGATCGCCGATTACCTCGGTCCGGTCGATGATCCGGCTGCGCTCGCCGTCCACCTGGCTGCGTTCCCCGGAGTCGTCGACCACGGGCTGTTCCCGCCGAACCTGACCGCGACCGTCATCGTCGCCGAGGGCTCACGGATCGAGATCCGCGACCTCCGTACCGATCCGCGTCCGGACTGAGCGGAACATTCCGATCAGCCGGTCGCTCGCCGGGTCGAGTCCGGCGGCAGATGGATCGGCGAATCGGGCCATCACGTCCTCGGCGATCCGCTTCCCGAGCTCGACCCCCCACTGGTCGAACGGATCGATACCCCACACGGTCGCCTGAGTGAACGTCGAGTGCTCGTACATCGCGACCAGCGCACCGAGGAACTCCGGTGAGAGCTCCTCTCCCGTGATCACCGTGTGGGGCCGGTTGCCGGGCACCTCCCGATGCGGGATCTCGGATTCGGGGACACCGTCGGCCCGAAGCTCGTCCCGACTCCGACCGAACGCAAGCGCCCGGGACTGCGCGATGAGGTTGGCGAGGAGCAGCTCGTGGTGTCCCGCGACGGAATGGGTCGGACGGAGCGTGCCGATCAGGTCGACCGGGATCATGCGCGTTCCCTGATGGAGCAGCTGGAAGAAACTGTGCTGGGCGTCCGTGCCGGCTCCACCCCAGACGGCGAAACCCGTGGCGTGTGACAGCGGTCGACCGTCATCGGCCACCCGCTTGCCGTTCGATTCCATGACGAGCTGCTGCAGGTACCCGGGGAGGAGATCGAGATCGGCCGCGTAGGGGACGACCGCCGTGGATGCCGCCCCGAACCAGCCCGAGTACCAGACGCCGAGGAGGCCGTGCAGAGCGGGGATGTTCCGTGCGATCGGGGCTTCCAGGAAGTGTCGATCCATGGCCCGGAATCCGGCGAGGAGTCGGGCGAAGACGGCGGGGCCGACTGCAACCATCACGGCCAGGCCCACTGCCGACGGGAGCGAATACCGGCCACCGACCCAATCCGCGAACCCGAAGATGCCTGCCGGATTGATCCCGAACTCGGCGGCGAGGTCAGGAGCCGCGGTCGCGGCGACGAAGTGCCGAGCGACTGCGTCGGCCCCGAGCGCGTTCACGATCCATTCGCGCGTCGACCGGGCGTTGCGCATCGTCTCGGCCGTCCGGAACGTCTTCGAGCACACGATGACGAGTGTCTCGGCCGGGTCGAGGCCCGCCAGGTTCCGCTCGAGGTCGGCCCCGTCGATGTTCGCGACGAAGCGCACCTCCGGTCCGGTTGCGGCGTCACGGCGGAGCGCGCGCACGGCGAGGCGTGGCCCGAGGTCCGATCCGCCGATACCGACGTTCACGACCGTGCGGATCGCGCGCCCGTCGACCCCGGTCCAGGCACCTGATCGGACCCGGTCGGCGAAATCGGCCATCCGGGTGAGGGTCGCTCCGATCCCGGGCATGACGTCGACACCCGCGACGACGAGGGACGACCCGACCGGACGGCGTAAGGCCGTGTGGAGCGCGGCTCGGCGCTCGGTGCGGTTGACCGGCGCCCCGGCGAACATGGCGTCGCGCTTGGCGCCGAGGTCGGCCGCATCGGCCAACCGACCGAGGATCGAGAAGGTCTCGGCGGTCGCAAGATTCCGGGAGAAGTCGACCGAGAGACCGCCGCCGTCGACGGTCGCCCACTCGATCCGGCCCGGATCTTCGGCGAACAGCTCCCGCAAGCCGGTGGTGCCGAGCTTCGCCCGGTGCCGGTCGAGCTCCGCTCGCGCCCGGTCAACCGTCTCGGGGCCGGGAGACTCCTGCACGGCGCGAACGGTAGGGCAATCCGGGAGGGTCCTTGACTCCGTCGTCGCGCGCGTGCTCCGATGGAGGCGTTCCGAATCGGGGGAAGTCCGGTCGAAGTCCGGCGCTGACCCGCAACCGTAGGCAGGGAGCGATCCCTGCGAGCCGGGATACCCGCCGGAACGGCTCCGAATGAACCGCCGCGGTCTGCGGGAGGGAGCAACCGGCTCGTGCCGGTCGCTGCTGCTCGCGTCCGTGTCGCCCGACGACAGGAACGAGCAGACCCGATGACCGATCTTCGCCCTCCCCGTCGACTGCGGAATCGCCTCGCCCGATCGGTACCCGCGCTCCTGCTCGGTCTCGGCCTGCTCGTCGCTCCGGCAGCCCGGGTCGGAGCCGCGCCCGCACTCCCCGACAACGAACGGGCTCCGGCGGCGGCCCGTTGGATCGTGGCGAGCCTCTCCCCCGCCGGCCTGCTGCCCAGCCCCATGGACCCCTCGCAGCCGAGCGCGACCGCCACGGCCCAAGCGGTGTCTGCGCTCGTCGCATCGGGAGCCGGCGCCGACGCGGTGGCGCGGATGCTCGACGCCCTCGCTCCCCTCGTCGACGAAATCGCCACCGAGGGCGGCACCGACTCGGCCGGCGGACTCGGAACACTGATCGCGGCAGTCGTCGCCGGCGGCCTCGATCCTCGTTCCTTCGGCAGCCCGGCTCAGGATCTCGTGGCGCGACTCGAGATCATGCGGCAGCCTGACGGCCGCTTCGGATCGGCCGATCCGACCTACGACGGCGCCTTCCGACAGAGCCTCGCCCTCCTCGGCCCCGCCGCGGCCGGAACGACCGATTCGCTCGCCCTGGACTGGCTCGAGGAGCAACAGTGCGCTTCCGGGCTCTGGACGGCGTACCGGGCCGATACGAGCGTGCCCTGTCCGCCGGGCGACGCCGACACCTACGCCGGACCCGACTCCAACTCGACGGCTCTGGCGATCATCGCCCTCGCGGCGAACGGGCGCACCGCACCGGCCGCAACCGGGGCAACGGCGCTGCGGGGCAGCCGGAACGCCGATGGCGGCTGGGGCTTCATCCTCGAGACCGACATGGCCTCCGACGCATCGTCGACGGCCCTCGCGGCGATCGCACTGCGGATGGCCTCCGGGGCTGCCGACCCGACGGGGCTCGAGGTGCTGGCGACCTTCCAGGTCGACTGCTCGGCCGCGGGACCCGACCGCAGCGGCGTCGCCTACCAGGCCGGACCCGACGGTTCGCTCGTGCCCGATGCCAACTCCACGGCCGCGGCGCTCATCGCCTTCGCCGGTGCCGTGCTGCCGGTCGCGCCCCGCGAACTCGGGCCACCGGCCGTCGACCCGTGTCCGGAGCCGACGCCGGTCACGACGGCCGCCCCGGCCACCAGCACGACCGTCGGTCCGGCTCCGACGGCCGCCACGCTGCCGCGAACGGGACCTTCGAACCTGCCGTCGGGTCTCGGCTTCGTCGTGCTCGGCGTCGGACTCGCGCTCGTCCTCGGATCGCGTCGTCGGTGACCCGAGCGGCGACGATTGCGTTCGTGCTGGCCCTGGGTGCGGTCGCGCCCGTCGTCGGACCGGCCCGGCCGGCGGCCTGCGCGCCCGGGAACCCGACCGTCGCCGTCGTCGTCGATCCCGGCGATCAGGGTCCGACCACCACCGTGTGCGTCCCCGAGGAATCGAGCGATACGGGGGCATCGGTGCTGGCCGCCCGGGCCCGGCTGCTCGGCCGTCCGGCACCGAGATACGCGAGTTCCGGACTCCTCTGCGCGATCGACGGATTTCCGAACGAGGGATGCGGAACGCGGGGTGGATCCCGGTACGCGTACTGGGCCTACTACCTCGGCGACCGCGAAGGGTGGAGCTACGCGAACGGCGGTCCGGCCGGGCGCCGGGCCCGATCCGACACCACCGAAGGTTGGCGGTGGCACGAGGCAGGAACCGGGAACGGGGCGGATCCGGCCCCCCGTGCCGCGAGCGATCCGCTCGTGACCTGCCGGCCCGAGGCGCCATCGACGACGTCGACGACGCCGACCTCGCTCGTCCCACTTCCCGGACCGAGCGGGCCGGGCCCGTCGGGCCAGTCGGGCCCGGCCGGCCCACCGACCGCGGACCAGCCGGATCAGTCCTCGGTGGCGAACCCGGAGCCGCAGCCGTCAGCATCGCTCCCCGTATCGACGACCGCGACGACCTCGCCGGCGGACTCGGTCCCGGTCGCGCGGACCGTCGCCCCGATCGCAGCGATGGATGCACCGGGTGCGGACGGTGGCCCACCGCTGCGATCGGTCGTCGGCATCGGCGTGGTCGCCGTCCTCGCGGCGGCCGGATTCGTGGTCGCCCGGCGACGGCGACCGTGAGCGCACGCCTCCTCCACCCGTTCGCCTGGTGGGCCTGGGCCGGCGCGCTCGGCTACGCCGCCCTGCGGACGACGAACCTCTTCCTGCTCTCGTTGATCGTCGCCGTGACCTGGCTCGTGGTCGCCGCCCGACGCCCCGATACGCCCTGGGCATCGGGGTACGCGACGTTCCTGCGCCTCGGCCTGTTCGTCATTGCTTTCCGGGTGCTGCTCGAGATCGGTTTCGGCCAACGCCTCCCGGGCACCGTGCTCTTCACGACTCCGCAGCTCACGCTCCCGGACTGGGCCGCCGGGACGAGCGTCGGCGGACCCGTCACCTCCGCATCGCTGCTGAATGCCGTGGCCGCAGGCCTCCAGCTAGCCGCCCTGCTCGCCTGCGTCGGCGCGGCGAACTCGCTCACGAGCCCGGCCCGACTCCTGCGTGCCCTCCCCGCGCCCTTCTACGAGGTCGGCCTCGTGGTGACCGTCGGACTCTCCTTCGCACCGCTCGCCACCGTGGGCGCCCGCCGCATCCGCGAAGCCCGCCGACTCCGCGGGCGGCCGGACCGTGGACTCGCTGCGGTCCGGGGCGTCGCGGTGCCGGTCCTCGAAGGTGCCCTCGACCAGGCCCTCGCGCTCGCCGCATCGATGGACAGCCGGGGCTACGGACGCCGGGGGGACATCGGCCCATGGCGACTCCGCGTGGCCGCACTGGCCACCGGGGCGGCCGTCGTCGCGGCCGGGATCGGCGTCTACGGCATCTTCGGCGGAGACCACGGTTCGCCGCTCGGTGCCGTCGCGCTCCTGCTGGCCGCGGCCGCATTCGCCGGGGCGGTCCTCCTGATGCGCTCGGGCGCACCCCGCACCCGGTATCGCCCCGACGCGTGGATCGGTGCCGAATGGCTCACGGCCGCCGTCGCCCTCGCGGTTGCGGTGGCCTTCGCCACTGTCGCCCGAATCGACCCGGATGCCCTCGTGCCGCCCGCGTCGCCGGTGACCGTTCCGGCCCTGCCGATGCTCCCGGTCCTCGCGCTGCTCGCGGCGTGCCTCCCGGCGTTCCTCACTCCACCGCCTCCGGCCGAGGAGACGGCATGATCGGCTTCGAGCACGTCACGTTCACCTATCCGGGTGCCGCCGAGCCGACCCTCCGCGACGTCGATCTCACCGTCCCCGACGGCGAGTTCTTCCTCCTCGTCGGGGAGACCGGTCGGGGCAAGACGACCATGCTGCGTGCCGTGAACGGTCTCGTCCCCCACTTCACGGGCGGCGAGCTCCGAGGTCGGGTGCACGTCGATGAGCTCTCGACTGTCGCCCACCCTCGTGAGTTCGCGACGCGGGTCGGCACGGTCGGCCAGCAGCCGAGCGCCGGCTTCGTCACCGACCGGGTCGAGGACGAGCTCGCCTACGTCATGGAGAACCTCGGTACCGATCCGGCCGCAATGCGGCGTCGGGTCGAGGACGTGCTCGACCTGCTCGGGATCGCTGCGCTGCGGTGGCGGAGCCTGTCGACGTTGTCCTCGGGCGAGGCCCAGCGGGTCGCGATCGGCTCGGTGCTGACGGCCGGACCCCGCACCCTCGTCCTCGACGAGCCGACGAGCGCGCTCGATCCGGCCGCGGCCGAAGACGTGCTGGCCATCCTCCTGCGTCTCGTCGACGACCTGGGCCTCACGGTCGTCGTCGCCGAGCACCGCCTCGAGCGGGTCGCCCAGTACGCGAACCGAGCGGCTCGCATCGACGACACCGGCCGACTCCGCGCCGGCGCACCGGCCACCGTGCTCGCCGACAGTGCGATGGCGCCTCCCGTGATCCGTCTCGGAACAGCCCTCGGCTGGTCACCGCCGCCCGTGTCGGTCCGTGACGCCCGGCGGCACGCCGGCGCGCTGCGCGACCGCCTCGAGACCTGTGTGCCCCGCCCCGCACCGGTGCCCGTGCCCGGCGAGCCGGTGCTCCGGGTCGCCGGGGTCGCGGCGCGCTACGGCCCGCGGGAGGTGCTCCGGTCGGTGGATCTGGAGATCGGCCGGGGTGAGATCGTCGCGTTGATGGGCCGGAACGGCTCCGGCAAGTCGACGCTGCTCGGCCTCCTCGCGGGCCTGCGCCCGCCCGACGCCGGCTCGATCGCCGTCCTCGGTGCCGCTCCGGCCGCGCTGCCACCGGGCGAGCGAATCCGCCGGGTCGCCCTGGTGCCGTCGGATCCCGGATGGCTCCTCTACGAACGGTCGGTGGGCGCGGAATGCGCGACCGCGGATCGCGAGCACGGGCTCCCGTCGGGTTCGACCCGGACCCTGCTCGAGCGCATCACCGATGGCGTGCCCGATGATCGCCACCCCCGTGATCTCTCCGAGGGCCAGCGGCTCGCATTGGCGCTCGCTGTCGTCTGCGCGCCGACCCCGACCCTCGTGCTGCTCGACGAACCGACCCGGGGGCTCGACCTCCCGGCCAAGAACCGCCTCGCGGCGACGCTCCGTGACCTGGCCGCCGCCGGTCACACCGTGGTGTGCGCGACCCACGACGTCGAGCTCGTTGCCGAGGTCGCGCACCGGGCCGTCGTCCTGGCCGACCGCGAAGTGGTGGCCGACGGACCGGCGCGCGAAGTGGTCTGCCATTCACCGGTCTTCGCCCCGCAGATCGCCAAGGTCGTCGCCCCGCTGGCGTGGCTGACCGTCACGGAAGTGCTGGAGGCGACCGCGTGATCCGGATCCGACCGCGATCGGCGCTGCTCCTCGCGTTCACCTCGATCGTCGGTCTCGCCGCGTTCACCTGGCCCCTGACCGCCGCCCCGTCGAGCAGCGCGGACGCCGCGCACAGCGTCGACGCCCCGTGGCTCTTCGCGCTGCTCGTCCCGCTGCTCGTCGCCATTCTCCTCGCCGAGCTGACGGAAGGGATCCTCGACGCCAAGGCGATCGCCGTGCTCGGAGTACTCGTCGCGGCCGGTGCGGCGCTCCGCGTGCCCGGCATGGGCGCGACGGGCTTCACCGCGCTCTTCTTCCTCTTGGTGCCGGGGGGTCGGGTGTTCGGCCGCGGCTTCGGCTTCGTGCAGGGTGCGCTCACGCTGCTCGCGTCGGCGCTGCTGACCGGCGGGGTCGGGCCCTGGCTCCCGTTCCAGATGCTGGCTGCGGCCTGGGTCGGCTTCCTCGCCGGGTGTCTGCCTCCGGCGACGGGCCGCCGGGAACTCGGGATGCTCGCCGCGTACGGCGCGTTCGCGGGGCTCGCCTACGGCCTCGTCATGGACCTCTGGTTCTGGCCGTATGCCACCGACGGCACCCGGCTCGGCTTCACGGCCGGGGCCCCCGTTGCCGAGAACCTCGGTCGCTTCTGGACCTTCCACCTCACGACCGCCCTCGGGTTCGACATCCCCCGCGCCGTCGCCACCGCCGGCCTGGTCATCGTCGCCGGCGGACCCGTTCTCGGCGCGCTCCGCCGTGCCGCCCGACGAGCATCGTTCCTGCCGCCGGCAACCGCGGCGCTCACACCCGGAACGACTGGTCCGGCCCCGGTGCCGGCACCTCGGTGATCGGATCGTCGACGTCATCGAACTCCGTGCGCAACGCCCGTGACATCACGGCGTGCATTGCGTAGAGCGCGGTGATGTACGTCAGTTCGAGGATCTGCTCCTCGTCGAGGTGATTCCGTAACTCCGCGAAGACGCCGTCGGGCACCCGGCCCTGGCCGGCGGTCAGCGCATCGGTGTAGGCCAGCACGGCCCGTTCGCCCGGCGCGAAGACCGTCGCCACCTCCCAGTGGGGAATCGCCGCGATCTTCTCCTCGGCGACCCCGGCGCTCCGACACGACTTGCAGTGCTGGGAGAACACGAAGCGACTGCCGACGACCCACCCCGCTCGGGTCTGTCCCAGTTCCCGGAGCGGCGCCGGGAGCCGTCGCTGCGGATCCTGGTAGAGCGCGAACCCCGAGACGCAATGATCGAAGATCGCGGGCACGCGGGCGAACACCGTCCACCAGTCGCCGGGCGCACCCGTGGCCGTACCCGGCTCGGCGACCGGATCGCGGCTGCCGAACATCAGGTCGTAGAGCGGGAGCACCGACGGTGCGGCCTCCGCCCGCGGGATCCCTCGCAGTCTCGCCATGGACTCACCTCCGATTGGGTTCTCGGCATTCTCGCCCCCGGGTGAGCCCACGCCCTAGGTTTTCCGACGCACCACGAACGGGAGGCAGGAATGGCACGACTCGCACGGTCACCGAGACTCGGGGCCACCCTCCTCATCGCAGCTCTCGCCCTCGGGGCCGGGACGGCCTGCGGATCGAGCACCGACTCCGGTGACGCTCCGAGACCGGTTGCCACCACGACCGTTCCGGCCCCCGAGCTCCGCGTCCTCGTCACCAACGACGACGGCGTGGGCGCTCCGGGCATCGCGGCTCTCGTCCAGGGCCTCCAGGACCTGCCCGCAACCGAGGTCACGGTCGTCGCGCCCGCCGGTAACCGCAGCGGATCGGGTTCCCGGACGACCGCGGGTCGGATCGAGGGCCAGGCGGCAACGACCGCGAACGGGGCCACCGCCACCGCGGTCGAAGGCTTCCCGGCCGATGCCGTCAACTTTGCTCTGGACACGACCCCTCGGTCCGCGTGGCCGCACGTCGTCATCTCCGGCATCAACGAGGGTCAGAATCTCGGCGTCGTGATCGACGTGTCGGGCACGGTCGGCGCGGCCCGCACCGCTGCGACCCGGGGAGTCCCGGCGCTCGCAGTCAGCCAGGGCCTCGGCCCCGTACCCGACTACCCCGCCGGGGTGCGAGCGGCCCTCGCCTGGCTAAAGGGGCACCGAGCCGCATTGCTCGCGCGACCGGTCGGCGACGGTGACGCGTCGGTGACCAACCTCAACGTACCGACCTGCCCCTTCGGCACCCCCCGGCCGGTCGTCATCGTCCCGCCCGACCCAACGGCGAACGGCATTGCGCCGGTCGACTGCACCGCCACGTTCCCTGCGCCCACGACCGACGTCGAGGCGTTCACCCGGGGTTACATCACCCGGACCGACGACCTCCGGCCGCCGAAGGCGTGACCCGACCGTCGGCCGTCAGTTGTGGACGGCCGATCGATCACCGTGCGCATGGTCGCAGAGGACGGTTTCCCCCTCCTTGATCTGACCCCCGGGGATTCCTTCGAGCGCCGAGAAGGGCCCGCACTTGTGGGGGGTGATCCAGACGTGGACCATCGGCGTCTCGGGTCCCTTCACCAGGGGCAGGTTGCAGGTTCCGTCGGCGTTGGTGAGGCCCCCTACCTTCGGCGCGGCTTCCTGCGTGAAGCACAGGTTGTTGTGGATGTGCCACTGCAGCAGATTGCCGCCGAAGTCCGGGGTGGTGTCGAGCGTGGTGCCCGGCTCGAGGAGGTACATCGCGGCGACCAGCTTCTTCTCGCCGGTCGCCCGGTCGAGCTCGTAGACGAGCGATTCCGGGTGGTCCGAGTCGAGGATCCGCCCGTCCTTCATGAGGCCCCGGTTGATGTAGTGCTCGTATCCGGTGACACCGTCACCGATCGTGTGCCAGCCCTGGGCGTCGGCCACCGACGGATCGCGCCACTGGGGTAGGTCGGCGAGCGTGTTGGCGATGAGGTTCTCGGCCTCGGCCTGCTGGGCCGGGGTCACGCCCGGCGTACCCGAGAGGTCGATGGGGAGCGCCGGGTCGTAGGGCTTGGCGGCCACCGTCGTGGCGCCGTGTCCGTGCTCGCCTCCTGTCGCGCCGTGAGCGTGGCCGGCGCCGAGTGCGGTCGCCCCGCCTGCGTGCTGGTGCTCCGAAGCCTCGACCATCCCGAAGACCGAGACCGCGGTGATCAGCACCGCACCGATGAGGGAGACGGTTCCGCCGAACAGTCGGTGGCCGCTCAGTATCCACGCCGCGGCCCCCATCACCGCGAGCGCAGCGAGGAGCGCGGCGAGGCCGTCGGCCCACTGCATCCGTTCGGCCTCTCCGAGGCCCTCGATGAAGCCGAGGCCCGCGACCTTCGCCACCACCCAGCCCGCGAGTGCCGCGCCGTTGAGCACGATTCCTGCGATGACGACCGGGACCCGCTCGTACGCGAGCGCGGCGACTCCCCAACCGATCTGGAGCGCGGCGAGGATGCCGAAAACGAGCACGGCCTGGCGGTGCTCGTTGTGCACTCCCATCGCCGCCGCGTGGATGGCGCCGCCGCCCACCGAGGCGACGGCCGGGATCGTGAGCGCGCTGAGCCGGTCCCGGGTGGGCACCCGGATCGCGAACGTCTGATTGGCGTCGAGGGCGACAGTCATGTGGGAGAGCCTAGGCCCGAATCGGAGCTCTCGGCCGCCGCCGGGCCCGTCGGTGCGCGAGAGCAGCCGGAGACCCGTTCCCTCGGTTCCCGGAAGCCCGCCCGTTAGCCTCGCCGGGCACGGAAGGGGCCGCATGCAGATCTGGCAAGCCATCGTGCTCGGGGTCATCGAGGGGCTCACCGAGTTCCTGCCGGTTTCGAGCACCGGTCACCTGACGATCGCCGAACGCGCCCTCGGGCTCCGGGTCGACGACCCCGCCGTCACCGGGTTCACGGCCGTGATTCAGATCGGGGCCATCGCCGCTGTCGTGCTCGCCCTCCGTGCTGACGTGAGCCGGGTCGCCGCCGCCTGGCTCCGGTCGCTCCGGGACCCCAGCCGGCGCGGACCCGATGCCCGGCTCGGCTGGATCGTGATCGTCGGCACCGTTCCCATCGGCATCGCGGCGGTTGCCTTCCACGACATCATCACCGGGCCGATCCGAAGTCTCTGGTGGGTCGGCGCAGCACTCGTCGCCTGGAGCGCGGTGATGGTGGCCGCCGAGCTGGTCGCCCGGCAGGACCGCAGCGAGAGAGCGCTGACGACCCGCGACGGAATCGTCGTGGGCATCTTCCAGGCCGTGGCGCTCGTGCCCGGTGTCTCCCGCTCCGCCGCCACGATCTCAGGAGGCCTCTTCCGGGGCCTCGACCGCGTGACCGCCACGCGATTCGCGTTCCTCCTCGCGATCCCCGCGATGTCCGCCGCCGCGGTCGTCGAGCTCGGCGACGCGCTCTCCGCCGGGGTCGGGTGGCTCCCCACACTCACCGGGACGGTTGTGTCATTCCTCGTGGCGTACGCGACCGTCGGCTGGCTCCTCCGCTTCGTCGCCCGGCACTCGATCGTCGTCTTCGCGATCTACCGTGTCACCCTCGGGACGACGCTGCTGCTGCTGCTCGCGACCGGCGCCGTGGCCCCCCGCTGAACCATCCGATCCGACCCCCGGAGCGCACCCGTGGCCGATGAACCCGAGGTCCTGTCCGAGACGAGCGACGCGATCGCCACCATCACCCTCAACCGGCCCCATCGCCGCAACGCGATCTCGGGGCGCATGCTGGGCGAGCTCACCGACGCTTTGCGCACCGCCGACGCCGACCCGAGTGTGCGCTGCATCATTCTCACCGGGGCCGGGAAGGGCTTCTGCTCCGGGCTCGACATCAAGGACACCTTGGCTGGCACCGGCATCGGCTCCGACCCGGCCGCGGTCGGCGACGCGGGCAGTGCGATCGGCAACCTGCCGACCGTCGTACTCCAGGAGCTCGACCTTCCGGTGATCGGTGTCATCAACGGGGCTGCCGCCGGCTACGGCCTCGATCTCGCCCTCGGCTGCGACCTGCGGATCGGGAGTACCTCGACCCGGTTACTCCCCGGCTTCGCCAAACGCGGCGTCGTTCCCGAGAGCGGGGGCACCTGGTACCTCCCCCGGCTCGTCGGCTGGTCAACTGCGTGCCGGATCGCGATGCTCGGACGCGATCTCGACAGCGCCGAGTCGCGAGCGTTGGGTCTGCTCGACGAAGTCGTCGCTGACGACGACCTCGTCGCGACGGGACGCGCCTGGGCCGCCGAGATCGCGGCGAACGCACCTCTCGCCATCCGGTCGATGAAACGGCTCTTCCGGGAGGGACTCACCGAGGAGTTCCGACCCCACAGCGCCAAGGTGCTCCAGGAGACGATGCGGCTCTTCGGCACTGCCGACTTCCGCGAGGGGATCACTGCCTTCATGGAGAAGCGGGAGCCCCGCTTCGAGGGGCGCTAGCCGGAACGGCGGCGACCGACGAACCCGAGGGCGGCGGCAATCGTGGTCGCGGCCACGATCAGCATCGGGACGAGGCAACCGCCGCTCCCCCGGTAGCTCAGTCCGGGGGCGATGCGGAACGAGCTGCGGCCCCGGCTGTTGAACGTCACCGGACCGATCCGGACGCTCCCGCTCGCTCCCGACTTCGAGAGGTTGATCCACGAGTTCCGGCCCGTCCGGATCCGCCGCTGATATCTGAAGCCCATCGCCCGCCTCCTGCGCTCGTTCCGGACGATAACGCAGGAGGCGGTCGCGCTCAGCGAACCCGAATCGACCTCACGGAACCGGCGAGATGTCGACGGCCCCCGCGGCGCCGGGGATCGTGTACGGCGACACGAACGGCCGATTGCACGAGTAGGTGTTCGATCGCCAGTAGTTCGCCGGACCGAGGACGCTGTCGTCCAGGGCGCACCCGAGCGAACCGACCGGTGCTCGGAGGTCGTTCCCGGCGATGACGTTCCCGCTGTTGGGATTGGCGTTGCCTGCGATCTCCACTGCGTAGCGAAGGTTGCCCTTCACTCGATTGCCGATCACAAGTCCGTAACTCGCCCCGATCTGCAGTTCCACCCCGGAGAGCGCATTCGCCTCGATCCGGTTCGCCGAGACGATCACCGCGCCCGTGTTGCCGTTCCCGGCCTCCCGTATACCGCTCTCGCCGTCCAGACGAATCTCGTTGCCGGCGATCGAGCCGTCACCGGAAGTGTCGGCGAGCACGCCGTTTCCGCCGTTCCGGAGGATCTTGGATCCGGTGATGGCCCAACCGCTCGACCAGCCGATCTGGAACCCCGTCGTCAGATTCCCCGAAACGTCGATCCGCCGCAGGCTCACGTCGGACACACCGAAGTCGGTGTAGACGCCGTAGCCACTCGTCGAAGACACCCGGAGATCGGAGACCGAGACCATCGGCGCCGCGATCGCGAGCCCGGACCCGGCGTCGGTCACCGCAAGCTTTCGGGCCACAGTGCCGCCCGCGACCACGACGAGCGCCTCGCCGGAGCCGTCACCGTCGATGACCGTCGCCGGCCCGGCACCGACCAGCTCCACCTGCTCGTCGACGAACAAATGCTCGTGGAAGGTCCCGGGCGCGACCTTGACCATGTCTCCCGCCGTCGACGCATCGATGGCGCCCTGAATCGTGGGGTAGCAGGGAGTCCGCCCACCGCAGATGCCGTCCAGAGCGACGTAGCGCGTCGTCGCCAGGGCTCCGGCGGCCAGCGGGATCATCAGCAGGACCGCCGTCACGGCGGCCGACGTGAGCGCGAACCTTCGCATCCGGGACTCCCTCCGTCTTCGCTCGCCCCGCTCGCTACCCCGGGAGCGCTGCGTTCATCCGGCCCGGCGCAGATCCGGGACTTCGGACCCGGGGGGAGGCGAACCCACCTGCGCCCTCTCGACCGGGTCGGCGGGAGCTCGAGTCTTCGCCGTATCCTGGACGGAACGCCGCCGAGCCCGTCCGGTGAGCCACCGATCCGAGGAGCTGAACGTGCCGAACGACCGCTACACGATCATCTCCGCCGACACCCACGCCGGCGGGAGCCATGAGCAGTACCGCGAGTACCTGAGCGCTGAGCACCAGGCGACGTTCGACGAGTGGCGTGGCGCCTACAAGAACCCGTGGAAGGATCTCCGCGACACGTCGCTGCGCACCCGCAACTGGGACGACGACCTGCGCAACGAGCAGCAGGAGGCCGACGGTGTCGTCGCCGAGGTGATCTTTCCCAACACCGTGCCGCCGTTCTTCCCGAGCTTCGTACTCTTCGCGCCGCCGCCCCGTCCCGAGGAGTACGAGCTTCGGCTGGCCGGCATTCGGGCCCACAACCGCTGGCTCGTCGACTTCTGCGGACGATTCCCGGAGCGGCGGGCCGGGGTCGGCCAGATCTTCCTCAACGACATCGACGACGCGATCGCCGACGCGATCTGGATCAAGGAGCACGGTCTCCGCGGCGGAGTGCTGCTCCCGAACATCCCGCCCGACGTCAAGTGGGTGAAACCGCTCTACGACCCCGAGTACGACCGGCTCTGGAAGGTGCTCGAGGACCTCGAGATCCCGGTCAACGCCCACGGTGGAACCGGATCGCCGTCGTACGGCAACTACCCGGCGACCCCAATGCTCATGATCTCCGAAATCCCGTTCTACTCGCAGCGCCCGTTGGTGCAGCTCCTGCTCTCGGGCGTGTTCGAGCGTTTCCCGCGCCTCAAGTTCGTGATGACCGAACAGGGCGCCGCCTGGGCCCCAAGCCTGCTCGCGCACCTCGACGGGATCATCGCCAGCATCCGCAAGGGCTCGATCGGCGAGCTCAAGTACCGCGCCGAAGACGGACTCTCCGGGTCGGCGACGGAGTACTTCCAGCAGAACGTGTGGCTCGGCGCGAGCCAACCGGCTCCGTCCGACGCCAAGGTGCGCAAGCTGCTGCCTCCCGACCGCTTCATGTGGGGCAGCGACTACCCGCACGACGAGGGCACGGGCCCGTACACGCGGGAGCACCTCCGGCAGGTGTTCCATGACGTTCCCGAGGCCGAGATGCGCGACATCCTCGGCGGCAATGCCGCAAAGCTCTACGGCTTCGATTTGGCCAAGCTCGACCCGATCGCCGGTGGGGTCGGGCCGACGATCGAGGAGATCAAGGTGCCGCTCACGGAGCTCCCCGAGAAGCCGAACCAGGCGCTCATTCGCGGCGCCACCGGCCGGCTGTCCTGACCGGGACGGGCGCGGTTTCCGTCCGGAACGGCAGAATCGAACCCGAAGATTCGGCGGGGCGTGAGGGCCGCGCCCCGGCATCTTCTTGCCCGGGGCGTTCACCACCTCGACTCTCACCTACTACGAACGCAACACGCCGGAGAGCACCCGGGAGACCTATCGCGGATCGCGGGTTCAGCGGCCGGGTTTCCCTAGGCTTCACTCGAACCTCCGAACCATCGATACCGCTGACGGGAAGCGTGCGCCGTGCTCGAGAACCTCACCGACTGGGCGAGCGAGATCGTCAACCGTCTCGGTTACGTCGGAGTTGCCTTCCTCGTAGCGGTTGAGAACATCTTTCCGCCGATCCCGTCCGAGGTGGTGCTCGGTCTCGCCGGCTACACGGCGGCCGTCGGCGATGCCCAGGTGATCGGAATGATCATCGCAGCCTCCATCGGATCCGTCATCGGAGCCTGGGTGCTCTACGGGCTGGCCGCGGCCATCGGACCGGTGCGGGTCCGGGCGATCGTCATCCGGTACGGCGGCTGGATCGGTTTCGGAGAGCACGACCTCGACCGGGCCGAACACTGGTTCGACCGCCGGTCACGGTCGGCCGTGCTCATCTGTCGCTTCATCCCACTGATCCGATCGCTGATCTCGATCCCGGCCGGCTTCCGGCGCATGCCGCTCGGTTCGTTCACCCTCTTCACGCTCATCGGGAGCGTCATCTGGAACACCGCCCTGATCGTCGCTGGATACGTCCTTGCCGATCAGTGGGAGCGGATCCTCGACGTCACGGAGCCCTTTCAGACGCTGGTCGTCGTCACGATCGGGGCGCTCGTGCTGGCCCTCATCGGGCGGCGGATCGTCCTATATCGCCGGGAGCGACGGGCCGAGGATGTTGCCCACCCCGGCCTGACCCACGCACCCCTCGAGGAAATCGTGCACGAACTCGAGGTCCACGACCGCGGCGCCGAGGTATCCGGGGCGGAGGCCGACGCGCGCCGCGAGCGCCCCGACTGATCGGATTCAGGTCGTTTCGATGTACCGCTCGTGGAGGTGAACCGGCTCGATTCTTTCCTTCGGGCGCCGAGTCCGGATGTTGAGGGCCTCGACGAGCACCGAGAAGAGAATTGCCGAGTAGACGTAGCCCTTCGGGATCTTCTGGCCGAGGCCCTCGGCGACGAGGGTCACGCCGATGAGGAGCAGGAACGCCAGGGCGAGCATCTTCACCGTCGGATGCCGGTTGACGAATTCGTAGATCGAGCGGCTCGCCACGAGCATGATCCCGATCGAAACGAGCACCGCCGCCACCATCACGCCGATGTACTCGGTCATCCCGACCGCGGTAATGACCGAATCGACCGAGAAGACGAGGTCGAGCAGCAGCACCTGGACAATGACGGCTGCGAACGACGGCGCCACCCGGGCCGAGCCGTGGCCTTCCTCGCCCTCGAGCTTGTGGTGGATCTCGTTCGTGGCTTTCCAGAGAAGGAAGATCCCGCCGGCGAGGAGGATCAAGTCCTTCCCCGAAAAGCCGATTCCGGCAACCTCGAAGAGTTCGGCTTTCAGGGTGATGATCCAGCCGACGGCGAGGAGGAGCAGGATTCGCATGCCGCCGGCGGCGAGGAGTCCCGTACGGCGCGCGCGATTCTGCTGCTCAGCCGGCAGCTTGCCGGCCAGGATCGAGATGAAAATCACGTTGTCGACGCCGAGCACCACCTCGAGGAAGAGCAAGGTGATCAGCGCCGACCAGACGTCGGGGTTCGAGATCCAATCCATGGCCCGAAGTTACCTGGGCGCGTAGTGCCAGCCTTGCTCGATCAGTCGGCCAGACTTCCCGGGTCCTCGGGGACATCGACGGCGTAGCGCCGGAGCACATCGAGGTCGACGATGTCGAGGGTCCGCTCATTGGTGGAGGCCAATACCACCGGTGCTGCCGCGCCGTCCGCGTGGGCCCGTAACCAGTTTCGAGCAGTCACGCACCAGCGGTCTCCCGGTCGCAGCCCCGGAAACCCGAACCCGGGATTCGGCGTGATGAGGTCGTTGCCGATCGATCGTTGATGCTCGAGGAACTCGGCGGTCAGCACTGCGCAGATCGTGTGGTAGCCGACGTTCTCCGGACCCCAGTTGCAGCACCCGTCCCGGAAGAACCCGGTCACCGGATCAGTGCCGCACTCTTCGAGCGGACCGCCGAGCACGTTGCGTTGAGCCATGCGCACAGTCTCGCGACGGACGCGCTCGATCCGAAATTCCGAAACGGGCCCGCCACCAGGACTACTTTGATGAACGGATGACGCGTACCCCTCCCTGGGCCAGCACGCAGGTGCGCGCCGCCGGGCCCGGTCGTTTCACCGCCGAAGTTTCGGCGGTGTGGGACCTCGCGGTCGTGCCGCAGGGGGGCGTCATCGCCGTGATCGCCGCCCGGGCGATGGAGGCGGCGCTCGACAACGGACAGCACCTGCGATCGATCCACGGAGTGTTCGCGAGTCCGGTACCGTCCGGGCCACTCGAGATCGACGTCGAGGTGCTGCGGTCCGGGCGCTCCGTATCGCAGGCCCTCGCCGACGTGCGCGCTCCGGGTGCAGATCACGGCTTCCACGCGCTCGCCGCCTTCGGTCATGACCGTGCCGGTCCCGGAACGCCGTTCGTCGGGATTGAGGCACCGGTCGTGCCACCGCCCGAGGACTGCCCGCGGTTCCGGGACGGTCCGCCCGCCGAAGTCGACTGGCCGGTGCGCCCGCCGTTCCCGTTCTGGGCCGAGGTACTGGATGGCCGGGCGGCGCTCGGCCACGCACCCTGGGACCCCGAACCGCGCGGCGCCGCCGAGAACGCGAGCTGGATGCGGTTCGACCAACCGCCGCATGACGGGGCGGGAGCATTCGACGAACTCGCGCTCCTGGTGGTCGCCGACATGATGCCCGGCTCGGTCTTCGAGGTGATGCCGTACCGCCCGGACGAGTCGTCGTGGTTCGCGCCGAGCATCGACCTCACGGTGCACCTGCGCTCCGTGCCCTCCGGCGAGTGGATCCTCACCCACAACATCGCGCACTGGCTCGAAGATGGCTACGCGTCGGCGGAGTGCCGGATCTGGGACCTGCTTGCGGAAGACGGCCCGCGGCTCTGCGCATGGGCGACCCAGGTCATGCTCTTCAGCGAGCAGCGCCGCTGACCCGCGGCTGCATTGCTCCGGAAACACGACCATCGGAGCGACCCTTGCGGGCCGGATTCCTGGTGTCGGAGGGGGGACTTGAGCGCCATCACGCGGATGGATCTCCGCGCTTCCACCGCTTCGACGCGCTCAGAGGGCGATCACGCTCCGCAACAGCTGGTCGCAGAACCTCGAGACGCTCAGGTCGGACGAGCTCCCCCTCCGACACCACGGTGGCCGACGATCCGTTCCCAGGAGTCCGGAATCCCCCGTTGGCTTCGGCTCGTGAACGCGCCTTATTCTGCGTCCACGCCCAACTGGCCGCAGTGGTCGTCCTTCGTCGGGCCCCGAAGCACGAGGTGGAACTCCATGCATGAGGAGCGACGAGGTCGGATGCGGGCCTCCGTAGCGCTGGTGGTCGTGGCGGGAGTGGCACTCGTGAGTGTTGGTTGCTCGTCAACCTCGTCGAGCTCACTCACTGCCGAGCAGCGAACGGCTTTGGCCGAGGTGGCCGAGGCCTACGACCGAGCCGAGGATGCGTTGGCCGAATCCTTCGATGCAGCGACCACTGTTCCGAAATTGGAGAGGTGGCAGGAGACGGAGTATCTCCATCAGAAAGCGCTGGCCGAGCTACGTGACGGACTTCCCGACGGGGATTGCCGAACGGCCGTCGAGGCGCTCCTGAAGGTCGAGGACGGGCAGAACACCATCAGGCTGCAATTGATCGAGAACTATCGCCAGGAACAGTTCGGTCTTGTCGCCGAGGACGCGATCAAGTACGGGCTCAGCGTGATAAATGGCGGCTTTCCGGCTGAGGTGTCGATAGGTCGTGCATGTGGCCGTTCGTCGGTGGCAAAGAGCCCAACCGACGAGAGCGTACTGAGCGAGGAACAGAACGTCCTTTTCGACGCCGTCCTCTCGGCATATGGCGCAACCGGCAACGCCTATGACAAGGTCTATTCCGTCTCCAAGTTCGTGACCGACCTCAAGGCCGCTCAGGTTGTCGAAGCAGCGGTGGCCAAGGAGCTCGATGAGATAGTGGCAGCACTCGGAGATGGGCCGTGTCGCACCTCGTTGATCGAGCTCAGGGCGATCGAGCAGCAGCAGGAAGAACTTCGCAAGGACTTGATTGCGGCCGGGGAGGCCGGTGACATCGTGAAGGTGCTCACCACGCTCGGCGAATACGGCAAGGTCAACTCGACATCACGCGCATTCGCAACCGCACGGCAGTCTGCAGTTGACGAGTGTGGAGAGGACGTCTGATCCTCGTCGCCGAGGTCGTTCGCGAGTTGCCGGTTCGCGGCGGACCAAGAAGCGGCATCGGCTCGAGGACTTCCCGGGCGACCTGCGTGACGCCGTGTGCGGGGCGTACCGCTCGGGCGAGGCCCTGACCGGGCCGTCGAGTATCTGCGAGCGTTTCGGTATCGGGACGACGCTCCTGTACCGGATCGTCGACGCAGCGGGCGTCCCCTGGCGCCGCATCAAGATCATCCGATCCGGGTGAGGTGCGTACACCCGGCCCGGGAACCAACCCGGGAGCTGCCCCGGGAGGCCGCGCCGCGGACGTGGGGTCGGTCGCACCCGTGAGTTCCCGGGCGTGACCGACCCGCCGTCCAACCGGGCGCAGTCGCGTGCTCGGCACGCATGGCGCCGGGCGCGTACTGCGCCCACTCTGACCCGCAAACGTGGGAACGGTCCCACCAGATCGTGTCGGAGGGGGGACTTGAACCCCCACCCCCTTGCGGGGACTAGGCCCTCAACCTAGCGCGTCTGCCTATTCCGCCACTCCGACGTGGAGGGCAGATAGTAGCGAACCCCGAACCGGCCGAGCAGTTCCGCGGTGTGCCGTTTCGGAGGTTGTCGGCGGCGGGGCCGACAACCTCCGAAGCACGGAATGCGCCCCCGTACGCGCTATCCGGGGTAGACCCGAACGACCTGATTCGTCGAGCCGCCGACCGAAACCCAGATGCTCGATCCGTCGTAGACGACATCAGCGGGCGCACCCCCGAAGACGACCTTGCGCTCCACCGCACCGGTCTGCCCGCTGATCTTCATGACGCCGCCGTCCGCGGTGTTCGCCATCCACATGTCCTGGCCATCGGTAGCCAATCCGGCGGCGGCGGGCCCCGTAGCGGTCCCAGCCGCCGCCAGCGAGACCGCCGGCTCGAACACGGTCGCCGAAGTTCCCCCGGCGGCATTGGTGACCCAGACGTAGCGGCCGTCGAACGCGACCCGCCACGGAGTGCCGCCCACCGACGGCGTCGCCAGGAGCGCCCCGGTCGACGCGTTGAGCACCGATACCGTTCCGGCGAACGAGTTCGCGACCCAGATCCGCTCGCCGTCGTAGGCCAGCCCGCGAGGCCCGGAACCGACCGGGAATGTCTCCACGCCGCCGTTGGTCGGGTTGACCTTGGAAACCGACGCCGAGCTCAGGTTCGCGACCCAAATCGACTCGCCGTCGAAGGCCATCCCCTGCGGATTCGTTCCGACCGTGATCGGCGCGCCCTCGACCGCATTCGTCGTCCGGTTGATCTTGACGACCTTGTTGGCCGTGGCGTTGGCGACCCAGATGGAGGTGCCGTCGAAGGCCAGGGCCGCCGGGTTGGCGATGCCGGTCGTAATGGTTTGCACGACGGCGTTCGTCTTCGGGCTGATCTTCTGAACGCTGCCCGCACCCGCACTGTTGTAGTTGGCCACCCAGATGAACGATCCGTCGAAGACGAGGTCGGAGGGATCGACGCCGGTGAAGACGCGGTTCATCAGGTGCGGGTACCACTTCTCGGTGGCGATGCTCGCCGAGGACAGTGGCGGCTTGGCCGGCGGTCCGGCCGGACCGGTCGCCCCCTTGGCCGCCATCTTCGCCCAGGCCGCAGTGTTCGTCGTCGGCACGTTGGTTCCCGGCACCAAGCTCACGAAGGACGATCCGCCGAACGAGACGACGTCACTCTTCGCGTACGCCACGGCCGCCGACCACGCGCCTCGATAGCGCATGCCGTCGCTCGGCCACGAGATCGTCGTCTCCGAGCCCGAGCAGCGCCCTCCGGCCTGGTAGTCGATCACTCGGAGCGTCTTCACCCCGGTCTTCGGGTAGCAGGCGGTGATCCGCCCGTTCGCACTGTTCGGGATGGCGGCCCAAGCGACGGCCGCGCCGATACCGACGGTGAGAACCGCACCGAGCACCAAGGCCCGGCCCGGGAGAGAACGTCTGGTCTGGCTTCCCATCATCACTCCTGCTCCGGGTTCGGCGCGGATCACCGAACCTGCGGATCGTACGAATGCCCCGTGGGCACGGCAACGACCTTCGCCCCGGAAATCCTCGTCCCCGCCGTATTCGGAGTCGAGAAGCGCCGAATGGGAGACCCGATTAGTCCGGCCGACCTACGCGCCCGACGACGGGACACGCCGCGCGATGGCCGGGTTCATGCTCCTCGAGCATCGGCTCGTCGACCGCGCACGCGGCTTCCGCTTCGGGACAACGAGTGCGGAACGAACATCCGCTCGGTGGTGCGATAGAACTCGGCATCTCGCCTCGCAGCACGATCCGGGCTCGAGTCCGCTCGATGACCGGGTCGGGTACCGGAACCGCGGACATCAGCGCCCGGGTGTACGGATGCCGCGGATCGTCGAGCACCGTCTCGGTCGGACCGTGCTCGACGATCCGTCCGAGGTGCATCACCGCCACCTCGTCGGTGATTTGGCGGACGAACGAGAGGTCGTGAGCCACCAAGAGGTATGAGAGCCCGAGGCGCTGCCGGAGCTCCTCGAGCAGGCCGACGATCCCGGCCCGGATGGAGACGTCGAGCGCGGAGACCGGCTCGTCGAGCACGAGGAGCTCCGGGGCCAGGGCCAAGGCCCGGGCTATCCCGACCCGTTGGCGCTGCCCACCCGAGAACTCGTGGGGAAACCGGTTCACGTGGTCGGCGTCGAGGCCGACGAGCCGCAGCAGCTCGGCGACCCGAGCCGCCCGGTCGCCCGGCACCCGGTGGATCAGGAGCGGTTCCGCCACGATCGCACCGACCGTCATCCGGGGATCGAGCGCCGAGAACGGGTCCTGGAAGACGATCTGCATCTTGCGCCGCTGCCGCCGGAGATCGCCCCGCGAGGCTCGGGTGAGGTCGACGCCGTCCAGGACGACCCGCCCAGAATCGGGTTCGAGCAGGCGGAGCACGCACCGGACGAGCGTCGACTTCCCGGAACCCGATTCGCCGACGATGCCGAGCGATCGTCCCCGACCGAGCGTGAACGAGACGTCGGCCACGGCCCGCACCACCGCGCGCGACGCCCGGACCGGGAACTCCTTCACGAGATCCGAGACCTCGAGGAACGCGGCTTCGCTCACGACGGCCCATCCGGCCCGAGCGGCAGGAAGCAGGCCCGGGCCCGACCCGGCCCCGACGCCACGAGCGGGGGCTGAGCCGATGCACACCGGGCGTCGGCCCGCGAGCAGCGCAGGTGGAATCCGCAGCCGTTCGGGGGCGTCAGCATCGACGGAGGCGACCCGGGGATGCCATCGGGCCGCAACCGCCCGACCCCGGGAACCGCACCGAGGAGTCCCGCCGTATACGGGTGCTCCGGCCCGGCGAACAGTGCGCCCGTCGGGGCTACCTCGGCGGTACGCCCGGCATAGAGCACCTGCACCCGGTCGGCGATCCGGGCGATGACACCCAGATCGTGGGTGATGAAGACGATCGCCGTGCCCGATCGGATCCGGATCTCGTCGAGGAGGTCGAGGATCTGGGCCTGGACCGTCACATCGAGCGCCGTCGTGGGTTCGTCGGCGACGAGGACCGCCGGCTCGTTCGCGATCATCATCGCGATCATCACCCGTTGCCGCATGCCGCCCGAGAGTTCGTGCGGGAACGCCCGGGCCCGTCGCGCCGGATCGGGGATACCGACCGCGTCGAGCAGCTCGACCGACCGGGCCTCCGCTCGGGCCTTCGGGAGGTCGCGTCGGTGGGCCCGGATCGCTTCCGCGATCTGGCGACCGACCCGGTGCACGGGGTTGAGCGCGGTGAGCGGATCCTGGAAGACCATTCCGATCCCGGCTCCCCGCACCGCACGGAGCTCCCGCCCGGACATTCCGATGAGCTCCCGATCCCGGAACCGGGCCGAGCCACTGACGGTCGCGTTCCGGGGCAGGAGCCCGAGCACGGCCAGCATGGCGACCGACTTCCCCGACCCTGACTCCCCCACGATGCCGAGCACCTCGCCGGGGGCGAGATCGAGGTCGATACCCCGGACGGCTTCGACCGTGCCGTCGGGCGTCCGGAACGAGACCCGGAGATCGCGAATCACGAGGAGCGCCTCGTTCCCGCCCCCGGCCCCCGTCACTTCTGAACCTGGGCCGGGTCGAGTGCATCGCGGAGGGCGTCACCGACGAAGTTGATGCACAGCACCGTGAAGATGACGGCCAGACCCGGACCGAGGAGCAGATTCGGGTGGGGCTGGATGTAGCCCTGGGCCCGATTCAAGAGGTTGCCCCAGGTCGGCGTCGTGACCCCGTCGACTCCGTAGCCGAGGTACGAGAGCGCCGACTCGGTGAGAATCGCAGCCGAGACCGACAGCGTCGTGTTGACGACGATCTGTCCCGAGCAGTTCGGCACGAGATGCCGGAGGATGATCCGGAGGTCACCCGCCCCGGCAGCTCGGGCGGCCTCGACGAACTCCTTCTCCTTCAGCGACAGCACGAGGCCGCGCAGAATGCGGGCGACCGGCATCCAGAAGACGAGGGCGATCACCACCACGACCGAGCGGATGCTGTTCGGCGGACCGAAGACGACGCGGGCCCACGACTGGGTCGCCGGAGCCTGGCTGAGCATGATCGCGGCGACCAGGAAGGGCAGGGCGAGGAACAGATCCGTGATCCGCATCAGCACGTTGTCGATCCAGCCGCCGAACCAGCCCGCCGCCACCCCGACGACCGTCCCGAAGAGGCTGGAAACGACCGCGACCGCGATGCCGACGGCGAGCGACACCCGCCCGCCGTAGAGCACCGTCGACCACACGTCGTTCGCACGTTCGTTGGTACCGAGCCAGAATCGAGCCTGGGGCGACCGGAGGGTGGCCTTCACACCGTCGATCCGGATCAGGTCGTTCGGACCGTACCGAGTGAGAAGCGGCGCGAGGACGCACGCGACCGTGATCACCAGGAGGATGCCGACCCCCACCAGCGCCAGGCGGTGGCGGCGGAATCGACGCCAGGCGAGTCGGCCCGGGCTGACCGGACGGCCCGATGCCACCCCGTCGGATACGCCGCCGCTCTCAGCCGACACGAATCCTCGGATCGAGCCACGCGTACGTGATGTCAGCGATGATGTTGAAGGCCACCACGAAGAGGATGACGATCATCACCCAGGGCAGGAGCGCCGGGTAATCCGCGTTGTGGTAGTTGTCGAGGAAGTACTTGCCCATCCCCTGGTAGCCGAAGATCTCCTCGGTCACGATCAATCCGCCGGCGAGCGCACCGATGTCGATGGCCGCGAAGGTGACGACCGGGATGAGCGCGTTGCGCAGCGCATGCTGCAGGATCACCTTCCGCTCCCCGAGTCCCTTGGCCCGGGCGGTGCGGAGATAGTCGGCGCTCAGCGTCTCCAACATGCCGGTCCGCATATAGCGGCTGTACACCGCAATCTGCTGGACCGAGAGAACGATCACCGGGAGGGCGAGATGGCGGGCTCGATCGGCGAGATCGAAGCCTTGGGTCCGCGGCGAGTACACGCCGCCGACGAACGGGAGGAGCGGCTGACTCGCCCCGGAGAGACCCTGATACCAGGTACCGACGGCGACGATGCAGATCAAGCCGAACACGAACGGAGGCAACGCCAGGCCGACGAACGACAGCCCGGTCGTCGCATGATCGAACCACGAGTACTGGCGCACCGCCGACAGCACCCCGAGCGCGACCCCGAGCGCCATGTAGATCACCGCCGCGACGAGCGCGAGCACGATGCTGTTGACGAGCGCGGTGCGCAGTTCGGGCCAGACCGGCGCCTGAGTCGTGAACGAGGTGCCGAGATCACCCCGGAAGAAGCGGCCGACGTAGCCCGCGTACTGCTCGAGCCAGGACCGATCGAGCCCCAACTCGGCCCGGTACCGGGCGATCGCCTGCGGGTCGACACGGAGCCGACGGGCCGCAGTCACCGGTTGGGTCGTCATGCGCAGCGCGACGAACGTCACCAGGCTGCCCACCAGGAGCACCGGGATCCCCCAGACGAGCCGCCGAGCGACGAATCGGAGCATGAAGGCGAGCGATCGGACCGCGCCGCTACGCGCGCTCCCACTCCCAGAGATTCCGGAAGACGCTCAGCGGGCTGTTGACGAACCGATCGACCGGACCCGCCACTCGATCGGTTCGCCAGGCGACGAGCGCCGGGAAGGGATTGAGCGGGAAGGCGACGTACTGGTCGCGCAGGAGCTGATCGAGGTCACGCACGGCGTCGAGTCGGGCGGCCGGGTCGATCGAGGTGTCGATGATCTTCATCAGTCGCTCGGCCTCGGGGTCGCAGTACCACTGGACGTTCTGGCCCGCCCCGTCGTTCTCCGGACCCGGGATCTGGTCGCAGGCGTAGAGCGCCGAGACCGCCGGATCCGGGCTCACCACGTTGATGAACATCGACAGGTCGTATTCGCCCGCCGGGAGTTGCTTGGCGAAGAACGTGTCGGCGTCGGAATTGTCGGCCCGGACCGAGAAGCCCTGCTCGGCGAGCAGCGGGATGAACTGCGCCTGGGTGGCCTCGCGCCGGGCGTTGCCGGAGGTCACCGACCAGCCGATCTCGAGCCGCCGGCCGTCCTTGGCCCAGAAGCCCTCGGAGTCCTTCGCGTACCCGGACCGAGCCATCGCGGTCTCGACCTTGGCGGGATCCGCCTCGACGTCCGACCACGGACCGTCCGCCCCGGGGCACCACGGTCCGATCCCGGGCACCCACGCCGCGCACTGCAGCAGCGCGGTGTCGGGCGCGAACGGCTTCACGATGTCGGAGAGAAAGAGGTTCCGGTCGAAGGCGTAGCTGAAGGCCTCCCGGACATTGGGGTCGGCGAACGGCCTGCCTTCCTTCAGGTTCATGACGAGGCTCTCGTATTGGGTCGTCACGCCGTAGGCAGTCTCGATGTCGTCACCGCGGAGCTGGGCGGGGAGCTCGGGGGCCGGTTGGGGATAGATGGCGTCGACCTGCCCCGTCTTCAGTGCTTCGGTCTCGGTCCCCGTCGTGGTCGCCGGGACGAAGGTCACCGAGTCGAGCTTCGGTCGGCGAGCCGGATCCCAGTACCGCTCGTTCCGGACGAGCACGGCTCGCGCGTCACTGAACGACTGCAGCTTCCACGGGCCCCCCGAGAAGTCGATCGCGGTCTGCATCGTCTTGCTGACGTCGGTACCGCCCGGGAACTTCGCCTTCTGGAGGATCACCCCGGTGTAGCCGCCGAGCACGTCGGGCCAGTCGGGATAGGTCTCGCCGAACCGCACGATCGCCGTCTGCGGATCGGGCGTGTCGATCGCCGTGATCTTGTCGTAACCCGCGGTTGTGAGCGTACCCTTGGTATCGAGGACCGCACGCCAGGAGAAACGCACGTCTTCCGATGTGATCGGCGTGCCGTCGTCCCACACCGCCTTCGGGTTGAGCCGGTAGGTGATCGTGAAGTTCGCACCCTCGCCCGAGATGCCCCCGTTCGCGACCGTCGGCATCTCGGCGAGGAGCGGCGACGCCACGAATTCGTTGCGATCGTTCAGCTCGGTGAGCTGAGGGAAGACGTGCTCTCCCACCGCCCACAGTTGCCACGACGAGTTGGCACACTGGGTGATCGGATTGACACAGTCGGGCCACTGCTCAGCGCCGATGACGAGCGTGTTCTCGCTGCTCCCGGAACCGGAGCCCCCGCACGCGGTCAGCCCCGTAATCAGGGCGAGCACGAGGACGGTGGTGATCCGAACCCGGATCGGCTTCACAACGAGGGGACGGCGCACGGGTCCTCCGGAGTTCCGGGCAGGGACGGGAACCCCGTCAACCTACGCGCCGGAAACGTCCGAGTGGCGGAGCCCCGCAGCCGGGACCGGCCGGAGCCCCGGGCCCCGTGAGGCAGCCTCAGGTGAGCCGGATGGAGAGGAAGATCGTCGTGAACATGAAGATCAGGGCCACGACGACCGTGAGTCGGTCGAGATTCTTCTCGACGACGGTCGATCCCGCCATGGCCCCACCGCCCGCTCCGCCCCCGCCGAACATGTCGGAGAGCCCACCACCCCGGCCCGCATGGAGCAGGACGAACAGGATCAGCGTGAAGGCCGAGAGCAGGTGGATCCCGATCAGGATGGCGTTCAGGAGCATCGCCGAGAGTGTAGACGCCACGGCGGCTCCGCCGGGGGCCCGATCCGATCAGCCCGCCTCGTAGCGGACGAGCCGGGCGAAGTCGTCGGGATCCAGCGAGGCCCCGCCGACGAGCCCGCCGTCGATCTCGGGCATGGCCATGAGGGCGGCGACGTTCCCGGCGTTGACGCTCCCTCCGTAGAGGATCCGCAACCCGGCCGCCGCCTGGGCCCCGACCACTCGTCCGATCTCGTCCCGCACCATGGCAATGACGGCGTTCGCATCCTCGGGGGTCGCCGTTCGTCCCGTACCGATGGCCCAGATCGGCTCGTACGCGACGACGCAGCGGTTGGCATCGGCCGCCGAGAGCCCGCCCAACGCAGCCGCGACCTGTCCCCGAACCCGCGCCTCGGTCGTGCCCGCCTCGCGCTCCTCGAGCGTCTCGCCGCAGCAGATGATCGGGGCCATGCCTGCGCCGAGCACCGCCCGGAGTTTGCGGGCCACGACCTCGTCGGTATCCCCGAACATCTGGCGCCGCTCCGAGTGTCCGACGATCACGTAGTCGACGGTGAGCTTCGCCAGCATTCCCGGGCTCACCTCGCCGGTGTACGCGCCCTTGTCCTCCCAGTGGCAATCCTGGGCGCCGAGCTTGATGTCGAGCCGGTCGGCGTCGATCGTCGTCTGCACCGAGCGCAGCGCGGTGAACGCCGGGCAGACGACCGTCTCGACCCGCTCGAGGTCGGCCTTCTCCAGTCGGAAGCCGAGCTTCTGCACGACCTGGATCGCGTCGAGGTGCGTGTGGTGCATCTTCCAGTTGCCTGCCATCATCGGACGGCGAGTGCTCATCGCACCGTTCCTTCCCTCAGGGCCTCGAGCCCGGGCAGGTCGCCGAGCTCGATGAGCTCGAGCGTCGCTCCCCCGCCCGTCGAAACGTGGTCGATCCGGTCGGCGAGCCCCATGCTGCGCACGGCAGCGGCACTGTCGCCACCACCGACGACCGTGAAACCTCGGCAGTCGGCGACCGCCTGGCCGACGGTGCGGGTGCCCGCCGCGAACGGCTCGAGCTCGAAGACTCCCATCGGGCCGTTCCAGAGCACGGTCGCCGCCGACTCGATGATCTCGGCGTAGTGGCCGGCTGTCTCGGGCCCCACGTCGAGGCCCATGAGACCCGCGGGTACGGCGCCGGCGCCGACGTGACGGGTCCGGGCGTCGGCCGCGATCGCCTCGGCCGCCACGACATCGGTCGGGATCTCGATCCGGCCCGAGGCGAGGAGTTCGCGGCACCGGTCGATCCGGTCGGGCTCGACGAGCGAGGCGCCGATGTCGCCACCGCGAGCGGCCAGGAAGGTGAACGCCATCGCGCCACCGATGCAGATCGTGTCGCAGCGCTCGAGCAGCGCATCGATCACTCCCAGCTTGTCGCTCACCTTGGCCCCGCCGAGCACCGCGACGAACGGGCGGGCCGGAGCATCGAGGAGGCGCCCGAGCACCTCCACCTCGCGTGCAAGCAGCCGCCCGGCCGCCGAGGGCAGGAGGCGGGGCGGACCGACGATCGAGGCGTGGGCCCGGTGGGCCGCCCCGAACGCATCGTCGACGTAGACGTCACCGAGCGCCGAGAGGTTCGCTGCGAAGGCCGGGTCGCACCCTTCCTCGCCCGGCTCGAACCGGAGATTCTCGACGAGCATCACCCCGTCCGGTGGCAATGACTGGGCCCGACCGAGCGATTCGAATCCGACGACCTCGGGCGAGCACTCGACCGACTGGCCCAGGAGCGAGCCGAGGTGGGCAGCGATCGGCGCCAGCGAGAACTCCGGTGCGGGGCTCCCCTTCGGACGGCCGAGGTGCGAGCAGATGACGACCGAGGCACCCCGGTCGAGGAGCCAGCGGATCGTCGGGAGGGCAGCCGAGATCCTCAGGTCGTCGGTGATGATCCCGTCCCGCAACGGGACGTTGAAGTCGGCTCGCAGCAGGACACGGGTGCCCCGCTCGATCGGGAGATCCTCGAGCTGCGGGACCGGTGCGACCACGCCTTACCGGTTCCCGACGAAGCCGACGAGGTCGACCAGTCGGTTCGAGTAGCCCCACTCGTTGTCGTACCAGCCGAGCACCTTCACCATCGTGCCGTTCACCATCGTGTCGGGCGCCGAGAAGATGCAGGACGCCGGGTTGCCGACGATGTCGGCCGAGACGAGGGTGTCGTCGGCGTAGCGCAGCACCCCCCGGTACGAGGCCCGGTCGGCCGCCTCACGGAACGCGGCGTTCACGGCATCGATGTCGGGCGAGCCCTTCACGACCGCGACGAGGTCGGTGATCGACCCCGTCGGCGTCGGCACGCGCATGGCCAGGCCGTCGAGCTTGCCCTTGAGACCCGGGAGGACGAGACCGATCGCCTTGGCCGCCCCGGTCGAACTCGGGATGATCGAGAGCGCAGCCGCCCGCATCCGCCGGAGGTCGGGCTTGCCCGATCGGGTCGCGGTGGCCTGGTCCTGCAGCTGCTGGTCGCTCGTGTAGGCGTGCACGGTGGTGATGAACCCCTGCTCGACCCCGAAGGCGTCGTCCAGCACCTTGGCGAGCGGCGCCAGGCAGTTCGTCGTGCACGACGCGTTCGAGATGACCGTGTGGGCCGCCGGGTCGAACGCCTCGTCGTTCACTCCCATGCACACGGTGACGTCGGCATCGTTGGCCGGAGCCGAGATGATGACGCGCTTCGCCCCACCCGTGAGGTGGGCGGCCGCCTTCTCTCGAGAGGTGAAGAGGCCGGTCGACTCGATGACCACGTCGACCCCGTGCTCACCCCAGGGGATTTCCGCCGGGTCCCGGTGCTCGAGCTTGCGGACTTCCCGGCCGTCGATGCCGAACCCGCCGGTGCCGGCGGTGACCTCGTTGGGGATGACCCCGCCGACGGAGTCGTGCTTGAGCAGGAACGCCATCGTCTGCTCGTCGCCGAAGGGATCGTTGACCGCGACGAGCTCGACGCCCGCCTCCGCGCCCCGGGCGAGGATCGCCCGGGTGAAGGATCGACCGATCCGCCCGAACCCGTTGATGCCGACTCGAACCGCCATCTGTCCCCTCTCCCCTGCTCCGGACGTGGTGATGCCCGGCGGACTACATCAGAGATGCCAGTGCCTGCGCCAACCGCTCCGGATCATGCGCACGCCCATCCGGGGCGGCAACCGACGCGACGACCGATCGCGCCCCCGTCTCGGCGGCCGCGTCTTCGTCGGGTCCGAGGCCGGCACCCGGGTCCCAGAGCACGGCATCGATCCGACCGGTGCTCGCCGCGACCCGGCGCACGTGGTCTGCTGCGGTGAGACCCGTCGTCTCGGCCTCGGCGGCGAGGTTCGCGATCTGGACGACACAGCCGGGAGCATCGCGGACAGCCCGGGCGATCTCGGGGACGGCGAGCACCGCCAGCACGCTCGTGAAGAGCGAGCCGGGAGCGATCACCACCTGATCGGCCGCGCCGATCGCCTCGGGCACCCGAACCGGCGGAGCGACCCCGGACGGTTCGAGCCGCACTGCGTCGAGGGTGCGCAGCGAGCCGGCCCGGGCCACTGCCACCTGGCCTTCGATCGCCTCACCCCCCGTCTCGGCGACCAGGGCGACCGGTCGCTCGGTCGCCGGGAGCACCGTGCCGACGGCACCCAGGAGCCGACCGGCCGCGGCCAGGGCCGGTTCCAACCCGCCGAGCGTCTCGGCCAGCCCGACGAGGATCAGGTTGCCGAGCGCGTGTCCGGCGAGCTCCCCGGCTTCGAACCGGTGCTCGAAGGCATCGGGCCACGGGTAGGCGCCCTCGGCGAGCGCGACGAGGCACCGCCGGAGATCGCCCGGAGCCGGGACATCGAGCGCACGGCGGAGGCGACCGGAGCTGCCCCCGTCGTCGGCCACGCTGACGATCGCCGTGATATCCGATGCGTAACGCCGGACCGCCCGGAGCGTGACGGCCAGTCCGTGCCCGCCGCCGAGCGCGACGACGCGTGGGCCCGCCTCAGTCACGCCCGATGTCCCGGTGATGCACGACAGGGTCGGCGCCGAGATCGCGGAGCGTCGCGGCCAGCCGCTCGGCGACGGCGACGCTGCGGTGTCGCCCACCGGTGCAGCCGACCCCGATCGAGAGGTAGGCCTTCCCTTCGTCCGCGTACCCGGGAAGCGTGTGCTCGAAGACCGCTCCAATCCGCTCGACGAACCCGTCCGCCGCGACCAATACGAAGTCTCGCACCGCCGGATCGAGCCCGGTGAGCGGCCGCAGCTCGTCGATCCAGTGGGGATTGGGGAGGAAGCGGCAATCGAGGACGATGTCGACGTCGAGCGGCAGGCCGTGCTTGTACCCGAAGGACACGACGTTCACCCGCAATCCGGGAGCCTCGGTCGCACCGGCGAAGAGCTCGTGGAGCCGGGACCGCAGCTGGTGGACATTCAGGTTGGTGGTGTCGACGAGGAGGTCGGCCTCGCCCCGGAGCGGAGCGAGCAGCTCCCGCTCGCGCGCGATGCCGTCGGCAACCCGGACGCTGGTCGAGAGCGGATGGCGCCGACGACTCGCCTCGTACCGGCGCACGAGCACCTCGTCGGCCGCGTCGAGGAAGAGCGTGCGCACCGAGGCGCCCTCACCCCGGAGTCGGTCGGTCGCCGATTCGAGGTCTGCGAGGAAGTCGCCCGAGCGGACATCGACGACGAGCGCGTACGGCGGGGG
Organism: Actinomycetota bacterium; assembly: GCA_046086225.1. Lineage (GTDB taxonomy): Bacteria > Actinomycetota > Acidimicrobiia > IMCC26256 > PALSA-610 > JBJSXF01. The sequence continues at coordinate 4,867 of JBJSXF010000061.1, read as the reverse complement.
TTGGTCGTTCCCCCCGGCGAGCGCGGCCACCTCGGCGATCAGCCGCGGCGGCAGGTTGTCGATCACGAAGAAGCCGAGGTCCTCGAGCGCGTTCGCCGCCTCGGATCGCCCCGCCCCCGACATCCCGGTGACGATGGTGACGGCCAGGCGTGCGAGATCGGGGCTCATCGTTCGCCGATCCTCGCGCGCTTCGGCGCGTGCAACTGGGCAAACGTCGACCGGGCGACGCCATCGGGGAGCCACGGCAGCCCGACGAGCTCCTCCTCGCTGAGCTCCCGGAGCCGACGGACCGTCCCGAACTCGGCGAGGAGGCGCTTCCGCCGCGCCGGTCCGAGCCCGGGGATGCCGTCGAGTACCGAGCGGGTCATCCGCTTGCCCCGGAGCCGACGGTGGTGGCTCACGGCGAATCGGTGCGCTTCGTCGCGCGCCTGCTGCAAGAGGTAGAGGGCTTCCGAGTCGCGCGGGATCCGCACCGGCTCGGGACGGTCGGGGAGGTACACCTCCTCGAATCGCTTGGCGAGCCCGGCGACCGCCACGCCCGTCACCCCGAGGCGTTCGAGCACGCGGACGGCGACGTTGAGCTGACCCCGCCCGCCGTCGATCAGGAGCAGATTCGGCGGGTAGGCGAAGCGCCGGCGCGCCGTTGCGGTGGCGCCCGACCCAGGATCGGAGCCGGCTCCCGCCTCGCCGGACGGAACCGTGCGTTCGTCCTCGACCAGCCGCCGCAAGCGCCGGGTGAGCACGTCTTCCATCGCGGCGAAATCGTCCTGATGGTCGAGCCGAACCCGGAAGTGCCGGTAATCCGTGGGCTTCGGGAGCCCGTCCTCCAGGACGACCATCGATCCGACGATCTCGGTGCCCTGGAGGTTCGAGATGTCGTAGCACTCGATCCGCAGGGGGGCTTCCGGGAGATCGAGCGCTTCGCGCAGCGCGACGAGCGCCCGGGCCCTGGCGTTGTGATCGGAGGCCCGCCGGAGCCGGTGCCGCCGGAACGACTCCCGGGCATTGAGGTTGGCGGTCTCGAGGAGCTCGCGCTTCCCGCCCCGTTGCGGCACCCGGATCCGGACCCGTGTCCCGCGCGCCGTCGTCAGCGCCTCCTCGAGCACCCCGACGTCATCGGGCTCGACGGGCACCAGCAACTCCCGGGGCATCTCGGCCCCCTCCTGTCCGGCGTAGAGCTGCTCCACGACCCGGGCAATGAGGGCGGGAACCGTCAAGTCCTCGACCCGATCGACGAGCACCGTGCGTCGGCCCGCCACCCGGCCGCGCCGTACGACGATGAGCTCGAACGCCGCCTCGAGCGGATCCTCGGCGAGGCCGAGGAGATCGAAGTCCTCCTCCTTGGCGGCCACCATCTGCTGGCGTTCGACGGCCCGCCGCACGTTCGCGAGCTGATCCCGCAGTCGGGCCGCCCGCTCGAACTCGAGCGCATCCGAAGCCGTACTCATCTCGGCTTCGAGCCGCCGGAGCACCGGGTCGTGATCACCGGCGAGGAAGCCGAGCAGGTCCCCCACCAGTCCCGAGTACTCCTCGGGCGTGACCGCATCCACGCACGGGGCCGCGCACTTCTCGATGTGGGCGAACAGGCACGGGCGTCCGAGCCGACGATGCCGTTCGAGCTTGGCGTCGCTGCACGTGCGGACGGGGAACGTGCGCAGGAGCAGGTCGAGGGTCTCGCGAATCGCCGAGACGTTGGTGTACGGGCCGAAGTACCGGACTCCCGTCCGCTTCCGACCCCGCATGAAGGTCGCCCGAGGCCAGGGGTCGCCGACCGTGACGGCCAGGAACGGGAAACTCTTGTCGTCCTTCAGCCGGACGTTGAACCGCGGCCGGTGCACCTTGATGAGATTGAACTCGAGGAGCAGGGCCTCGACCTCGTTGCGGGCGACGATCCACTCGACGGTCGCCGCCGCATCGACCATCTGCCGTGTCCGTTCGGCCAACGTTCCCGGCGCCGCGAAGTAGGAACCGACCCGGCTCCGGAGGCTCTTCGCCTTCCCGACGTAGATCACCCGCCCTGCGGCGTCGAGGAACTGGTAGGAGCCCGGAGCGTCGGGGACCGACCCGGGCGGGGGCCGCGGCACCATGGCGCCATTGTCGCGGGTTGCCGAGCCGGCCGGAGCGGAAGCCCGGCCGCGAGCCGGATTATGCTGGGTGATGGTGTCGGCCGGGTCTCCGGCACCGTTGCATCGAAGCCCCGAGGCCGACAACCCCGTGGTGCTGGCGACCCGGCTGCCACCCACCGGCCGATGAAGGGCGCCCGACGAAGGGCAGGATCCCTCATGCTCCGACTGCAGGCCCCCCTGGCCGACGAGTACACGACCGCGACCCCCGATGAGCTCGTCGAACGGATCGGCGCGGCCAAGTCGGCGCTCGGCGACCGCCTCGTCATCCTCGGTCACCACTACCAGCGCGACGAGGTGATCCGCTGGGCCGACGCGGTCGGCGACTCGTTCCGACTCGCCCGGTTCGCGGCCGACAATCACGACGCGACCGACATCGTGTTCTGCGGTGTCCACTTCATGGCCGAGTCGGCCGATGTGCTCACGGCCGATCACCAGCGAGTGATCCTCCCCGACCTGAACGCCGGCTGCTCGATGGCGGACATGGCGGACATCGAGCAGGTCGAGGAGGCCTGGTCCGATCTGGCCCGGACCGTGGACACCGAACGGGTCGTCCCCATCACCTACATGAATTCCTCGGCGGCACTGAAGGCCTTTGTCGGCGAGCACGGCGGCGCCGTCTGCACGTCGTCGAACGCCCGGGCCGTCCTCGAATGGGCCCTCGCCCGGGGCGATCGCGTGCTCTTCTTCCCCGACCAGCACCTCGGCCGCAACACCGGCATCACCATGGGCTACGGGCCGGAGACCATGCAGCTCTGGGACCCGCACCGCGACCACGGCGGCTGCACTCCGGCCGATGTCGAACGGTCGGTGCTGCTCCTCTGGAAGGGGCACTGCTCGGTGCACCAGCGCTTCCGCCCCGAGCACGTCGAGGCGGCACGCCGCGACCACCCCGGAGTCGAGGTCATCGTGCACCCCGAATGCGCTCACGAGGTGGTGCGCATGGCCGACCGGGTCGGCTCCACCGAGCGCATCCAGGAGTGGGTGGCCGCCGCGCCCACCGGTTCGACCCTCGCGGTCGGGACCGAGATCCACATGGTGCAACGGCTCGCCCGCGCCCACCCCGACAAGACGGTGTTCACCCTCGACCCGCTCGTCTGCCCGTGCGCCACGATGTTCCGGATCGACGCTCCGCACCTCGCCTGGGTGCTCGAGCGCCTCGTGGCCGGGGAAGTGGTGAACCGGATCACTGTCGACCCCGAGACCCGGCGCTGGGCCCGGGTCGCACTCGACCGGATGCTCGAAATCGCCTGATCGGCGTCGACTCAGCCGACCTTCCGGGCCCGGAGTCCGAGCAGGCGGGGAATGTCGGCCGCGTCACGGTACTCGGGTGCCCGGGCGAGGAAGCCCTCGGGCGGCCGGGGCTCGTCCATGTGCTCGATGAGCAAACCAGCGGCGGCCATCGCGTTCACGTAGTGCGAGAGCGGACGGTGCACGAACGGCAGGCGGACCCCGGGCGCGAGTTCCTCCATCACGATGTCGACCCCGAGGTACGGGCCGACCCGCCAGTACTGCTCGTCGAGATCATGGTCGATGACCCAACCGCTGCCCGGCGTCTGGAGCAGCGGGTGGTTCAGGAAGAAGACGAACCGGCCGCCCGGCTCGAGGACCCGCGCGATCTCATTGATCGCGAGTTCCGGCTCCAGGATGTGCTCGAACACGAGGCACACCACGACGGCGTCGAACGCGCCGTCGACGAAGGGCAGCGCGGTCGCTGCGGCCCGGGCGTAGCGCACGGCTCCGCCCCGGTCCCGGGCCTCGGTGATCTGGGCCCGGGTCGGATCGATGCCGACCACCTCGGCACCCGTCCGGGCCACCCGGCGAGCGATCTGACCCTCTCCCGCGCCGATGTCGAGCACGCGCGCCGCACCGGCCAGTGCGGCGACCGCCAACGGGATGATCTGCTCCTCGTACTCGGCGTCCGCACCCTCGGTGAAACCGTCCTGCCACCACTTCGCATTGCGTTCCCAAGCCTCGGGATCGAGGCCGGGCACCCCGGGTTCGCTCACACCGGACCGCCCAGGAGGGGAGCGAGATACCGCCCCGTGTGACTCGCCGCGACGGACGCGATGTGCTCGGGCGACCCCTCGGCCACGACCGATCCGCCACCGCGGCCTCCCTCGGGCCCGAGATCGATGATCCAGTCGGCGCTCTTCACGACGTCGAGATTGTGCTCGATCACGAGCACCGTGTTGCCGACATCGACGAGGCGCTGCAAGACCCCGAGCAGCCGGCGCACATCCTCGAAGTGGAGACCGGTCGTCGGCTCGTCGAGGATGTAGATGGTCCGCCCCGTCGAACGCTTGCCGAGCTCGGTCGAGAGCTTGACCCGCTGGGCCTCGCCGCCCGAGAGCGTCGGCGCCGACTGCCCGAGTCGCACATACCCGAGGCCGACATCGACGAGGGTGGCGAGTTGCCGGGCAATGGTCTGCTGGTGCTCGAAGAACCCGAGTGCCTCCTCGGTGGGCAGGTCGAGCACCTCGGCGATGCTCCGGCCCCGCCAGGTGACCTCGAGCGTGTCGCGGTTGTAGCGCGCCCCCTTGCACACCTCGCACGGCACGTAGACGTCGGGGAGGAAGTGCATCTCGATCTTGAGGGTGCCGTCGCCCTGACACGCCTCGCACCGGCCACCCTTCACGTTGAAGGAGAACCGCCCGGGTTGGTACCCGCGCACCTTCGCTTCGGGGGTCGTCGCGAAGAGCGTGCGGATCTTGTCGAACACCCCGGTGTAGGTCGCCGGATTC